>NZ_FNCU01000082.1:0-24527 GCF_900099855.1 Bradyrhizobium sp. Rc2d | reverse complement strand
GCCTCGACGTGCCATTGAAGCGGGTGAAGAAACGGCGAATGATCCAACAGCCGCTGCCGAGCCTCGCGGTGGAGATCGTCAGGGAAGCCTTGAAGGGGAACAACAAGGATTTCGTATTCGCCAGCCCGCTCGACAACAAGCCGATGCACCGCAAAGCAATGGCCGACGCGCTGCGTGGCGACAAGCGCAAGGGCAAGGTGAGGACGCCCGGCATCTGCCAGTTGCTCGGGTTGAAGCCGTTCACGCCACACGATCTGCGGCGGACGGCGGCGAGTTGGGCGCGTCGGATCGGTCAGCCGATGGCGAAGATTGCGCTTTGCTTGGATCATCGCGTGACGACGGAGGACGGCATCAAGCTGCCACCCGTCACCGGCAAGCACTACGTCCACGCCGAGGATCGCGAGGTGAAAGAGAAGCGGGACGTCCTGCAGGCGTGGGCCGCCGAGCTTCGGCGGATCATCGGCGAGCCTGCACCGACAAGGCAAGCGGAGGCCGGACTGCGGCTCGTCGCCTGACCGCCGCCAATCTGGTTGGTTGACAGCCCGATCCCATCTTCTGGGGTCGGGCTTTTTCGTGGGCCGGTCGCTATCGCTGTGGAAATCGAGTGGTTAGGCGTGCTGCACGCAATCCGTGCGGATATGTTAGCGGTGCCGTCGCGCGTCGTGTCGCGACTGTCGCATCTGACGACGCATGACATTGCCGAGATTGATGCCGAGATCAGAGCGGGACTGGCCGAGATTGGGGCGGAGCAAAGACAACCGGGCCGATGATCAATCCTGAGTGCAACAAGAATGTCTTTCAGCTTTGGAAGGAAGTCGGCGAGAAGCTTCCTTTCAAGGTGATCCGGTGGACTTGGAACCCCGCGACTAGCGCTTTCCTTGTCGAGCGGATCGAAATTGGAAAGTGGCCTTACGGGCTCGGTCAGAAGGAGATAGCCCTCTAAAGAGGATATGTTGCACGGCGTACAGAAATGAGATGCGGTGCTGCGCAATGACCGTCGCTCTCGAAGCGCGACGTTAATGCGCAAGTCGCGCGAAAATTGCGACGCACAGAAACGGTCAAAACGCGAGGCTCAGCGTGGCATTGCCCTCAACGGCTCACCAACAGTTGACGATCGCGCGACATCAGCGGGGACGACATCCATCAAACAAACCCGTCCTCAGGTATAGAAAAAGACCAGAGGCAGAAAGACGTATGTCCACCAGGCCAAGCCGGCCAATCCGGCCAGGACGAGCATATCCTCGTCAGTCATGGGGATCTCCGCGAGCAGTTTCGATTACCCTCCAACGGGCGAGCGGCGGTGCGCGTTTCAATCGCGCATCAAATATCCTTAAAAGGGGAACATTTTTATGCTAGCCGCCGAGATCACAGCCGCGGACGCCGCTTAGTCGGCCGTCCGGTGGTCATTATCAGCATCCGCCACGACGCGCTGCGCTCGCTGATCCCGGTCGGTGCGCCTGTAATTGTCGGAATGGATCGACCGGATTTTCCACATCCGCGACCGGCAGTAGTCCCTGCGCCGTCTCACCCACAACAGCATGATAATTTGCCAAGCGGCTTTTGCGCCGCTTTGATGCGCGCATGCCCACGCTCACCCGCCGCCGCGATCCTGACGCCCGACAGGAAAGGTGGTTGATTTTCGGCGATGTCCATGTTGGGACGATCGGCTTGCGCTCCGGCAATCCGACCGACACCGACCCTTGGCAGTGGCGCTGCGGCTTCTATCCCGGCAGCGATCCCGGCGAGGCGACTTCGGGCACCGCCGCGACGTTCGAGAGCGCGCGGGCCGCATTCGAAGCGGCGTGGGCGATCTTCCTGCCCCAGCGGACTGATGCCGATTTCGAGGCACGGCGGCAAGAGCGCGACTGGACAGCGCGGAAGTATGCCGCATGGGCGCGCGGTGAAAGGGTGCTCGTCCGATGAGATGCACCGTTTGCGAGGACTGCGGCTGGGTCTGCGAGAACCACCCACATCGGCCATGGGAAGGCGAGCACGCCTGCGCCTGCGGCGGCGCTGGCGCGCCATGCCCGCGCTGCAATCCGAGTGACGAGGACAATCCGCCTCGACCGCCAAAGGGGTTTAAGACCGGGTTCGACAAGAACGGTTGGCGGCATTGATTGATCAGACAGCCGCTCCGTAGTTATACCGATGCGCGGTGCACGCTGTTGCCCATAATTGCCGTTCGGCGTTCTACTACTCGCCTCGATTGCATTTCGATCACGATCGGATTTTCCCGACGGAGGCGGAATTGACGGTCAAAGCTATCCTAGCGACGATCCTCACAGACGAATTGACCCGGCGAGGCATGAGTTCACTGACGCGATCCGACTGCGAGGAGATCGTCGAGCGGCTGACCGAGCTTGAACTGACTCTTGCGGCGCGCGAGATCAGTAATAAGCGCGAGCCGTAGGATGGTCGATCAAGGCTGGCAGAGCGAATTCGACGACCCGATTCCGCTGTCCGACGGCCGCACGCTGACGACGCCGAGAGATGCGGGCCATTTCATCGCGGGACTGCCGCAGCGCGAGCACGACGCGCCCGAATGGGAGGCGGCGATCGAGACGCTGATGCTTGTCGCCGAGAGCGGCGGGCCAACTATGTTCGCGCGGATCGGTGTCATGCGTGCGCTCAACCGCCACCGCAAGGCGATCGATGACCCGCGCAAGAAGCGCGCGAAGAAATATAGGATCGTTCGGTGATGATGCAGATCGCAACGCTGCTCTTGCTCGCTTCGACAGGCGCGGCATTGTCCGCCGATTTGATCGGCCAAGCCAGCGTCATCGACGGCGACACGCTCGAAATCCACGGGACCGCATCCGCCTCTGGGGCATCGATGCGCCGGAAAGCAGCCCGCTTTGCCGTGGCGATGACAGCTTGCAATATCGGTGCGGTGCGAAGGCGATAAATAAACTGGACGGCTTCATCGCGCGGCGGCCGGTGACCTGCGTCCCCGCGTGTCGCTATGCTGCGCCGCAAGTTGAAGCGCGGCAAGGCGAGCGCGGGGTGTGGGCGGGCAGCTTTATTGAGCCGTGGCGGTTTCGCGATTGCGTCAGGCTTGGCGGACGAATTGCCTCCTGTTCGGATGAATGAGCCATCTGCGGCGCGACCTTCCCGCTGCCTCATGCCAAGGTCCGGCCGCGCGACCACCCCTGTGAATATCGCGCATTCCGGCCCTTAGGGCCCTTTCAGGTTGTCGACTCACTGTAGAATTGCGCTTTGATTCTTCGCCATTTCCACGCGAAATCGGCCTTTTTCTTGGAATTACGAGATGAAACACCTTGGAGAGTTCAAAACGTTCTTGGAGGGTCAGGTCAATCTCAACAAGACGCGGATCGAAACCCTCACCGATCGCGTGGAGACAATTGAGAACTTTCTGTGGCGCACCGATCTGAGCCGCATCATCAAGCGATTTAGCTCGCAAGGTTCTTGGGCGCATAAGACAATTATCAAGCCGCCCGGCGAAAACGGCTTTGACGCCGATCTCCTAATGTTCGTTGATCCTGTGCCGGGCTGGACAACCAACGATTACATTCTCAAACTGCGTAGCCTTTTTCTGGAGTCCAAGACCTACAAGGACATGGTCGGGCTAAAAAACCGTTGCGTCACCTTGAACTATGCAGGCGATTTTGAACTCGATGTTGTTCCGTGCGTCGTCGAACGCCCCGGACACACGCACCGATACGAGGTATGCAATAGAACGGAGGACCGTTTCGAGCCCACCGACTCCGAGCGATATACCGAATGGTTTCAGCACGCCAATAATTTGGCCGGCGGCGATCATCTCGTCCACGTCATGCGCCTCATCAAGTATCTGCGCGATACCAAGACTACATTCTCATGCAAGTCAGTGCTGTTGAACACGCTCGTCGCAAATCAAATCAGTCAAGCGGATATCAACTACCGCCCTTCATATTTTCCTGATTTGCCGACTGCCTTTCGCACGTTGATTTCGCGTCTCGATCATTATCTTCAAGGTAGGGCCGACCTGCACAAGATCCCCAACCCCATATTGCCGATAGAGGACTTCAATCGGCATTGGGATCACGACAAGTACGCCAACTTTCGGGAGATGATCCACAAATACCGTCAGTGGACTGACGAGGCCTACAGCGAGACTGATGAAAAGCAGAGCATCAAAAAATGGCGCTGGATATTTGGGGACGAGTTCGCGAAAGGCGCGGACGCTCTCACCGAGGAAGTCACCAGATCGCTTGTTCCTATCCCCAATTTCAATGTGCAGAGGTTTAGGGACACCGTACAAGCAGTCAAGCTAGTGGGCCTGAGCGTGCTCGGCTTGGTTCGGCGCGATTTGCCCTGGGTACAACGACCTCCGTTTGTGTTGGCCAATCAAACGATCCCTATTTCAATTAAGGTGACGGTCCACCTGCACGAAAATGGGCCGCCAGCAGGGACCGTCGCGTCAGGTCAAGTCCTTCCTGCGGATCATCACATCCGATTTGAAGCAGTAGGAGGGACTGGCGTTCCTTTCGCAAGCAAGGACCACGATGTTCAGTGGCAGGTGGTGAATACGGATCGCTACGCCGGCTACGCTAAGGCATTGCGCGGCGGTTTTTATCCCTCGAAGCCCCGCAGTGTTAGGTGGGAGCGCACTGAGTATCGCGGTATACATTGGGTCGAGGCATTTCTCATTCGCAAACGTACCGGCGCTTGTGTCGGCCGTAGCGATCGGTTCTTCGTCGTCATCGAGTGACAGCAAATGGTTTCATATTCCACTCGCATTGTAGTTTGGACTCGCTCAGGCGGCCGCTGCAATTTTCCCGGCTGCAATGAATATCTTCTCGATGACTTCATTGCCGGCAAAGAGGATAGAAACTACGGCCTGATCGCGCACATCATTGCAGAGACGCCGGGTGGCCCTCGCGGTGATCCCATTCGCTCCCCCGAACTCGCGGATGATCCAAGCAACCTAATGATGATGTGTTACAAGCATCACAAGACTATTGATGATGAAGAAGATTGCTATCCCGAGCAGCTTCTTCTCGACATGAAGGCGGCGCACGAAGAACGCGTAAAAATTGCCACCGGGATCACCGAAGATAGAGCAACATTTGTCCTTCGTTACGCCGCGAACATCGGAAATCACTCCTCGCCCGTGTCATTTCCGAAGGTTCGCACCGCAACCTTTCCCGACCGGTACCCTGCCGGCGGTCAGTCAATCGCTATAGAGGTAAAAGGGAGCGTCCAAACTGACGCGGCCGATCTATTCTGGAAACTTGAACCAGAAAACCTACGTCAGCAGTTCGCAACGCTAGTAAAGTCGCGCATCGATTCCGGTGAAATCAATCACATTTCCGTCTTTGCACTAGCGCCTATTCCCCTGCTGATCGAACTTGGTCGTCTACTGGGCGATATAACGCCGGCCGATGTATATCAGTTGCATCGCGAGCCGGCGGGTTGGCCTTGGGCCAAGACCGGCCCGCGCATTTGCTATGATACGACCACGCCCACAAAGAAAAGTAGTCCGGTCGCCTTGAAGCTCGGTCTCAGCGCCATGATCAACGACGACCGCATTACGTCAGTTCTTGGCGAAGACGCGTCAATTTGGAGCATTCACACCGATGCTCCCGGGAACGATATCATGCGCTATCCCGAAGACCTGGCACAATTCCGCGGCGTTCTGCGACAAACCTATCAAGCGATAAAAGCCGCTCATGGCACAACTGCTGTAATCAACATCTTTCCCGCCATCGCGGTCTCTGCCGCAGTGGAGGTCGGTCGCGTTTGGATGCCCAAGGCCGACTTGCCCCTCACCATTTTCGACGAAGTGCGGGGCCAAGGTTTTGTTCCTCGTCTTAAGATCGGGCATTAACTGATAGGTCGCCCGGCCTCTTTAAGGACGGCCTTGATCTCAGCGATCGCTCGTTGCGTATCAGGATGATCGAGGTCGATGCTCCGCAACTCATCCAGCAGGGTGAGCACGAGATCGTAAGCATCGGCGTAGTCCGGAGCATCGGCGCGAACCGCATGCAGGATCATCGCATAGCAGATCAAGTCAGGATTGTAGTTGTCCCCAACTCCGCCAGCATGTCGTAAGGGACAGTCTCAACGGTCGCCGCCATCTTGCGCATGATCAGGGCCGGGCGCTTGTCATTCCAATGATCCATGTGGTCGGCGAGACTGGTGAACAGATCGACCATCTCGGCTTGCAAGGTTTCGTAGCTGTCGACTGCGCTGATATCAGCAAGGGCAGCAATGATCTCGACTGGTCTAGGCACGATGCCACTCCACCTATGATCTAGGTAGCAAAAAGCCGCCGGGCGTCCCCGGCGGCCAAAAGCATCTTGCAATGCTTTTCCTTGCCTAGCCTTGCTAAGGTTTGCGCTGCGCTTGCCAGGCCGTGCGTTGCGTCGCCTTGCAACACGCTGCCGTGCCTGCCTTGCCAAGCCCTGCCTCGCCTTGGGTTTGTTGCCTGACTTTCGCGGACCTGATCGACGCTGGCCCGAAGGGCGCTGGTGCTTTCTGGTGCTAGTGGTGCAGGATACCGGCTCGAACAACCCGACGTGATGCAATACCCGTGTTGTATCCGGACTGAATCTGCGAGCCGCATCAAGGCGCGCATCTTCCAAAAAAATGCTACGGCTTGGTCGTGGTCTGCCGCGCCTCCGACTTGGTCGGGAAGCAACCCTCCTCGGCAAACGCCAACGGGCGTTCTCAGCCAAGTTGCGCCAGCAGTAGCCAAGCGATGATAGAGAGGCAGAGGGCAATTCCGGAATAGGGTAACGCGCGACCCCCTCGCGAAGCACAGTCGATCGTCGCTCTTTAGTTGGCGTTCGTCCATTACAAAATTGAAAGGCAGTCGCCTTCGGATTCGCATTGCTTCCGCTGGATTTCACAACCAGCTCGAATCGGGTCGGCTGCTCGTCTGGCAGGTCGGGTGGGCGCCCGGCGATGATTTTGGGATCGAGGGCGGCGCTATTACCATGCCGCACTTGAGCCAAAGGTAACGCCAGTGTGAGCGCAGTTTAGGGGCGACGGGGCGTATCGTAATCCTGCCGCCGAGGAGGCTCGGTACCAATGCGTATCCGATCGTGGCTATTGCTCACGCTCATCCTCTCGTCAATGACGGTACCCGCGCTTGCCCAATCGGTGCCTGCAAATACGGTTCGCACATTGCTGGCGGCGGGGCGTCTTGCCAGCGTTGTCGACACGCCGCTCCATTTCAGGCTATTCGCGGTCCGCCTGCCGCCCACGGAACGAGTATCCTACAGCGGGCCGAACAGCGTGCTTTACGTGCTCTCAGGCACGCTGACCGTCGCTCTAAACAACACCGCTCAAACCGTTTCCGACGGTGCCGGCGCCTTCATCCCGGCGGGCCGCATGGCCGTTTTTAGCGCGACGGGTGCCGAACCGGCGCATTGGCTCCAGTTCGTTCTGGCCCCCGCGGCAGAGGTCCAGAAGCTGCTGCTCGGAGCTCCGGCCAGCGTGGAAGAGTTGTATCGCACGCCCGAGCCGTTACCCGGGCTGAGCGCCGGACCTTACGAATTTAGCCTCACACGGGTCGCTTTGCCGGCGGGCATGCCCAACAACCCTCCCCACTATCGTTCGGGCGCGGCCTTGTACTACGTCATGGCCGGCAGTGGGACTTTCATTGCGGATGGGAAGACCGAGCCCAGGAAGGCGGGAATGCCGCACTTCGAGCGCTCCGGCTGGGTTCACCAGTGGGCAAATCCCGGCGATACTCCCCTTGTCCTCCTCCAAGCGAACATCAGTGAAGAGGGCGTACCAGCGGTCCTCTCAGCCGCCCATCCGGCCGTCGCGAAATAGCGGTCGCTTATCACTCGATCACGAAGTCGGCGCGCATCACCAACGGGGGCGGGATCGTGAGGCCAAGCGCTTTTGCGGTTTTCAGGTTGATGGCAAACGCGAATTTCGTCGGCTGCTCGACAGGAATGTCCCCGGGCAGCGCACCCTTGAGGATTTTTTCGATGATCTCGGCCGTGCGCCGGTAGATTTCCGAAAGGTCCGGGCCGTAACTCATCAGGCCACCCGCCTCGACAAAGCTGCTGTCGGCGAAGATCGTTGCAAAGCGGTGACCTTTGGCGAGCGCGACGAGCAGATGAACGCTATTGGAGATCATCAGCCCCTCAAGGATCTCAACACCCTGCACCCCGGCGTCGGCCATTGCCGAAAGCGCGGTCGGGAATTCGTCTGGTTCGCGTACCTCGAAGACGCTGGCAAGGATACCAAGCCTGCGGGCGGCGGTCTGCACCGCGGTGACGGACGCTGCTCCAGCCGATGCTTCGCGTAAGATGGCTACCCGGGCGGTCTCGGGGAGAGCTTCCTTCAACAGCTCCAAGCGTTTTGCGCTCAGCTCGGGCTCGAACCATGAGGTCCCGGTGATGTTCCTACCTGGATGAGCCAAGTTTGCGACGAAGCCTTGATCGGCAGCATCGCCGACCTGTGCCATGACGATTGGGACGGTCTGAGTCGCCCGCTGGACGAACCGGATGGCTGGCGCGCTCGCGGTCACGATGATGGCGACTTTCAGTCGGACAAACTCGTCGGCCAACAGCGGCAGCCGATCAATCCGTCCTTCAGCGGATCGGTATTCGATGCCAATCTCCTTTCCTTCGCGCAGGCCGCGATCGGCGAGACTGTCTCGGACATCTCTGAGAAATGTGCTGTCCGCGTCGATGAAGGGCGACAGTACTCCGATCATCGGTTTCTTTGGCAACTGGGCCTGCGCCCTCTGCGTGCGAGCGGAGAGCTGCCACGTGACGGCCGTGTTGAACACAAGGATGATGAGGTCTCGCCGCCTCATTTACTCCTCCCTCGGAACCTCAGGGCCACGCCGAACGCGGGCCTGGAAGATATCATGCCCGATCGCAGCGGTGTTGGGGGTCGAACCGGGTCAGCGGACGAGAACTGCAGGCCCTTTTTAGGCTATGTCGGCTATGGGTCCGGGACTCCCCGCGACAATCAGGCTATAATCAACATGCGGCAGCACCCTACGCATCCTATTTAGGAGGTGGTGATGAACCGCTTGATCGTCCTAACGGTTTTGCTTTTGACCGCCGCTCCTGCGACGGCCGGTCCTGATAAGGTCGCTTTCCCACAGTATCAAAACTATACCCACTACTTGACGGTGGACCGCACCGACATCAAGGAGGTCCGTGATATCTATGCCAACGCCGAGGCCGTCAAGCTGGCCAAGGTCGGCCAGTCCCTCCCTAACGGAAGCATCTTGGTCCTTGTGCATTTCAAGGCCCGAGTGAACGATAAAGGTGAGTTGGTAAAGGACCCGAACGGCCGCTTGGTTAAAGACGATCTGGATCGGATCGGCGTAATGGAGAAACGCGCCGGCTGGGGAACAGAATATCCGGACGAAATGCGCAACGGCGAATGGGAGTATGCTTTGTTCAGGCCAGACGGCACGCGCAACGAGCAAGCCAACATCAAGGCGTGCTTCGAGTGCCATAAGCCGACCAGCGGGAAGGACTTCGGTTTCACATTCGACAAATTGCCCGCAACCGCAGCAAGATGACGGCTCATTCACTTTTCTGCGTTGCTGATCGATATCCGACGGGCGGGCGCTGCGCTGATCAAAGCGAAGAACTTGGAGCCGGGCTGAATCAGTCGCTCTATGTCTCTTGTGGGGTCAAAAGCGGCGGTCCAAGGATCGCTGATGCCTAGTCCGGACTGCCCTCAACACCAGACCAGCCGTAGGCGACGAAGTTGGTCGGCTTGGGCACATAACCGGACCCATGCACGGCAGCAAACAAGCGTCTCTATTCGATCACCTCATCGGCGCGAGCGAGCAGCGACGGCGGTACGGTCAGGCCAAGCGCTTTGGCAGTCTTCATATTGATCACCAGCTCGAATTTAGTCGGCTGCTCCACCGGCAGATCACCAGGCTTGACACCTTTGAGGATCTTATCAATGTAGCCGCCTGCACGGCGGAACAGATCGGCTAGATCGGGGCCATAGATGATCAACCCGCCATTTGCGAATTGTCGGAAAAGATAGCTCGCGGGCAGATGATGCTTCGCCGCAAGCGCGATGATTCGCGCCGCGTGCTGAACGGTGAGAGGATCGCCAAGGATAACGATGGCATCGGCGTGCTCGGCAGCGGCCGAAGCAAAGGCGGTATCAAGCTCCTCTGCCGTCGTTGCCTCAACCGTCAGCAGAGTCACGCCAAGAGACCGGGCGGCTCGGGGCACCTCGTCGGTTAATCGTAGCTTGTGTAGTGGATCGCCTGGGTTGATCAAAAGCGCAATTCTCGATGCGCTGGGAACCAGTTCTCTGAGAACTTCTACTCGCTTTGCGATCCAATCTCCGGGCACGAGCTCCGTAAAGCCCGTTATGTTGCCGCCTGGGTGCGAAAGGCTTTGGACGAGGTCGAGCCCCACGGGATCAGCCACAGCCGCGAATACTATCGGAATCTCGGTCGTCACCGATTTCAGGGCTACGGCAGCTTTGGGGTTGGAGGCAAAGAGCAGGTCGGGCTTGAGCACGACGAGTTCAGCCGCGAGAACCGGTGCGCTCTCGGAATGGTTCTCGAAAAATCGGTAGTCAACAATCAGGTTTTTCCCCTCGATCCAGCCGTGATCGCGCAGCCCCTCATGCCACACTTTGAGGATTTGAACGTTCGGAAAGCCGCCAAGGAGACCGATCCGGCGAGGCGCGGCTTGCGCCGGCAAGGGCCCTACCGACACGAGCAGCGCAGCAGTGCCGGCTATGAACTCCCGCCGCTTCATCCGATCCTCATCGCAGTTTGAGGACGATGGGCGCCAGAGTATCACGTTTCCATGCTCGCGCGCGATTGCGTGTGGAAATGCTGCGTCGCAAAGCGGCGCATCGCGCAGGACGGCTATGGGTCCACAAGCGGCGGTCGTGGCAAGCGCAGCCCTAGGCCCGGTTTACGGGCGATAGCCGACAAGCATCGAAATTGCCGTTCAAACGGCGAGGGCCTGCCTCAGGCAGGAAGCCCACCCGTAAATTTCCCAAGTGTCGGTAATTACGCTCGCTGGTTAAGTGGTGCGGATCGAGCGCCGCATCATGAAAACACCGAAGCCAAAGCAATGGGCCGAGCAGGAGGTCCGACGATTGGTCAGGCTCGCCCAGCAGGGAATTGGTGCATCGAGGATAGCCGCCGAACTGACCGCTATGCCGGATCAGTGAGGCGAATGCCCCGAACGATGGGAAAGAAGTAGCCATCCGGAACGGCGTTGTGTGCCTTCGAGGCGGCTGACTTACAACCCGAAGCCTCGCCAAATTCGCGCAAGCTCAAACCACGCAGTCCTCCGGGCCGTTCAAGAATTGCGGGTTATGTGCGCTGCAATACAGCCCAGTACTTCTACGGACATTGCGCATGCACCATGTTCGGCATCTACTTCAGATTGTTTTCATGACGATCTAATTTTCAGACGAGGGTTCATGAGCGTCAAAGCCATGATGGCGAACATTCTGCAAGACCAGATGCGATTGCGTGGTGTGCATGCGCTCTCGTCATCCGACTATGAAGAGATCGTAGAGCTACTGATCGAGCAACTTAGGGAGCTGGAGCTTAGCTTAGCGGCTAAAGAATTAGCCGACAAACGCGAACCTTAAACTACCGCCGCGGCCATGGCTCGCATGCAACTCCGTCCCTATCGCGATCATGATGTCTCCAGTTCCCCGGCTCTCCCATTCTCGCGGGTGCCAAGCCGACCAAGCGGGCAAACTCACAGTTGGGCGCGGACGCGATATGTCTGAGCGTTGTCGTGACCGGCCAAGGGCTCGAAGCCAAAACCCCGAAGACCGCAAATAGCTAGTCTAACGGCTAAGGTCGCCATCGCTGCGTTCGTGACCCGGCGCGGCTTGATAGCACAATCATGGCGCGCCGATACCGCACGGAACCGGCGCGTGATAAGTTAGCTGCCCGCCGGCGGGACAGCGATAAACATCGTCGGCGGGGACATAGACGAAGTCCTGTTTGCCGAAGCGGCCAGCAGCTTTGGCGCCCGAAGTCATCGGCTTCGGCAACGTCACCGTGATGTCGGCTTCCTCGCAGGCCCTGATCTCCTCGCCATCGTAATAGCCGCGGTCTGCCACGACTTCGAGCGTCTCGACAGCCGTCTCGTCGCGAGCCTTCCTGGCCATGTTGCGAGATGGCCATCACTCGGGCCGAGTAGCGTTGAGACCATTTACTTCTCCTCGCCGGAATCTGCCATATTTCGCTCTCCAGTCTCGCGCACTGTCTCACAGCAGTGAGCCCCAAGGCAACATGTCCGCTCAGCTCACAAGCGGGATCGAGGGAAGCGCGGTCCCTCATCCGGTTTACCGCCGATAGCCGACGCCATAATTGGCGCAATATGTTTCGGCGTTGGCCATCAGCCGTCGTTCATTCCTGACTAATGCGCCGCTAGACTTATCGACATTCGGCGTTTGACGCGCCCATCGCGGTCAGGGCGTGTTCGACTTGAGCTGTCGCATATTCGACTATCTCGCGATGGGTCATCGCCGCACCGCGCCTCTTAGCCGCCTCGAAGGAGGCATTTCCCAGCACATGACGAACGCGCGCGAGAGTATCAGGCAGTTCCTGGAAAAAACGGATCGATGGGATCATTTGGGAGAGGGCGCCACTGAGCGTGGCCGCGACCTCTGGCTTGCCCAGCCGCTCAAACAGCAGAATCAGGGTGGCGGTCGTGAGGGTCGCAAGACCTATCTCTGTAGATTGGCCCCAGATTTCGAGCATTCGCGGCAGGGTTCGCAACGTCTTGACCGGATCGCCGCTCCGCACCTGCAGCTCCGCGACGGCGGGAATGATGACGATCTCCCAGTAGCGATTACCGGATGTCCTTGCATGCGCAAGGGCCGTCTCGAACGCATCCAAGGCGCACCTTGGGTTGGCCTTGCTAAAGGCTCTTCCCTTGGAAAACAACGCCGCGATGTGCGAACTTGGAGTTCGTGCGGCCGCAACCTTGTCAACGATGTCGTCGGCGATCGCCATCGCTTCGTCATGCGCGCCGGCCATTGCCAGGTAAAAGGGAAGCGTCGCCAGGCATTGCCGCTCGCGCCGGTCAGCCGGATGTTCGGCGCCGGCACGCGCAAACTTGACAGCGCTTTCGGGATTGCCCTGGCGGGACGCAATCATGGCCAGAACAGAGAACGCCCAGACCGGCGGATCAAAGTTGGCATTGCCCATCAGCGCTATCGCCTCCTCGGCGTAGAGCGTCGCCTCTTGAACACGTCCCAGGTTCCAGGCCCTTTTGGCTGCATAAGTCAGCAGAGCGCCGAGCCGGCGATGGCCGCCGCGCCGTGCCGCATCGACGATCTCCGTCGGCCAATTGAGCGGTTCGCTGCGCACGCGGAGGACCGCCAGGCTCGGGACCCTGGATGCGATCCGGGCCGCAACATCGATATCATCCTGGCTGCTCGCCCACCGAAACGCCGCGCGCAAATTGTCCACCTCCTGATCGAGCCAGGCATAGGCCATCAATTGCTGCGGGCTGCGCCAAATCCTGTGGTGCGTCTCAGCATCCTCCGCGAAAAATTGCGCATGGCGCCCCCGAAAGACCTCGGTTTCACCCAGCATCGCGAGCCGCTCTTCGGCGAACTGCCTGATCGTTTCGAGCTGGCCGTAGCGAACTGCCTTCCCGACCCGTTTGGCGCTGAGCAGCGATTTTCGCACCAGCGAGTCCAGGAGATAGAGAACATCGGCGGTAGCGATGTCGCCGCCGCTACAAACGCGCTCCGCAGCCTCCAGCCCGAAACCTCCGGCAAATACCGATGCGCGCGAAAGCACGGCCTGCTCGGATGGCGACAACAGGTCATACGACCATTCGACGGCGTGGCGCAGCGTCTGATGTCGCTTCAAGACGTGTCGCGACCCGCTGGTGAGCAGGCGGAAGCGTTCATGCAGGCGATCGCGGATCTGAGTGGGACTCATTGCCCGCGTTCGGGCGGCTGCGAGCTCGATGGCCAAGGGAATGCCATCAAGGCGGCGGCATATTTCACAGATCGTGTCAGCGTCACCATCGAGTTCGAAATGTGGTTCCACAAATCGCGCGCGCTCTACGAACAGCTCCACCGCTGGCGCCTCGATTCCATCGCCGCACTCAAGGGGAGGCACCGGATAGGTCCGCTCGCCGTCGACCATCAGCGTCTCCCGGCTGGTCGCCAGCAGGCTGACATGCTGGCATGTTGACAGGATCTCCCGTGCAAGGCCGGCTATCGCATCGATCAAGTGCTCGCAGTTGTCGAGAATGAGAAGCAGACTTCGTCCGGCAAGCGCATGGGCAACGCTTTGCTCGATCGTCTTGCCGGCTTGTTGCGTGATGCCGAAGACGTCGGCGACCGCGTGACCGGTCGCATTGGGATCATCGAAAGCGGCAAGCTCCACCAGCCATGTGCCATCCGGATAGTTGTCGTGCATCGTCGCAGCGAGTTGGAGTGCGAGCCGTGTCTTGCCGATCCCGCCGGGGCCGGTCAGCGTGAGCAGCCGCGCGCTGGACAGGATCCCGCCAGCCCTGGCGAGATCTCTGTCGCGGCCCAGAAAGCTCGTTGTCTGGATCGGCAGATTACCTAGCGCCGCATTCGCGTGCATCGATGGCGCGATGCTTCTTTCCAAGCCTCCCGAGTCTAGCAATTGATCGCTGATCCCACTGACGGGATCCTGCGGCACCGAACCGCGGACCGTTGAGGCTTTGGGCTGGGTACGGTTCCACTCGCGCAGAAGATGGCGGTGCAATGTTTTGGTCTGCGTGTCGGGCTCAATTCCCAACTCCCTGGAGAGCAGTTCGGCGCAGATACGATATTGGCGGAGCGCCGCGCCCTGTCTGCCCTGCCGGGCATACAACTCCATCAGGGTGCGATGAACACGCTCTTGCAGGGGATCTGCCGCAAGCAGTCGGGTCGCAATGTGAATGCCCCGTTCAATCATACCTGCGGACAGATGATGATCGAGCAGCTTCGCCATGCCTTCCAAGGCAAGTTCGCGGAACCGCTGACGTTCCGCCGCTGCCCAGCTCTCGAACTCCGGTGCCGATAGGTGAAAGCCGTCGAGGAATTCGCCACGATAGAGTCCGATGGCCCGCTCCAGGTTCGCCACGCCCGGCTCCGCGATAAGATCCTCGAACACCTTTGCATCGATTTCGAGGGCGGTCGGCTCAAGGCGGACGGTGTCCTCCTGAGCGATCAATGCGGCAGGACAGGTGTGTGACAAGGCCTTGCGCAAAAGGCTCAGCGCCTGTCGCAGACTGTCGCGGGCCTGCGCCTCATCGTGGTCGCCCCACAGCAGCGCCGCAAGCTTTGGTCGCGCCTGTGCTTCGCCTGGATGCAACGCCAGATAGGCCAGCAGGGCTGTCGTCTTTTTGGTGGCCAACGGGATGGGCTCTCCGGTGTCCGTCTGGAGCCGGAAACTGCCGAGAAGTGCGAGGTTTGCCTTCGCCATATCCGCCGGCCCTTACTCAGGGCGCAAAAAGCACCCGGTCCGACGATTTTGCGAATTTATCACGCGAGCACCGACAGGTCCATTGCGGCGGATCGCTAGCCTGCTCGCGAGGTCAGGGCCACCACTACCAATGGAGATCACTATGTGGAATCGCTTGTCGATCGCAGCCGCCGCAGCCCTCGTGATGGGAACAGTCGGAGCCAACGCCGCGGAACTGCCGACGTATGAAGTCATGGGCTTTCCGATCACGCCGCACCAGTTCGTGATATTGGGACCGGCCAACGCTCAGCAGGAGACGTCTGCGGCTGGCGTATCGGCGCCGATCCTGACGCCGCGTCAAGGGGCACGCGATGAGCAGACCGCCAGCAGCGGGGGACGCGCGATTACAGCGCTGGCCCTCTCCCCCGTCGTTGCGATCGGCCCGGCGCGGTAGATCGCGCTGTCGCGTGGCGGCCGACCTTCCAGCAGCCGCCGCGCATTTCGGCAGGACGCCGTACAGAGACTCGCGATCAGAGCGATTGAAGACAAAGCGCCGATTACAATCCAAAGCTCTGCTAATGGAATGGTCCGGCCGTGCTCCCGATCTAGATTCGCGTCACCATGTGATATTCACTTCGGGGACTGGGACCGCGACCTTTGAGCTTTCTCCGCCATCGCCAACCACTCTTCCCTCAGGTTTAGCCAAGCCTCCTTATCGACCGGGCTTGTGGCCTTCTCTGCCTCATCGAGGCAGTTCTTCGCCAGGCGGAAGTATCTCGCGGCGTCGTCGCTCATTGTCGAATAATCTGCCCGTTTAAAGAAGGTGCCATCCAAACGGAAGCCGCAGGCGCCGATCTGGAACGGCCCCTGCGGCCGCGCCACGGCACGTCCTGATTAACACATAGCCCTGCCAGCGTGCACTGGCGGGCCGCCCGTCACTCCCTCAGCTGGAGCTGCTCCAGTCCATCCTCAATCACTCGGAGGTCCTCAAGTAGCGCATCTCGAGACTCAGCCGGGTCGATGCTAGATGTGGACTGTAGTTGTGCGAGCAACTGGCGGCGAAGGTCTCGCATATTCTCCAAGGCTTGCCGATTCTTTAGACGTACATAAGCCGAAACGATCGTTTCAACGCTTGTAGCCAATGAGTAGCTCCAAATTGAAAATTCTAAAATAGGTTGCATCGTAAACCCTGCGGGTTATCTCCCGCAAGGCGCCGCCATATAGACTTTGGCTCGACTAGATTGCCCTGGCTGCCCAAAAAGGCGGCCTCAGCTGATCCGCAGCTGAGGCCGTTGGCTGCGCTCCGGCTTTACCGGGGGTCTGGAGAGCCCGGAGCAAGGAAGAAATTCGCCACATTGCCACTTGTTCCTGACTCGGTAAACGCCGCGGGAAATCTTATCTTCGGCCCATGCGTATGGCGTACGAGCTCTGCCTGGCCACCGCCGGCAAGCAGGTCCCGTCAGGACCGGAGTGGATCCACGAAGTGAAGCATGATGGCTATCGGATGCTGGTCATCCGTGAGAACGAGCGCGTGCGCCTCCTCTCTCGAAACGGCACCGACTGGACGAAGCGCTATCCCTGGATTGCTGAGGCCGCGCTGAAGAACCGGCAGAAGCACTTCGTCATCGATGGCGAGGCCGTGATCCTTGGGGTGGACGACATCAGCGACTTCAACGCGCTTCACAGCCGGCTATACGACCACGAGGTGCAGCTCTACGCCTTCCATATCCTCGTCATGGGCGGCGATGATTTGCGGTCCCTGCCTCTCCATCTGCGCAAAGCAAATCTGCAGCAGCTATTGGCCCGCCGGCCGGACGGGATCAGTGTCTCGCCGTTCGAGCGCGGGGAGATTGGACCTGACCTATTTCGGGCGGCTTGCCGGATGGGACTTGAGGGCTCGGTCTCCAAGCATCGCGATCGGTCGTATCGTGGTGGGCGGCAGAGCACTGGATCAAGGTGAAGAACCGGAGCCATCCCGCGATGGAGCGCGAGCTATGACAGTCTTCGTATACGTCAACACCGGCAAGCAGGCTGGCGATAAGGACCACATTAGGGTGTTCGCTAACCAGGATGCCGCAGAGAAATGGTTCGAGGAAAACGACCCTGAGGGCGTAGCGTTCGAATATGAGGTTCTCGAATAAACGCGCATTCGCCGACGTGGATGCGCCTTCTGGGCCAATACGCCGTGCCGCTGTACCCCCGCCGACACCGCAATGGCCTTGGCCTTCTTCGACTAAGGGGCCAAGAGACGACATTATTGGCGAGCGACATGATTTGAAAGAGGCCGCCAACGCAGAGGGCCTCTAGTTTGATTAGTGAGGAGAAACTTCGATTAGCGAGGAGAAACCACTGCGGCGACACTGAACGCCACCATGCAGGCGGCGGCAAGTGACCAGAGCGCTATTGCGATCTCGAGGGGGCGGGGTTCGAAGCCTGATCTCCCTTCTACGAACCTGTAGGCGGCCACGATAATGTCTACCGCTTCAGATGAAGATAGTCAGGCACAAACTGAGGTCCGCGATTTTTGCAATTGCGTCATGCCCGCCTAGGTTGGCGACCCATTGGCGATAAATCGCAGCATCGATCAGGGTTTCGCGCCAGAAGGCGTACGTGAGCCTTGGTGAGCCGTCCAGCATCTGGCTTAGGAACCGGTGAGGCACCAGAGCGACGGTGGATCGCCCGATGCTCACCAGGTTGTGGTCCATCTCCGACAGATGCAAGGTGTTGAGATCAGGCATGTCTCCAGGCACGTGAAAGGACAAAATTTGGTCCCGACCTTCTACAATCTTGTGACGGCACAGAAAGCCGCTGACCAAGATGACGCAATGCGACGCAACATCGCCTTCTCGCGAAAAATACTCGCCATCTGCCAATGATCTGATCGTTCTCGGCATGCCATCCAGCGAGCGTCGCTCTTCATCTGATAGGCCTCCGGTCGCCTGCAGACGTGCGATCAGTTTTTGATGAGGCATAGTGGCCCCTACGAAGCTGAAGGATACGGGCAGAGCCTATCCCTTGGCACCATGCAGGACAATTGCCGAAGTTCCGGCGGCGTATCGACAAGTCAAAAGCGCCGGTTTGAAAGCGCGCCGATCGCTTCCGCTTGCCCGAAAAGCCGACTATTCCCGAGCCATGCAGGAGTTCGCATTAGGACCAACTGTGGACGTTCATTACAGACCTTGCGAGCATGAGCGCTCTCATCGCGCCAGCGTGTCGAGTAGGCTTTTGGCCTCCTTCAAATCGGGAGTATCGAAACCCTCCGTGAACCAGCCATAGATCGGGGCGAGGAGATCACGGCCTTCGGTGTTCTTGCCCCGGTCGCTCCACAGCCGCGCGAGACTCGTGGCAGCACGAAGCTCAAGCATCTTCGCTCTCTGCCCTCTGCTGACCTCAATTGCCGATTGAAAACAGGCTTCGGCCTCATCGTGTCGCCCGCCTGCCGCAAGCAGCCGACCCCTGAGGCGGTGAAGTTCGGCCTTCGACCAACACTCATCACTCACATCTGCCGAGGCGAACGCATCCTTCAACAATTCGAGGGCTTCCCCGGGCTTGCCAAGATCCGCATTAGTGTTTGCCAAAACTGCCAGCATGTAAGGTCTGGTTACTTGACGGACGGCCGAAAAGAGTGCGAGGCCCTGCTCCATCAAAGCGATCCCCTGCTCGAGGTCGCCGCCATCCGCGGTCGCCCAACCCAAGAAGAACATTCCCGCGCCGCGCATCATCGGAAAATCGTTCTCTTGCGATACCTCGACCAGCTCGCTGGAAAGATCACGGCAGCTTTGCCTCTGACGGCCGACCTGAAGTACGATCGCAGAATGCCACATTGCATTGGCAAGGCTGTACGGGTGAGACAAGATCCGAGCCAACGTGACCGCCTCGGCGCCGAATTTCATTGCCTTTTGAGGAAAGCCTGACAGCGCCATACTGATCGCCCTGACGCCGTGAGCGCACGCTCCGGGATCATGACCACTGAACGTGAACGCAAGGGCATGATGCCGAGTGCAATCGTATCGTGAGATGCCTTTTTGAGAATGCTCGTCTGCAGCGGCCAAGTTCCCGCACCAAAGCGACGTCGCCCACTTCGCGTGATGGCCCTCAAGGACGAGATCATCAGCGCCCAAGCGCTGTGCGAGCCCAAGAAGCTCGTCGGCATGAGCGGCCGCCGCACGCAAGCGTCCGGAGGTCATCGAATGATAGTAAAGGCCCCACAGCGCCTTGAACCGCGTTGAGCTGTCTTCGCCCGCTTCGAGAGCCACTGCGCGGCTATAGATCGCTTCAACCTCCGGTGACCCGGTACCCTTCACCATCATAAGGACCGGTCCGAGCTTGACGCATAACTCCAGCTCTTTCGCTGCACGATCGGGCTTTTCACCAAGTTTGCTCAAGAGGTCCAGCGCAACGGAGAAGTGATGAATAGCCTCGGTGTGGCCCGAACGTGCCATCGCTAAATCACCCGCCCGTTGCCAATACTCGATCGCGGCATTACCGAGCCCGGCCTCTGTGAAGTGGTGAGCCACAAGTTCAGGTTGGACGCGAACGACTTCGGGAAAACGGGTCTCGTACGTTCTTGCGATCCGGGCATGCAGCTTTTGGCGGTTGCCCCGAAGCAGACTGGCATATGCAACATCCTGCACCAGCGCATGTTTGAAGGTGTATTGCGCATTCGGTGGCGCACCGCGCCGGAAAAGTAGCTCAGCGCGAACAAGTTGCTCCAGCGCATCGTTCAATTGGCGCTCCGGCATCTCTGCCACTGCATGCAGCAGTTCGTGCGAGAATTGGCGGCCCAGCACGGCACCTATCTGAGCCACCTGTCGCACCGAATTCAGTCGGTCAAGCCGTGCCATCAGCGAGGCATGGAGCGTTGTGGGGATCGTCATCGGCGCCAAAGAACCGTCAAGCACGTAATCATGCTCCCGTTTGCGCAGTAGTCCGCCTTCAAGCACTGCCTTGGTCAGCTCCTCGATGAAGAGTGGCACGCCGTCCGTGCGAAGAAGGATCTGGTTGTTCACCTCGTCGGGTAGGGACCTTCCTTGGGCGACCCCTTTGATCAGCATGGTCCCCTCGCGTCGGCTTAGTCGCGTGAGCGAGGCCGTCGTTACATGAGCGTAACCCGGCCAGGGCGGCGCAAACTCTGGTCTGGCACTGATGACCAGTAACAGCCGCATCTGGTGCGCTCGTTCCACAGTGAGCGCGAGCAGCTCCAGCGTGGTCGGATCAATCCATTGGACA
Source organism: Bradyrhizobium sp. Rc2d (assembly GCF_900099855.1). Taxonomy (NCBI): domain Bacteria; kingdom Pseudomonadati; phylum Pseudomonadota; class Alphaproteobacteria; order Hyphomicrobiales; family Nitrobacteraceae; genus Bradyrhizobium; species Bradyrhizobium sp. Rc2d. The sequence continues at coordinate 3,925 of NZ_FNCU01000082.1, read as the reverse complement.
TCCTCATAGATCATCAGCACCGGCTGCTGCTGCTCGAGCTGCCGGAGCTGCGCAAAGAGCGCGTCGAAGGTCTTCTCCTTTCGCTTCTGTGGGTCCATCTCGGGCAATCCGCGCTGCCCGGTTCTCGGCAGCGAGAGGAGGTCAGCCAGAAGCGCCAAGTCCGCGGCCCGTTCAGGGAGCACCGGTGAAAGCAGATTTTGGAGCTTGGTTAGCTTCTGCTCGGGCTCATCGGCACGTTCAAGCCGAGCGGCGCGTTCGAGCTGATTGATGATCGGGTACAGGGCGCTGTCGCTGTGTTGTGGCGAGCAGAAGTTGCGTATTCGTACATACGGCTGAGATTGGAGCCGCTCCTGCAGTGCGGCTATCAATCGCGATTTGCCGACGCCCGGCTCGCCTGTAAGTAGGACCACGCGGCCTTCACCCTGCGAGGCCTGGCTCCAACGGCGTAAAAGCAGCTCCAGTTCCTCTTCACGCCCCACCAACGGAGCAAGGCTGGTCTCGTGCTGCGCCTCGAACCGGCTTTGCACCGCGCTCGCGGCGAGTACATGCCATGCTTGGATCGGATCGGCCAAGCCCTTGAGTATCACTCGTCCCAGATCACGGTATTCGAAGAGCCCGCCAGTCAGCCGTCGTGTGCTTGGCGCGATCACCACCTGACCGGGTCCCGCGATCGTCTGAAGACGGGCGGCTAAATTCGGGGTCTCGCCTATCACTCCTTGCTCCTGCGCTGCACCTTCCCCAATTAGGTCGCCAACCACCACTACGCCAGTCGCGATGCCGATACGTGACTGAAGGGTGACACCATGGTCGGTCTGAAGTCGGCAAACCGCCTCGACCAACGCGAGGCCGCAACGTACTGCACGTTCAGCGTCGTCCTCGTGGGCTTGCGGATACCCGAAGTAGGCAAGCACGCCATCGCCCATGTACTTGGCGACAAACCCGCCACACTTACCGATCACCTCCGCGCAGCGATGATGATAGGCACTCATGACCTCTCGCATGTCCTCGGGATCGAGCCGAGCCGAAAGCGCGGTCGAACCCACAAGATCGCAGAACATGACTGTGAGTTGGCGGCGTTCAGCCGATCCAATCTGCGAAGGCTGCCAGGCGGCAGTGTCCGGAGCTGGCCTGCCTGGCGCATCGGCGCCGCTTGCGAGAAGTTTGTGACCGCATTCCAAGCAAAATTTGGCGCTCGCCGGATTCGTGTTGCCGCATGACGGACAGCTTCCAAGAAGGGCCGCACCGCACTCCAGGCAGAACTTGCTGCCCCCGGGAATGTCAGCGTTGCAGCTCGGACATCGCACGGATCATCCCCCGATCTGGCGAGGCGTGCCTGCATCTTAGCACAGCATCATCCTAGCACAGCTTCCGATCGGGACCTGCTGCGTTGGACCGTCAGAATCGCTGACGTTTGGGCTCGCAACGAGAGGGCCAGTTAATCCGCCTGGTCGCGCTGCCTGCTCTCGCGACTACAGCTCATTGTCGATTCTACTCGTCGATTTTGAGTTGTTCGGATCGCTTAGTTGCCCGCCCAATGGCCGCTCAAGCGCAATCAGGGTTATCAATCGAGATGCACGCGCCCCTTTTTATGACTTTCGGCCTTGGGTCATTCGCGTCGATCAGCTTTAACTATGACTAAGGCCGGTTTACCCCAAAGAGCAGACGCCAGGGTGAGGATTGATATTTGACGCTAAGGGCCAAAAGGCGACATTCAGGGTGCTGCAAATCGATCACCAAAACGACGCGCCCAGGACAAAGTGCCGTATCGATAATGACCGGCTAGTTTTCGCTTGATGCGGTTGGCTCCTTCAAAATGATTCCAAACAGTCCTTTTTTGTTGAAACGCCTCAAATCGGGACGGAGCGGCTCAGCCTCGCAAATCAGCCACTTGTGACCGGAAAAAGTCTCCACGAAGGATTTGAAACCCCAGTTGGCATCGATGTCATCGACGACGATGGCGCCGCCCGGCCGCAACGCTGCCCAAGCGCGCTCCATTTCAAAGCGAACGTTATCCTCACTGTGAAGGCTATCATGAACAAAAAGGTCTATCTGGCCAACTTCGGAGAATATGCTGGGAAGGCGCCGTTTGCTCGATCCCCTGACGTAGGACCAGCGGTCCGAATAGCGATCGCCAACCGCCGTGCCAATTTGTTCATGCCACACATGCTCTAGCGGCGGATGGTCAACGCTCCATAGATGACCAGCCCCATTCCGTTCAAGCGCTTCAAGGATAAAGCGCGATGAAACGCCATGAGCGACGCCGGTCTCAACAACTTTGCGGGGCCGCAGATGGCGGGCGAGACACCAAATGGCCCGCACAAACCCGGCATCGCCGTCATTCCAGCCTTTGAAACTTTCTGGACCGACCCGAATGCCCTTGGCTTTCAGTTCTCCCATGACTTCCGGCCACAAGGCCCAGAACTCCGAAGTCGCTCGGCACGGCTGCGACACACCGAGCAGTGCATGCATCCGGCATTCCCATCCGCGGTCCGCTTGGTACAGGTCAGGGGGTACGGGCCGCTCGCGACTTGCGACAAATCTATCCTGAAACGCTGTCCATATTTCAAATGGCTCGGACGCCAACGTGTAGGCGGCCCGAACTGGGTGGCTCAAACAGTAGCGCAGAGCAGATTGAAGCATTTGATCATGTCTCCCTGTTGGCTAGAACCTGCCGCTAACGAGAGAATTAAAACGTTTTCCACGCAGATTGGCCCCGGCAGGGTTGGAGCTATTCAGCAAAGGTGAGCATGCGCGGCGCCGTCGAAGGAATAAGGCCGTCAAGCGTCAAGTCTTAATTTCAAATGCAATAAATTTAAATCAATCTTTTAGTGTGCTAATTCAAGCTCCTTTAATTCGTCGACGTCCGCTCCGGGTCAACAGCAGCGGTCAGCCCAACGATCGTGCGGCGCCCGGTTGCCCGCAGATAGCCGACATGGCGGCGGCTCCTATGTTATTCAGCTCAGGGGCCAATTCCGGAAGTTAGTCGTTCGATAAAATAGTCAGATCGGCCGCCCTCATTAGTGTGGCCGATCTCCGTCGACGACTGCGCAGGCGCTATTCGCTCATTCGGTTATTCCGCTCTACCATCTGCACCTTCTTAACTTCCTCTGCCGACCCACGTCGGCACCCCGTCGCCGGCCGCCGAAACCAACAAATGCAACGCGGCCCCGTGGGATCGAAATAAACAGCCAGCAGCTGTATGAGAGATTTAAAGTTCGCTTGCATCAAATGCCAATGGGGTAGGCGTTTGATGAGCACCAAAAGCAATCGGCACTAAATTCCAGCAAACGCAAGCCCTTGCGCGACGCTCATTCAACCTTCAAGCGCTCATTCAATATCCTGCCCATTTTTGTGTTTAAATTAAACATTTAATATGATATTTTAATGACATTTATTTGATTCGGGGGGCGTTGAGATTGGATCGGTACCCAGATTTTGACGAACTCGTTTTGGTGGCAAGGGCCCATTGACAATCGATTTGCGCTCTACGGTTGTGAACCCTTTACTCGGAGAAAAATTATGGAGCAGAAAGGTTCTCATTCGACACGCATCCCAAAGTCAGGCTCAATCAGCTTCGGCCGTTCGAAAGCAGATTGCGTGATTCGCAGCATCTCCGCATACGGTGCCGCCCTGGATATTGTTGGAGATGGAAAGATTCCCGACGACTTCGCGCTGACCGTCATTCCGGACGGTGACCTGCGCCGGTGTGCAGTGGTCTGGCGTAAAGAAAAGCGTATCGCCGTCGCATTCTATTGACACGCCACCAGCTCATGCGGATGCAGGTGGAAGTCCTTAGGGCCATAGGCGCCGGCGACGAACAGGGGCTGGTGCACAGAAACCCGGCTTTAACATAACCAATCAACCCTACCTGCCGACGCGCGTGTCACCAACCGCATGCGGTGAGGTGTTGTTTTTTTGGAAGCTA
>NZ_FNCU01000037.1:0-81609 GCF_900099855.1 Bradyrhizobium sp. Rc2d | reverse complement strand
AAGCACGGTCATCCAGCGCCTCTTCAAGCTCCGGATCGGACAGTCCATACCATTGCTGCAGCAGCAGCGCCTTGAACATCAGCAGCCGCGGATAAGCCGGCGCCCCGCGCTCCGGTTCCGGCAGGCCGCGCAGCACGCGCTCCACTGCTGCCCAATCGACCAGTTCGCCAATCCGCCTTAGTACCGGATTGGCTTTCCCCTGCCGCGACACCAGCGCGTCCGCAAAGCTCGGTTGCCCCACCTGCCGATATGCCATTCCCGTCCCCTCCAACCGGTCCAGGGAATCGCAGATTCGCCGATTATGCAAAGTTCTCGCAAGCGGGAGAGGTTGAACGAGCCCCCGACCGAGAGATCAGCGCCCTTCGCGGACCCAGGTCGCGGCGAAGGCGCCGAGCAGCAGCAACAGGCCGATCAGCCCGGCGAAGATCGGCAGCACGCCGACGCCCTTCACCACGCTGGCGTCGCGCATCCGCACGCCCATCCAGCCGTCGCCATGGAAGACACTGGTGGAGCGCACTGGCAGGATGCGTGGCAGCTCGACGCTGTTGCCGTCGACGACGCGCACGGCATTGCCGCCGGTTGCCTGCGTCAGCGGCCTCAATGTCTCGGTGGTGGAGGTGACTTCCGAAAACTCCTTCGGATTGGTCGGGCCGACATTGATCAGCGCCTTCAGCGTGCCGTCTGTGGCCTGCCACAGGCCGAGCTCGTTCGCCGGCAGGCTGGCGCGCCACTCGCCGGGATCGCCGGGGCTGAGCGTCAGGTCGTGCGACACGCCCGATGGCGAGGTCACGTTCACCGGCTGGACGCTGTCCGACATGGTCTGGCGCACCACCACGAGATCCTTGCCCTGCACCTGGAGGCGCAGCGCTTCTTCATCGAGATCCGGCTGCTTCATCAGCCAGTGCGACATCCGCCTGAGCAGGTCGAGATGCGGCCCGCCGCCCTCATAGCCGCGCGCCCACAGCCAGATGTGATCGGACAGCAGCAGCGCGACGCGGCCCTCGCCGAAGCGCGACAGGAACAGCAGCGGCTTGCCGTCGACGCCGGTCATCACAGGCGGGTTGACCGCATTGCGGGTGTCGACGGTGCGGAAGAACCGGCTCCAGTGCGGCGGCTCGCTTGCCGAGCCCTCCAGCCCGCGCGTGACCGGATGGCGTTTGCCGATGTCGGACAGATGCGCATAGAACGGCTTTTCCGTCACGCCGACGGGCTCGGCCGGCAACACCGAATCCAGCGGCGTGCGCCAGATGCTGGTGTTGGAGGCGTAGTCGGGGCCGGCCGAGACCAGCACCGCGCCGCCCGAGCGCACATAGCGTGCGATGTTGTCGAAATAGGCGATCGGCAGCACGCCCTGGCGGGCGTAGCGGTCGAAGATGATCAGCTGGAATTCGTTGATCTTCTGCTGGAACAATTCGCGGGTCGGAAACGCGATCAGCGACAATTCGTTGATCGGCGTGCCGTCCTGCTTCTCCGGCGGACGCAGAATGGTGAAATGCACGAGATCGACGCTGGCGTCGGATTTGAGCAGATTGCGCCAGGTGCGCTCGCCCGAATGCGGCTCGCCCGAGACCAGCAGCACGCGCAGCTTGTCACGCACGCCGTCGATGGCGACGACCGCGCGGTTGTTCACCGGTGTCAATTCGCGTTCGAGCGGCGAGGCCTCGATCTCGACGATGTTCGGGCCGGCATGCTTGATGTCGACGTCGACGCTCGCGGCCTGACCGCTGGATAGCGTGCGTTCGTTGATGACTTCGCCGTCCCTGCGGACCGTGACTTTGGCGCGCTCGCCGGACACGCCCTGGTCGTCGAGGCGGTAGCTGATGGTCTGGGTCTGCCCGACGATGCCGAAGCGCGGCGCCGCCGTGATCGCGATGCGGCGGTCGCGCTCGTCCTTCTGCCCGGTGACCAGCGCTTGCACCGGCGCCTGGAAGCCGAGCGCGGCGGCGTTCGCCGGAATGTCGTGGACGCGGCCGTCGGTGATCAGGAACGCGCCGGCGACGCGGTCGACCGGCACGTCCGACAAGGCCGAGGCGAGGGCGCCGAACAGTTTCGTGCCGTCGGTCTCGCCGTCGGCCTGTCCGGCATCGACGACGCGGACTTCGAGGCCCTTGATCTTCTTCAGGCTGTCGACCAGCGCTTCCTGCGCCTGCGCGGCCTCGCGATTGCGGTTGCCGAAATTCTGGCTCGGGCTCTTGTCGACGACGACGGCGGCGACCGAGGTGAGGGGATCGCGATCCTCGCGCGTGAAGGAGGGATTGGCGAGCGCCAGCAGGAACAGCGCCAGCGCGGCGACGCGCACGGCGGCGCCGCGTGCGCGCGCCAGCAGCAGCACCAGCGCGACGACAACGATCGCGGCCAGCGCGAGCCACAGGACGATCGCGGGAACAAGCGGCGTGAACGCGATGCCGTAATTCATATCTATCCTATTGCCCGAGCCGTTCGATCAGGGCGGGTGCGTGCACCTGGTCCGCCTTGTAGTTGCCGGTCAGCGTATACATCACGATGTTGGCGCCGGCGCGGTAGGCGAATTCGCGCTGGCGGGTGTCGCCGCCGGTCACCGGCAGCATGGCCTGGCCGTCGGGCCGCACCGCCCAGGCGCCGGCTAGGTCGTTCGAAGTGATGATGATCGGCGAGACGCCGTCGCCGCCGCGCGCCGGCCGCTGCGCGCTGTCCTCGTCCTCGTCGCGCGGCAGGGTCTCGACCCAGGTCTGGCCGGTGACGAAGCGGCCGGGGAAGTCGCGCAGCAGGTAGAAGGTCTTGGTCAGCACGTGCTCGCGCGGCACCGGCTCGAGCTCGGGCACGTCGAGCGAGGACAGGATCTCGCGCAGCGTCTGCATGGCCGGGGTCTGCGCCGCGCCGTTCGCGCCGGGCGGTGCTTCGATCGCATCGCGCGTGTCGAACAGCACGGTGCCGCCCTGCTTCATATAGGCGTCGATCTTGTTGATGGCATCTTGCGGCGGCTTGGGCGCGCCGGGCACGATCGGCCAGTAGATCAGCGGGAAGAAGGCGAGCTCGTCGCGCGCGGGATTGACGCCGACGGGATCGCCGGCCTCGAGCGCAGTGCGCTGCGCCAGGAACAGCGTCAGCCCGTTCATCCCGGCCTTGACGATGGAATCGACGTCGGCATTGCCCGTCACGACATAGGCGAGGCGGGTCTGCGACACCGCCTTCATCGCGAACTCGTCGGCGGCGCCGTCGGCGCGCGCCGGCGTCGGCGAGAGCGACGCGACGCCTGCGAGCGCGAGCCCGAGGACGATCATCGCCGGCGCGGCGCGGCGGCGCAGCAGCGCGGCAATCCCGCCGCCGAGCAGCGCGACGATAATGGCGTCGATCAGGAACAATGCCAGCGCCGTCGACAGCAGCCAGCCGCGCAAATCGCGCGGCTCGGCGTTGGTGTAGGTGGCGTGCCGGGCGCGCAGGCTCGCGGTGTTCAGGGCCGCGATGCGGTCGGCGGCGGCAAGCGTGTTCACGGCGAGCGGTCCTTCGGCCGGACCATAGAAGCCCGGCGGATGATCGGGTGTGGCGCGGTCGCGATAATCCGCGGGCAGCGGTTTTGCGGTGGCCGGCGGCGGGCCGAAGGCGCCGAAGCCGTCGAGGATGTGCAGCGGCGCCACCGTCTCGGCGGTCATCTCGGCCGCGACCCCGGCGCCGGGCTTGGCGGTGTAGCCTGACATGTCGACCACCCGCCGCAGCATTTCGACGAAGGTGCCTGACATCGGCAGATCCGACCAGCGCATGTCGGCGCTGACGTGGAACAGGCTGACCAGGCCCTTGCCGCGATGCTCGCCGGTCACCAGCGGTGTGCCGTCTTCCAGCGAGGCCCAGCTTTTGGTGGCGAGCACCGCGTCGGGCTCGGCCAGCACCTGGCGGCTCACGGTGACGTCCTTGGGGGCCACGACGCCGGCAAACGGACCGTCGGCGGCGAAGGAGGCGAGATGCTGCGGCTTCTCCCAGGTCAGGCTGCCGCCGAGCGTGCGGCCGCCCTTGCGCAGCTTGACCGGCACGAGATCGTCTTCGGCCTGCGCCAGGCGGGGCCCAGCGAACCGCACCAGCACGCCGCCCTGGTCGATCCAGGCATTGAGGCGCTCGCGCAGCTCAGGCGCGATGGTGCCGACATCGGCGAGGATGATCATCGGCAGCTTCTGGTCGAGGAACTGGGTGATGCCCTGCTGCGGCGAGCCCTTGTCGGCGAGCCGCACGTCGGCGAACGGCGCCAGCGCGCGGGTGAGATAGAAGGTCGGCGCCAGCAGCGGCTGCGCGGTCTCGCTGGTCGAGCCCGAGACGATGCCGATGGCGCGACGGCGCCAGCGCTTGTCCAGCAGCTGCACCGCGCCGGCGGAGCGCTCGCCCGAGATCTCGAGCCGGGTGATGTCGTTGCGCAGCTCGACCGGCAGATCGAACGCCGCGTCGGTCTCCTTGTCCTGCGGGCCGAACGAATAGCGGGCTTCGCCGATCGGCGAGGCCTTCTGGTCCAGCGCGCGCACGGTGCCGACGGCGATGCCGCTGTCGGTGCGCAGCACCTTCACCGTCATCCTGGCGGCGGCGTTCTCGGCCGCGACCAGCGCCAGCGGCGCGGAGGTACCGCCTTCGAACACGGTCAGGCTGCGATCGCCGATGGTCTTGCCGAGGCCAGCTACGAATTCCTCGCCGCGGCCGGTGTCGACGCCGTCGGACAGCCAGGCGATCTCGCAGTCGCCGGTGGCTTTGAGGAAACGATCGATTGCGGGCAGGGTGTCGACGCGGTCGATCGAATAGGGCTTTGGCGCGAGCTGCCGCAGCGCGACGCGCGCTGCACCCGCCGGCATCAGGGTGATGTCGCGGTTCGGCTCGGACAGCGGCACCAGCGCGATGGCGCGGCGGTCATTGTCGGCGTTGGCGATCAGCTCGTCGGCGGCCCTGATCCTGACGTCCCAATGCGATGCCGCGCTCCAGCCGTCGTCGAATACGATCATCAGCGGCGCCTTGCTGCCGGCAAGACCCGTTTGCGGATTCCAGATCGGGCCGGCGGCGGCGAAGATCACCAGCGCCGCCGCGAGCAGGCGCAACGCGGTCAGCCACCACGGCGTCCGCGAGGGCGTCTCTTCGCGCGGCGCGATATCGAACAACAGCCGTGTCGGCGGAAACTCGATCCGGCGCGGCCGCGGCGGCATCACCCGCAGCAGCCACCACAGCACGGGCAGGCTGACGAGGCCGATCAGGAGCAGCGGTTCGGTGAAGGCGAGCGGCAATCCCATCATGCGGCCGGCCCCGCCTTGATCGTGGTGGTGCGGGCGCCCGACTTGCTCACCTGCAGGCCGGCATGCAGGAACAACAGCAGTTCGGCGGCCGAGCGGTCGGTCGCATGCGTCGTGAACAGCCAGTCGAGCTTGTTGGTCTCGGCGCGGATCTGGTCGCGGTGCAGCGTGAGCCGCGTCGTGTAATCCTGCACCCAGCTCTCGGCCCGGCCGGCGGTGATCACGCCGAATCCTTCCGGCTCGACGAACTCGATGCGGCCGGAGTACGGAAACGACTCTTCGGCGGGATCGACGATCTGCACCATGGTGCCATGCGCGCCCGAGCCGGATAGCCCTGCGAGCGTTGTCCTGATCTCGGAGATCGGCGACCAGAAATCCGACAGCACGATCGTCTCGGCAAGCGCCGAGGGCACGAAGGACGGCGGCAGGCTGAGGCGTTCGGCGTCGTCATGGAGCATCGCCTGCGCCATCTTGTCGATCACGCTGCGGCTCGCGGTCGGCGCCACCAGCCCGGGAATGCCGACGCGTTCGCCGCCGGACACCAGCAGCTCGGCCAGCGCGAAGGCGACGATCAGTGTGCGTTCGAGCTTGGATTCGCGCGCGGTCTTGGAGGCGAAGGCCATCGAGGGCGAGCGGTCGGGCCAGATCCAGACCGTGTGCGCGGCTTCCCACTCCTGCTCGCGGACGTAAAGATGGTCGTCACGCGCCGAACGCCGCCAGTCGACGTTCTGCGACGGCTCGCCCGAGACGAAGCGACGATACTGCCAGAAACTTTCGCCGGAGCCTGCGCGGCGCCTTCCGTGCAGGCCGTGAATGACGTTGGCGGCGATACGGCGGGCCTCGAGCACCAGGCGCGGCAGCGAAGCGGCGAGCGTGCGGCTTTCGCCATCGGCACGTCGGATCGCTATGATCTCCTTTGCTGTGTGCCCGTTCTCTGCCGCCATCAACCGATCCGTGTCTTCAATTGCCGGATCACGTCCGGAATCGTGCGTCCTTCGGCGCGCGCCTGGAACGTCAGCGCCATGCGGTGCTTCAGCACGGGCTCGGCGAGGTCGAGCACGTCGTCGACAGAGGGCGCGAGACGGCCGTCGATCAGCGCACGCGCGCGCACAGCCAGCATCAGCGATTGGCTGGCGCGTGGGCCGGGTCCCCAGGCGATGAACTTGCCGGCTTCGCCGGCGTCGGGACCCGGACGGGCCGAGCGCACCAGCGACAGGATCGCCTCCACCACGGAATCGCCGACCGGCAGGCGGCGGATCAGCCGCTGCGCGGCGATCAGCGCATCGGCGGTCATCGATCCCCTGGCCAGCGTCTCCTCGGCGCCGGTGGTCTCGAACAGGATGCGGCGCTCGGCGTCGCGATCGGGATAATCGACGTCGATCTCCATCAGGAAGCGGTCGAGCTGCGCCTCGGGCAGCGGATAGGTGCCTTCCTGCTCCAGCGGGTTTTGCGTGGCGAGCACGTGGAACGGCTTCGGCAGGTCATGGCGCGCACCCGCAACCGTGATGTGCTGCTCCTGCATCGCCTGCAGCAGCGCCGACTGCGTGCGCGGGCTGGCGCGGTTGATCTCGTCGGCCATCAGGAGCTGCGCGAACACCGGACCTGCAATGAAGCGGAAGGCGCGCCTGCCCGCGGTGCTCTCATCCAGCACCTCGGCGCCGAGAATGTCCGACGGCATCAAATCGGGCGTGAACTGGATGCGCTTGGCGTCTAAGCCGAGCGTGACGCCGAGCGTCTCGACCAGCTTGGTCTTGGCGAGGCCCGGGACGCCGATCAGCAGCGCATGACCGCCGGAGAGGATGGTGACGAGCGTGTTCTCGATCACGCGATCCTGGCCGAAGATGACGGACGCGATCGCCTCTTTCGCGGCGCGAATCTGGCCCGACACCTGCTCGGCCGAACGGACGATGCCGTCCTCGAGTTTCTCGATACTTTCCGCCATTCGCTCGCTCCTTCAGCCTGCCACGCGGCTTGCCTGCGTCGTCACGTCAGCACTCCACCTCAGCAGATCACGTGAGGTCATCCGTCGGATCATGGGCCCTATGCTAGACTTGCAGGAAGGCCATGTATTCGTTGAATTAACCTATCCCCACCTTATCGGCTTCGGGTTATGTACGGCATCACGAAGTGGCGACCTCGCGCACCGGACTCGTCCGGAGTGGAACCGCTCACCGAGGTACAACGTAGACCTGCACCAATCGTGCCAAATGACAAAGTCAGGGCAAACCATGGCGAACCAAGGGCAGAGTGCCGATCGCGGTCTCGAGGGGCTGACTGCCGCCGCCAAGAGCGCTGCCAATGCCGAAGGCGCCAAAAAGGGCCTGCCTCCGGTGCATCTGTGGAATCCGCCGTTTTGCGGGGATCTCGATATCCGAATCGCCTCTGATGGTACTTGGTTCTACATGGGAACGCCAATCGGCCGTCACGCGCTGGTCCGCCTGTTCTCGACCATCCTCAAGCGCGAGGGCGACAAGCATTTCCTGGTCACGCCGGTGGAGAAGGTCGGCATTCGCGTCGACGACGCACCGTTCATGGCGGTCGAGATGCTGAAGCACGGCGAGGGCAGCCACCGCGTGCTGAGCTTCCGCACCAATGTCGACGATTGGGTCACCTGCGACGCCGCGCACCGGCTGCGCTTCGAGCAGGCGAAGGACGGCGGGCTGACGCCCTATCTGCATGTCCGCGCCGATCTCTGGGCTAAGGTCACCCGCGCGCTCTATTACGATCTGGTTGACATGGGTGAGGAGCGGATGGTCGATGGCCAGCCGATGTTCGGCGTCGAGACGGCCGGCGAATTCTTCGCCATGGCCGACGCGGAGCAGGTGAGGGCCGCGCTTTGAACAAAACTATCCTGAAGAACGATCCGGTCGCGCTCAGCGCGGCGGATTTCTTCGCCCGCTCCAGGGCCAGGCTCGGCTTCGACGTCCCGCCTGGCCTCTATGATCCGAACATCATTCCCGCCTCGGGCGATCCAGGCACCGACAAGATGCTGGAGATCATCGCGCGCGAGCAGCCGGTGCGGCCGGCGGCGGTCCTGATCGCGGTGGTCGACCATCCCGAGCCGACCATCCTGCTGACGCAGCGCTCGGCGCATCTCAACGACCATGCCGGCCAGATCGCCTTTCCCGGCGGCAAGATCGACGCGACCGACTCCTCCCCGCTCGATGCGGCGCTGCGCGAGGCCGAGGAAGAGGTCGGGCTGTCGCGCGACTTCGTCGAGCCGATCGGCTATCTCGATCTCTACGGCACCGCCTTCGGCTTCCGCATCCTGCCGACGGTCGCGAGGGTCAGGCCGGGCTTTGCGCTCACCATCAACCATTCCGAGGTTGATGACGCGTTCGAAGTGCCGCTATCCTTCCTGATGAACCCGGTGAACCACCAGGTGCACAGCAAGGAATTCCGCGGCATGGAGCGGTTCTACTACGCGATGCCGTTCGCGGAACGCTACATCTGGGGTGCGACGGCGGGTATGCTGCGTGTGCTTTATGAGCGGATCTATTCATCATGATCCGGACGGTTCTGACCGAGATCGGAATCTTCCTCATCCCCTTTGCCGTCTATGCGCTGTTCCTGGCCGCCAGCCGTTCCGGCCTGTTCGTGCAATCGTCCTGGCCGGTCTATGTCGTCGCTCGCCTCGTCCTGGTGGCGCTTGTGCTGGTGATCGCGGGGTTGATCGGCCTCGCGCATTTCTCCGGCGCGGCGCCGGATTCGACCTACGTTCCCGCCCATATCGAGAACGGCAAGCTCGTGCCGGGCGTGGAAAAATAGGGGCCGACGGATGATCGCGGAGCCTTTACTTGTCCATGCGCCCTGGCTGACCGCAGGCGGGACCGCGCGCGTCCTGCAATTGCTGGGCGCGGACGGCGAAGAGGCGCGGGTGGTCGGCGGCGCGGTGCGCAACGCGCTGCTCGGTCTTAAGCCCGGTGACATCGACATCGCGACCACCGCGTTGCCGGACGAAGTGATGCGGCGCGCCAAGGCCGCCGGCATCAAGAGCGTGCCGACCGGCATCGATCATGGCACCGTCACGCTCGTGATCGACGGGCATCCCTATGAAGTGACCACGCTGCGCGAGGACACCGAAACCTTCGGCCGCAAGGCCAAGGTCGCGTTCGGCCGCGACTGGGTGAAGGACGCCGAGCGGCGCGATTTCACCATGAACGGCCTGTCGGTCGATGCTGATGGTGTCGTGCACGACTATGTCGGCGGGATCGCGGATGCCAGAGCGCGTCGCGTGCGCTTTATCGGCGATCCCGGCCAGCGCATCGCCGAGGATTATTTGCGCATCCTGCGCTTCTTCCGCATCCACGCCGCCTTCGGCGCCGGCGAGCCAGACCGCGACGGCTATCTCGCCTGCATCCGGGGACGCGCGGGCCTGGCTAGCCTCTCGGCCGAGCGGGTGCGCATGGAGATGCTCAAGCTGCTGGTGGCCGGCGGTGCGTCCGCGGCCGTGCTGGCCATGGCCGAGGGCGGATTGCTGCAAGCGCTGACCGGGGGCGTCGTCTATACGGGTCCGCTGTCGGCGATGATCGCGATCGAGTGCGAGCTCAGCCTGCCGGCGAATGCCACGCGGCGCCTGGCCGCGCTGGCGGTCGCCGTGACCGAAGATGCCAAGCGCGTCGCCGCGCGGCTGCGGCTCTCCAATACCGAGACCAAGGCGCTGGATTCGATGGGACACCGCTGGTGGCGCTTGGTCACCAAGGATGAGGCCGATGCACGCCGGCTGCTCTATCGGCTCGGCGCCGAGCGCTATCACGATCGCGTGTTGCTGGCCTGGGCGCGGGCCGGCGGCGACGTCGGATCGTCGCGATGGCGTGCGCTCGCCGAGCTGCCGCAGCGCTGGACTGCGCCGAAATTTCCGCTGAAGGCCGCCGACTTCATCGCGCGCGGCATGGCGGAAGGGCCTTCGCTCGGACATGTGTTGACGCTCGCCGAGGACGCTTGGCTTGCGGCGGATTTTCCACTAGAGCAAGCCGCGCTCGCTTCCATCGCCGATCAAGCTGCGGCACGCGTCAGCCGCGATGAGAGAACGTGACCATCGTCTCAGGCTTCGCCGACATCTCGATTTTTCAGCTCCTGCTGGTCGCGTTGATGGCGTTGTTGGCTTCGATCATCGGTGGTCTCGCCGGTTACGGCACCGGCGCCTTGATGCCGCTGGTGCTGGTGCCGCTGGTCGGCGCCGAGCCCGTGGTGCCGATCATCGCGATCTCCGCCATCTTCACCAATTGCAGCCGCGCCATCGCCTATCTGCGCCATGCCGACCGCCGCCGCGCGCTGATCGTGCTTCTCTGTGCGGCGCTGACGACCGCGCTCGGCGCCTATGGCTATACGCGGCTGACCAATGCGGGCGCGGCGCTCGTGATCGGCTCCATGCTGATCCTGAGCGTGCCGCTGCGCCGCGTGCTGCGCCGCCGCGAGGTCAGGATCGGCGACACCGGCCTTGCCGCCGGTTCGATCGGTTATGGCGTGCTGGTCGGCGGTACCTCGGGCTCCGGCGTGATCCTGCTGTCGCTGCTGATGGCCGCCGGCCTCGAAGGCGCGGCGGTGATCGCAACCGATGCGATGATCTCGCTCGGCACCGGCCTGATCAAGATCTCGGTGTTCGGCCTTGCCGGTGCTGTGACCGCGCAGGTGCTCGCCTTCGCGCTGCTGATCGGCGCGATTGCGATCCCCGGTGCGTTCCTCGCAAAAGCCTTCGTCGAGCGGATGCCGGTGCACATCCACACCGCGATCTTGGACGTCGCGGTGATCACCGGCGGGCTGGTGATGATCTCGGCGGCGGCGAGGCAGCTGACCTGATACACGGTCGAGGCATTGACGGCGCTGCCAGTGGAGCGCTTCTAACGTCGTCCGACTTCAGACTCGTGCTCCATCTGCAAGATGCGCTGTCGCAGCGCGCCGAAGGTCTCTTCGGCAGCCTCGCTAAACAGCGGATCCTCATGATCGATTGAGGTCGAAGCGATTTCGCTCCAATCTGCAGGCTTTAGAGCCTTGAGAGCGGCAGGAAAGAAATCGCGGTCTTCAATCATGATGTGACGCCGCTCGCTCTCTATGAAGTCGCGAACGATATTGTCCACGTTTTGCCGAAGGATTTCCCGATCCGACAGGACACCGTCGATCGCCCGAGCAACGCGGCGCAATCGATCGGTCCCCTTTTGGTGCTCAAGTTTCAGGTTGCCGACGCTTGCCGCCGCAGCCGGATCCCGAAGCTCTAGCTTGGCAAGGACCAGCTCCTCCAGGGGATGATGGTAAATCTCGGGATAGAGTTCGAAGTAGCTGATGATTGCGCGAATGACCTCATAGTCGGGGTGGTCGCCGCGATCGAAAATCTCAAGCTCGTGCTCAAGCACGGCGAGCAGCGTCTCAATATTGCGGTGTTCTTGGGATAGACGTTCAATGATCATTGTTGCCTCCAACGAACCATTGAATAATCAAAGCTATCCTGAAAGCGATTTAGAATCTTGCGCTGGATCAAACCCGGAGGACCGGGTCGCCGGGCTGAACAGCCGCCCTGCATCTGGCTGCACTCGACCGGCGCAGCACCTTGCGCAGGTCTCGCGGAACAGATCGCCCCCCATGCCATCCAGAGGCAAAGCACGTCCTCCTCCTTCACTTCCGCAACCGTCCGCGCCGGCCGCCAATTTCGTGCCTGCCCCGTCGAAAAGGGGTAGAGTGCCCCAGGGTCACATCTGAGGAGCAACGCCATGACCCTACTCCCCGAGCTGGTTCCGGCCGAGATCGACCGGCACGTCTTCGCGATCATGCCCGACACGATGCCGCCCCGAGATCCTGATGACGACGAAGAGGATGAGGAGGAAGAGGAAGAGCAAGACGATGAAGAGAACCAAACCGACGAACCGCCGGTCGTGCGCGAGCCGGACGAGGACTAAGCAGGACGCTTAGACGTCGCCTGAGTTTCGGCGAGTGCGATCCCCAGCGTGCGTGCGGCGCGCTGGTGCGTCCGGCGGCTTCCAAGGTCGGTCTGATTCCGAGAGCAGCGGGCAGGCGCTGAATGGACCACGGTTCTCGGCGCAGCAACCTATCGGCGTTCGCAGGTAGAGGAGGTGAGCATGACTCTCATATGGCTTGGTGTGCTCCTTGTTTTCGTCGGCGTACTCCAAATGGCGTTTCAGCCCATCTGGCGAGGCCGATTCAGCGGTGGAAAGTGGCTTCGCTCCGGGCGTGACACGCTGGAACCTGAAAGGCCAGGTAGCGGCTTCGGCATCAAATCGAACTGGCCTGGGCTCGTGATGGTCGCGCTTGGCGGCGCTTTCTTGCTGGCCGGAGCTGCCATCTGAGTTGAAAGCAGACGAAGGCTTGGGAAGCTACACGACGGAAGAACCCGTCGAGCTGAGCCAGGCAGTGACGAAAGCGCAACGACGTTCGTGGTGAGCTCTTAGCCGGTGTTTCTGACCGCCTCAGCCAGCATGGCGTAAAGCTGCTGCTTGCTGAATTCCTTGGGCTGCTGCTGCCTCTCCGCTGTGTTCCGCGACACCTTCTTTGCGACCGGACGGACGCAAGCTGCCGACGACGTCGGCCTCAGCTTCGGGGGCGGCCTTATCTTGGGTCTTGCCGTGGGCGGCTTGTGGCCGCGCTTCAGGCCCTGACGAGTCAGCATGCCGCAGACCGCGTTACGACTGCACCCGAGACGGCGCGCGATCTGCGCTGCGCTCTGTCCTGCGGACCAGAGCCTAGTGAGAAGCGCTATGTCTTTCGCATCCCAGCCCATGGCAGATATTATAGCGCCGACTGTCGAGCACGCGCTAGCCTAGTCTTCGTCCGGCTCGCGCACGACCGCCGGTTCGTCACCGTCATCGTCCTCTTCGTCGTCTTCCTCCTCCTCGTCTTCATCGGGATCTCGTGGCGGCATCGCGGTGCCCATAAGCACGAGCGGTGTCCAGCCGATCGCTGTGGTGAGAAATGTTTCGGAGGTGTGTAGCTTCATGTCGTTGTACTCCCCAAGCACGTGCAGTCGCATATTCCTGGCCGACGACATGCAGATGCCCAGGGCGTTATCACCGCAAACGCGACGGGGACATCAGGTCGACGACATGAGCAAGGACGGCACCCGCCACGCAACTGGTGCGGTTTGCGGCTACTTGATGCCCGAGGGCCCATTGGGCTCGATGTTCACCAAAACCTCACCGGCAGCGATTTCGGGAACTCCAAGATCGAGGTCATGCAGACTGGCTTGAACAAACGCCAGTATCTTGGCGTTCGCTGCATTGGCGCTTTCACGGTCGTCAAATATCATCACGGCGATCCCGACACCGTCGCCGGCATCCAGCACATGGTAAGATCTGAAGCCGTGCGATTGCCTGAGGATCTCGCCGACGCCGCTCTTGGCGCGGCGGGCGGCATCCGCGACCGAACGAACCTTGGTGTACTTGCGAATGACCATGTACATGAGGCCACCACGCGCCACTCGCCCCGACCCATCAAAGCATATCGCTCCCGGTCGGACCAGAGCCTACTTCCGAGATGGGCCACAGCGCCCGATTGGGCGGACCGCGCAACGCGCCTTTGCGTCATCCAGCGACCAACCGCAATGTCGGCACGCTCCGCCTCAAGCTGGAGGTCCGGAAACTTGAAGTTTAGGCGCAGCCACCGTGGGCACCTGCGCGGGTTTCAAAGCCTAGCGCAGGAGTCGCTGGTATGCCAATGTTAGTCTTGTGCCAAACCCGCGGGAGGTCAGCATGCGAACGAACATAGTGGGAGCACTTTGCGCCATCGCAATGGTCGCGAGCGCACACGCAGCGGTCAGGGAAGAACCGGTCACCTATACGGATGGCCAGACCACGATGAAGGGCTTCGTTGTCTACGACGACGCGACCCAGGCCAAGCGGCCCGGCATCGTCATGGTGCCCGAATGGTGGGGCATCACCAAGCATATCCATAACGAGGCACGGAAATTCGCGGAGCAGGGCTACACCGCGTTCATTGCGGATATGTACGGCGACGGCAAGACCGCCGACAACCCGAAGGACGCCGGCGCGCTCTCGGGATCCGTGATGAAGGATCCGAAGGTGATGGAGGCGCGCTTCAACGCCGCGCGGGAGCAACTCGCCAAGCAGAGCTCGGTCAATCCCCAGCGGATCGGCGCAGTCGGTTACTGCTTCGGCGGCGCGGTGGTGCTGAACATGGCACGCGCCGGCGCTGATCTCGCCGCCGTTGCGGGCTTTCACGCATCACTTGGTCTCAACACTCCTGCACCGGCGCCGGGAACCGTCAAAGCTAAAATCCTCATTCTGAATGGCGCGGACGACCCGTTCGTGAAGCGCGAGCAGTACGATGCGCTTAAGAAGGATTTCGACGCAGCGAAGGCCGATTATCGGATCATCGAGTATCCCGGCGCTGTGCACGCGTTCACGAACCCCGAAGCGACCGAACTCGGCAAGAAGTTCAATTTGCCGCTCAGATACGACGCCAAAGCTGATCAGGAAGCGAAGGCGGAAGCAGCCAAGTTCTTTGCCGCAAACCTTCAAAAATGATCAAAAGGGCCACCGCGGGGTGGCCCTTTACGACGCGCCTCCATTGCCGAGCTCGCCGGGAAACTTCATCTTCCGATCATCTATCCCTTTCGCGACTATGTGGATTCAGGTGGGCTGATGAGCTATGCGCCGGATCTGGGCGAACTTGCCCAACGCCTTGCCATCGACGTGCATCAGATCCTGAACGGGACCCAGCCCGGCGACATCCCGATCTATCGGCCCAACAAATTCCAGTTGGTCATCAATCTGAAGGCTGCCAAGGCGCTCAGCCTCGAAATGACCCCGACACTCCTCGCCGGCGCCGACGAGGTCATTGAATGATGTCCGCTCGTGGTCCGATCCTGCCTAGCTCGATGCCGGTCCAAGCGTCGGCTGTTGGGTGTAGACCGGAAGGGGCTCGCAACGGTGTAGACTGCCGATTTTGACCCCATATGAGACGTCGGCAGGACCCTCGACCGTGGCCATCGATAACCGCCCGATTCGATTGACGCACTATCTGCACCGAAGGGACCTGCAAGCGAGGCCGACAAACGTCTGCTCGTTGGACAACGACGTGACCTGCGACTTCACATGCGCAAGTAGCCTTCAACCTCGCCCTCAGCCCAGGCGAGCGTCTTCTCCAGCGGCTCGCCCTGCATGTGGCGGACTGTCATCTGGGTCATGAGGCCCTAGGAATAGATCTGCACTGCGATCTTGAGCGGTGTTGGCTGCGCGGCAATCGATAGGATCTGGTGGTTGTAGGGATTCGGGTAGTGGTAGAGCGTGCCCTTCGGCGGTCCTTCCTCGGCCCAGGTCTTGAGCGTCGTCAGGTTGTCGAAGGCCGGAAGGTCGTGGCCTCCGCTCGCGGCCACCATCCTTTCGATTGCCTTCGGCTGCGAACAGGTGCGCAAGCAGGCTCTTTGCCGTCGGCTTGCTCTTGGTGAAGGACCAGATCTCCAGAAGAAAGGAATGAAGGGTGCGAAGCGGCCTTTTCGACCCGCCGGCGACCTGGCGCGATTGCCCCAAAGGAGACTCGTCAATTGGCCACGAACCCGCAAAGAGAGCCGAAGTGAGACCATGGCCGGCGCGTCAAAGCTAGCACTTGATTTCCTGCTGCGACGGGCGACAATGACGTCACGCCAGCTTCCGGTACTGAACTTCATATAAGACGGGGAAAACCCGCTTGGCCACGGCAATACCGTCGCTGCGCGGGAGGGACCGTTATGACGGTGCGGTTCATGTTGCAGCGCCGACACGATCCGGGCCGCCGGGCGTATCGCCGCGACGATTGGGAACGACGTGGTCGCGCCGCTGCTCTGCGAAGAATTCACCATGTTTCGCGGCGAACTCGCCCCACAAGGGCGCTGCAAGTGGAACACCTACAAAAGATCATCGAGCCAACGTATTGCGCAGGCGACAGCGTGGGCATGCGTTGAGCCACGGAGGCGCGATAGGCTGAAAGGGAGTCCAAGCCGGCGTAAGACCGGCCGAAGGGCATCAGCTCAGACACACCGAGGGAGGGATGCATGACGACGGTAACCCGACGTAACGTCCTCAAGGGCGGTGCCGCGGTTGTGGGCGGCATGGCCGGCATCTTGGCGACCGGCAGGGCGCCCGCCTATGCGCAAGCCACCACGGTGCACTGGCTGCGCTGGACCGACTTCGTTCCGGCGTCAGATCAGCTTCTGCGCAACGAGATCGCCAAGGAGGGCGAGAAGGCGCTCGGCATAAAGCTCAATATCGAGACCATCAATGCCAACGATATCCAGGCCCGCGTCACCTCGGCTATCCAGTCGGGGTCAGGCCCGGACGTCGTCTGTGTCCTCAACAATTGGGGGCAACTTTACGGCGAGAGCGTCGTGGATGTCAGCGATCTCGCTGAGGCACTCGGCAAGAGCCAGGGCGGCTTCTACGAAACATCCCGCGCGGTCGCCAATGACGGAAAAAAATGGATCGCAGTGCCGTGGTGCATCGTCGGCCTGCAGATCGCATACCGAAAGTCCTGGTTTGCCGAGATCGGCTACACGGATGGAAAATTTCCCCAGATTTGGGAAGAGTATCGCGAGGCCGGCAAGAAGCTGAAGGCAAAGGGACGGCCGATCGGCCAAACGCTGGGTCACACGTTCGGCGATGCGCCCGCCTTCGCTTACCCCTATCTGTGGTCCTGGGGCGGCAAAGAGGTCGAAGCAGACGGCAAGACGGTTGTGCTGAATAGCCCAGCGACAGTCGAGTCGGTAAAGTTCATGGTGGCCTTCTGGAAGGACGCCCACGATGAAGGCGGGCTCGCCTGGGACGATTCCAACAACAACCGCGCTTTTCTGTCCGGGACGTGCAGCGCCACGCTCAATGGCGCCTCGATCTACATCGAGGCTCTGCGTAAGCCGGATACCTACAAGACGGAGGCAGGCGGGCAATTGAAGGACGACATCCTGCACGCCGCGCTGCCCAAGGGCCCCGGCGGGCAGTTCAGCTATCACGTCCCGTTCTCGAACCTCCTGATGGGTTATTCGAAGAACCAGGATGCGGCGAAGAAATTCCTTGGCTGGATTCACTCCAAGGACGTCTACGACAAGTGGTTCGTCTCCCAGAAGGGCTTCTCAGTCGGCCCGACCACGGATTGGGAAAAGCACAAGCTGTGGGGCGACGACCCGATCATGCTGCCCTACAAGCAAGCGGCGCGCACAGGGCGCTTCGCTGGCTACCAAGGCCCCTCTACGCGCAAGGCAGCCGAGGTCGTTACCAAGTACATCATCATTGATATGTACGCAAAGGCCGTCCAAGGCATGCCCGCCGAGGATGCCGTGAAGTGGGCAGAGGCTGAGCTCAAGAAGGTCTACGTCTGAGGTTAAGCCTTCCCTCTCCCATTTTCGTGGGGGAAGGGAATCTTCCGGCCGACGAGGATCGAACATGGCGATAAGCGCGGTTTCCGCCACCACGCTCCGCGAGGCGCCCCCTCCGCGGCGACAGCGGTTGCTCGAGGACGAGCGCTGGTTGGCATTCGTGCTGCTGGTGCCGACCATCGCGCTGCTCGGCATGTTCATTGCCTATCCCTTCATTCGAGGGATATTGCTGTCGGTCACCAACTCGCGCGTCGGTATGCCCGGCGACTTCGTCGGCCTCGCTAACTTCTACAAGATCTTCAATGACGGAATCTTTCGCACCTCCGTTTACAACACCTTCCTCTATACGGGCGTGACCACCGTCTTCAAGCTGGCACTCGGGCTGTGGCTGGCCATGCTGCTCAACCGTAATTTCCGCGGCAAGGCCTTTACCCGTGCTTTCATCCTGCTGCCTTTCATTATCCCGACCGTGCTCTCGACCTTCGCCTGGAAGTGGATGTTCGACCCGACGTTCAGCGTTCTCAATTGGCTCCTCTACCATTTCGGCTTGATCACCGGTCGGATCAATTGGCTGGGCGATCCGGACCTCGCCATGATCTCGATTATCATCGTCAACATCTGGCGCGGGGTGCCGTTCTTTGCCATCAGCCTGCTCGCAGGCTTGCAGACTATCAGTCCCGAACTCAGCGAGGCCGCTGCCATCGACGGCGCCAAGCCGTGGCAGCGGTTCTGGCACATCACCTGGCCGCTGCTGCTGCCCGTGACCATGGTCGTGGTGCTGTTCTCGGTGATTCAGACGTTCGCCGACTTCCAGATCGTCTATGTGATGACGGGCGGCGGACCAGCCAACGCAACGCACCTATTTGCCACCTACGCCTATCAGATTGGTATCGGCACCGGCCTCTTGAGCGAGGGCGCCGCAATATCGCTCGCAATGTTTCCGGTCCTGTTTCTGGTCGTCATCATCCAACTTCTCTACATCCGCCGCGTGGAGGTCCGCTGAGCCATGATCGAAGGCGCAAGGTGGCGAAAGTGGATGTTCTTCTACGTCCCCATGGCGCTGTTCCTGCTTTTCCTGCTGTTCCCGTTCTACTGGATGGTGATCACTTCGGTGCGGCCGGACGGCGAGCTTTACCGGCCTTGGAATTCGATCAACTACAATCCGTTCTGGACTTGGAAACCGACCTGGGACCATGTCAGGTACTTGTTCGAGGAAACGCTGTTCGCATCGTGGCTGTGGAACACGACGTTCATCGCGCTCGCGTCAACCGCTATCTCGCTCGTGTGCGGGGTGTTCGCCGGCTATGCTCTGTCGCGGCTGAACTTTCCATTTGCCGGCAGCCTGGGCACCGGCATCTTCATTACTTATCTGGTACCGCAAACGCTGCTGTTCATTCCGCTGGCAGAGATCATACGCAACTATCGGCTGGGTGACACGCCTTGGTCATTGATTCTGACCTATCCGACCTTTCTTATTCCGTTCTGCACCTGGCTCATGATGGGCTACTTCAAGGCGGTACCCAAGGAGCTCGAGGAATGCGCGCGCATTGATGGCGCCTCGCGCTGGCAGGCTATGCTCTACATCGTCATCCCGGTGGCGATCCCGGGCATCCTCTCGGCCGGCATCTTCGCTTTCACGCTGTCGTGGAACGAGTTCATCTATGCGCTTGTCTTCCTGTCCTCGCCTGAGCAGAAGACTGTGCCGGTCGGCGTCACATCGGAGCTGATCCGTGGCGATGTATTCTACTGGGGACCGCTGATGGCTGGGGCCCTGCTTGGATCGATACCGGTTGCTATCGCCTATTCGTTTTTCGTCGAGCACTACGTCGCAGGATTGACCGGATCGGTGAAGGGCTGACAGCACGACGGATCATAGGGATTCGAAGGCGCGAATCCAGATTGCGCATAGGTCGTTGGGAGGCAGGTGAAAGCGAATGGGCCAGGTCGTCCTCAAGGGGATCAACAAGTTCTTTGACAGCGTGCACGCTGTCAAAGACGTCAATCTGCAGATCCGCGATAAGGAGTTCGTGGTGTTCGTCGGCCCCTCCGGCTGTGGCAAGACAACGACGCTCAGGATGATCGCCGGGCTTGAAGCGATCAGTTCCGGCGACATTTCCATCGACGGCAACGTGGTCAATGAATTGGCGCCCATGGACCGCGACATCGCCATGGTGTTCCAGAACTACGCGCTGTACCCGCACATGAGCGTGTACGACAACATGGCGTTCGGCCTGAAAATGCGCAAATTTGAAAAGTCCGAGATAGACAAGCGCGTGCTGGAGGCGGCTGACATCCTCGGCATCGGCGAACTGCTAAGGCGCAGGCCACGCCAGCTCTCAGGCGGCCAGCGCCAGCGCGTGGCGTTAGGCCGTGCTATCGTGCGCCACCCTCGCGTGTTCCTGTTCGACGAGCCGCTGTCGAACCTCGATGCCAAGCTGCGGGTGCAGATGCGCGTTGAGCTGAAGAAGTTGCATCTGCGACTCGGCACTACAGCCATTTACGTTACTCATGATCAAGTCGAAGCCATGACGCTGGGTGACCGGGTCGTGGTCATGAAAGACGGCGTGGTGCAGCAGGTGGGGGAGCCGCTAGAGCTGTACAATCGGCCCGCCAACAAGTTCGTCGCTGGCTTCATCGGCTCCCCGGCCATGAATTTCGCCGCCGTTACTGTCACCGAGGCGAACGGATCGCTGATCGCCGAGAACTCCGGTCTGCGCATCAGGCTGCCGGACGAGGCCGCGCAGCGGCTGCGCGGCCATATCGGACGCGAGGTCTTGCTCGGCGTGCGTCCGGAGGACCTCACCGT
The DNA here is from genome assembly GCF_900099855.1 of Bradyrhizobium sp. Rc2d. Lineage (NCBI taxonomy): Bacteria > Pseudomonadati > Pseudomonadota > Alphaproteobacteria > Hyphomicrobiales > Nitrobacteraceae > Bradyrhizobium > Bradyrhizobium sp. Rc2d. The sequence continues at coordinate 61,259 of NZ_FNCU01000037.1, read as the reverse complement.
GGCCGGTAGCGTTGATCTCGGCCACCCATGCTTCGATGCTGTGATTGAGGTGGTCGAGCAACTCGGCTCGGAAATCCTGCTCGATATGAAGGTCGGTGAGAGCATCATGGTGGCGAGCATCGAGCCGACCGCGAGGGTGAGGGTGGGCGATAAGCTGCGCGTTGCCATGCGGCCTTCCAGGCTTCACGTTTTCGACGCGCAGACCGAGGCGGCCATCTAACGCCGGCAGTTGGCCAATTCCGGCGGTTCGCTCAGGACTGGTGACCTCCCTGTCACCAGCTTCGATGACGCCCGGCGAGTGCGAGGGCTGCTGGCCTAACTATTCCCGAGCCCTTCTTGCTACGTGCTGACGAGGGTTATTGATGATGCCATTTGATGCGGCGGTACGGAGTCCGTTATTGGGCCCGAATGCGAAGTCTAAGGGGGCTGCCAAACAGTCTGCTTATCGGGGGTGACCGGAAACGGCGATGCGCCCGCGAGCAACAGCCTCTGCGCTCGCGGCCGGTTGTTCAAGGGCGTCCGACAAGCAATGGCAGCACGTCTGCACCGCCCGCCATGAGCGGATTCGACGGCTCGAAATGTTCCCGCAATTCTCGCTTCCGGACGAGTGAGCGCGCATCGAGAAACGCATCCTTCAGGCTGACGGCTTTCCGGAGCGCGACATTGAAAAAAGCGTCGCCAAAATAGGTCCACTTGGCCTTGTCCTGGCAGCCGAACGACGGATGCTTGTCATCGGCCGCTGTGATGACCAGCACATCGGGACTCGCCAGGCGCGGGATAAAAACTCCGGAATAACAAGCCGAGATGACCACCACCTTGTGTCGCACGCCTGTCTTCGCGAGCATGTCGCGGAGACGAGATGGTGTAAGCGTTTCTGTGAGCCGCCCCGCCTTGATTGCAAGGCCATCAGGAGAGCCATGCGAGGTGAGAATCAAAAAGAGAACGTCTTTCTCGGGATCCAAGCGGTTGGCTGCCGTCTGCAACGACTTGGTCAGAGCTTCGATCGTTGCACGTCCCCCTTTCTTGGAATTGTACTCCACGTTGATCGGTCCAGTCTCGAAACGGCCGGCCACGACCTCAGCCGCGCCGGTCGCCTCGGATCTAAACACGCCTTGATCCCCGTACAGACCAAAGGACACCACGCCAACCTTTCCAGTGTCCTCAATCGCATGTACCGGAGGGACCAGCGGCCAGATGGTCAGAAAAAAAGCGACAAGCGGCGCGCCGAGCCGCCTGATCGAGGACCTGGAGGTCATCGCGAACCTCGTTTCGAGATCGCCGCTACAGAACTGCGGCTCAACACAAAATAGCGGAAAGCCAGTGAATTTCCATCCTTCGGAATGGCACGTGCAATATGGCCGTTTGGACCATGCCGACGCGCGGTAACGATGTTCTGTTTATAGGGATAGCGCGAAAGTCATCGGCACCCGGCCAAACCGACGCGAATGCCCCAGAGACGACCTGCCGAGGCCAGAGCAATCGGCCAACAAAATCCCCGGGGGTGCGATGCCGCAGGCTGGCACGCCTTTGGGCGCGCTGTTTGAGACGAAGTTGAACGTCAAGATATCGGTGAACATCGTCCAAATGAGAATTCCGGCTGCTCCGCCAGTTCTTGCGCCGGGAGCCCTGCTCATTTTGGCGACCGCAATTCGACATTGTAATGCGCGTAGATCCGCGCGAGGGTGCCGTCGGCGAGCAATGCTTCAAGGGCTGCGTCGAGTCCTTGCCTGAGCTTCTCGTCTGGGCTGAGCATCCCAACAGCGACATTCCAGTTCAAGTCGGGATCGTCTTCGAAAGCAGGAATGCGGCGCACGTGCGCATCGGGATGAACTTGGCTGAACCAACCAATTGCGGCGGGTGTAACCGCCGCGGCGTCGATCTCGTTCTTGGCAAGCGCGTCCATGATTTCATCTTCGAAGACAAACGGCGAGGTTTGGACGCCTCGCTTGCTGAGTGTCATGGAGGCGATCGAGCCGACCTGCACCCCGACGCGCTGACCAGGCCTCAAATCCGCCAGTGACGCCGCGCCAGAGTCGGCCCGGACGGCCAACGCGACCCCGCTGCGCTGATAGGGCCGCGATATGCGCAATCCCACCTCCGCCAGCGCCGCGGGGTTCGCGATCGCATCCATGATGATGTCGCAGTCCGCGCGGCGGTACTGAAAGCTGTTGACGACCCAGTGCTGCTCCAGCGCGACCTTCAACTGCTTCGCCAGTTCACGGGCGATCTCGACCTGGAATCCGGGGGCGACATCGCGCTTGCTGGCAAACGGCAACGCATTGGGGTGTGCGCAAAGCGTGAGCGCCCCGCGTGTACGAATCGCCTCCAGCGAGCGCGCGCTGGCACCGGTGGCTCCGAGCAGGATCAAAAGGCTTACGAAAACGGCTTGGCGCATCTCCGGCCTCATTCTTCCAGACTTCGGATGTAGGCCAGGATCGCCATGATCTGGCTCTCCGAAAAGGCGCCTCCGAAGGCGGGCATGGCTCCGGGCTTACCCTTCTTGATCCGCTCCACGATAAAATCGTCGCTTCGCGCCGTACCCGCGAGCTTCGGCCCCTTGCCGGCGGCGCGGCCGCCGTTCTCGTGACAGAAGCCACACGAGGTCGCGAACATCGTCCCGCCCTCGATATCGGTTTCGCGGGCGGATGGATCCTGCTTGGGAGCCTGGCTCTGCTGCGCGGAGAGGCCGAAGGGCAATGACAACGCAATGCCGGCGATGAAAAGAATCGACTTCAACATTGGCATCTGGACCGGAGAGACAGGGGGCGACTGCACCCTGGCTCTCCTCACCATTCTTATTGCTTCAGCGTGAAGACAACGAGCGCACCAGCGTCCTTCGGCATGCTCGTAAAGGGTTCGCCGAAAAGGGCCGGGTACTCGTCCGCCACCATGCCGCCCCAACCGGCCGGCACAGCGATGTATTGCTTGTCGCCGGCACTGTAGCTGATGATGCCGCCATTGTGACCGACGCCATTGAAATGCGACCACAGTTCCTGTCCGGTCTCCGCATTGTAAGCGCGCAGCACACCACGCGAGTCAGGCACGAACACCAGATTGCCGGCTGTCGCAAGCACGCTCGCCAGCGGAGGCTCGTCGAAATTGACCTCCCATTTCTTCGCACCAGTCACGGGATCACGTGCATCAAGATGACCGCGCGCCGCTCCGTCCGGCGGCGGAACGAGCTTGAAATTCGCGCCGATATTGAGCTGCGCCATCGGCTCGGTGATTGGCGTGGTCTTTATCACGTCCACATCCATGCACCATTCCTGGGCGAGCTTATACCACAGGCCTGTCTTCGGGCTGTAGGCGCCCGAGTTCCAGCTGACGCCGCCGGCAATCGCCGGACAAAGCGGCTCGCTCGCTTTCCCGAGAGTCAAGTCGCGCCGGCCGATCAGTTCGCCGGTTTTCGGATCGATATCCTTGACGAAATTGATATTCTTCGCGATCCGCCACACGTTCTGCACCTTCCCATCGGCGCGGTCGTAGACGAATACAAAACCACCCTTGTTCGGATGCACGACGAGTTTGCGGCCGTCGCGGTCGATCATCACGAACTCACCGACTGCCGAGTCGAAATCCCATGCATCATGGGGCAGCTCCTGATGATAGAATTTCAGCTTGCCGGTGTCGGGATCGAGCGCGATGACCGAAGTTGTGTAGAGGTTGGTGCCTGGCCGCGGTCCGCTGTTCTTCCAGTCCGCGCCGGACCAGTCGTAAAGCGGTGCAGGATTGGCCGTTCCCCACCAGATGGTGTTGGTTTCAGGATCGTAGGTGCCGGGCATCCATGCGCCACCCCCGCCGGTGCGCCAGGAATCACTACCCCAGGTGGCCTTGGCTTCCTCGGTGCCGGCGACGGTGAAGAATTCCCATTTCTTCTTGCCCGTCTTGATATCGACTCCGAACAGCGGACCGCGCGAGGTCCATTCGCCGCCCTGGCTGCCGATGATGACGGTGTCCTTCACCACCAGCGGCGCACCCGTGAAGCCGACCGTGAGCTTCTTGGAGTCGACCAGCTGCGTATTCCACACCTCCTTGCCGGTTTTTATGTCGAGCGCGATGAGATGCCCGTCGACGGTGCCAACGAAGACCTTGCCATCGCCGAGCGCGACACCGCGGTTGTACGGTGAGTGCGTCTGCATCGCGACGAGTTCCTCGTCGAGCACCGGAAAGTGCGACCAGATCATCTTGCCGGTCGCCCCGTCGAGCGCATAGACGCGGCTATAGGAGCCCGAATAGTAGAGCACGCCGTCAGCAACGAGCGGCATCGACTGCAGACCCCGCGTGGAACGTCCGGGCATATGGATCCAGGCGACTTCGAGATTCTTTACATTGCTCGCATTGATTTGATCGAGCCCGCTGTAGTGATACGATTTATAGCCGCCGTGATAGGTCAGCCAATCACCTGGGTTCTGCTCGGCCGCCTCGATGCGAGCGGAATTGATCTCCGACGGCGCGATCGCCCAAGCTGATGGTGCAAGCATAGCGGCCAGTGCGGCAACATAGGTAAGGTGCCTTGTACTGACTGTCATTGTTCTGCCTCCCTTATTGTATCGCGGGAACCACATCCAACATGCAGTCTGCTGCGGCCTCTTGCAGAAGCTGCCTCATCCGTGCAGCTCGTCTCCTGACCTCGGCGAGGGGTGCAGACGCCAGACGGTGATCGCTGCGGCCGAATGTATTCGTTCAGCAGCGCCGTAGCATCACGATGAATTCAACGCTCAAAGTAGCACAGGCGCAAGCGATCTAATTTGGCAGCCAGACTGTCCGAACGCCTATTCTGGTTTGAGCCGACGCATCGCCAACGTCGGATGATGTCCGAACAGTGGATGCGACTCTCTGTTCTCGCGGCGTCCGGCTACGGCGGCCGAGGCGCGGGTCCAAGAAGGCGGCGTACAGGAGCCTGGTTCACTCCCTTGCCAGAAGCAGCACGATGGCTATTTGACAGCGCCCCCGGTGATGCCGGCGATGAAGCGATCGAGGAAGATATTGTAGGCGATGGCTACGGGGATGGCGGCAATCAAAGCGCCCGCCATGATTTCGCCCCAGAAGAACACGTCGCCCCGGATCAGGTCGGTCGAGACGCCCAGCGTGATCGGCTTTTGGTCGGACGACGAGATGAAGGTCAGCGCGTAGACGAATTCCTGCAAGGTCAGGGTGAACGTAAAGATCACCACCGTCAGGATCGCCGGCACCGACAGCGGGATCGCCATCTTGATGAAGGCGCCAAACAGGCTGCAGCCGTCGACGATTGCGGCTTCCTCGATCTCGACCGGGAGCGCCTTGAAGAACCCCATCAGCAGCCAGGAGCAGAACGGGATCGTGAAGGTCGGGTAGACCAGCACCAGCGACCACATCGAGTTTTGCAGTCCGAGTTCGGCGATGATCCGGGACAGCGGCAGGAACAACAAAGTCGGCGGCACCAGGTAGGTCAGGAAGATCATGATTCCGAGCGCTTCGCCCTTGCGACTGGTCATGCGGGCCAGGCTGTAACCGGCCGGAACCGCGGTGACCAGGGTGATCGCGGTAACGGAGACGCCGACGATCAGCGAGTTCAACAGCCAGCGCGCGAACAGGGTTTCATCGAACAGGTACTTGATGTGCTCCAGCGTCGGCGGCTCGTTGAACCAGAACGGGATGTTGGTGACGTTGTAAAGGTCACTGTTCTGCTTGAACGCCGTGATCACCATCCAATAGAACGGAAACGCGGCCAGGATAACGAAGAATGCGACGCCGAGGAAAAACCCGGTTCCGCGGAGCGAGCGAGCAAGAGGCTCCGACATGTCAAATCTCCCGGCGACGAATAAAGCGAAGCATGAAGATCACCACGACTAGCAGCACCGGCAGCATGAACAGCGAGATCGCGGCGCCGTGCGCCACGTCGCCGGATACAATACCGGTCTGAAAGCCTTCAAAGCCCAGCACCGAAGTTGCGCCACCGGGGCCGCCCTGGGTCAGCAGGAAGACGATGGAAAGATCAGTGAACGTGAACACGATGCCGAAGATCAGGCCGATGGCCATGATCGGCAGGATCATCGGCAGGATGATCTGGTAGTTGCGGCGCCAAAAGCCTGCACCATCGACCGTCGCGGCGTCGATCACGTCCTGCGGAACCGCAGTGATGCCGGCGAGGAAAATCACGATGGCAAATGGAAAGAAGCGCCAAGCGTTGATAATGACAATGCACAGCATCGCAAGGTACGGATTGCCGAGCCAGTTCGGCGCCTCTTCGCGAGTAAGGATGCCAGCCGCAATCAGGGTCCAGTTGATCACGCTGTAGAGCGAGTCGAACATCCACTGCCAGGCGATCGTGGCGAGCGCGACCGGTACCGCAAAAGGCAGGATGATTAGCGCTCGCACGATCTTGCGGCCGGGGAAGGGCTGCAACAGCAGGAAGGCGCCGAACTTTCCGAGCACGAGGCCGAGCAATTGCGACCCGAATGTAAAGATGAAGGTGTTGCGCAACGTGTCGAGGAAATTCGGATTTTGCAGGATCTGCTCGAAATTCGCCAGGCCGACGAACTTCCAGGTTGGGTTGTAGATGGTATAGGCGCTGAGCGAGTAATAGACCGCGAGCAGGAGCGGCAGGCCGACCAATAGCAAAACGTAGAGGATCGCCGGCGCGACCATGACCGCTTCAAGCACCTCGCGCCGGTCCAGGACGAAGCGAAAGCGTGAAATTGGCTTTGCAACAGGCTCCGCGATGACAGCCATCGGCGAATCCCCGGTTCAGTGGCGAGTGCGACGATTGCCGTTGGCGTCGAAATGGCGCAACGCGCTATTCTTCACGGCGAACGGATGCCACTCTCCGGGCCGAATGCTTCCTTCGGCGACGTGGGCTGGCGGCAACTTCGCCGTGATCGGCTGCTTCGAGTCAAAGCCATCCATCACGCCGTAAACAATGCGCTCGGACCCGAGATATTCCGAACGGTCGACGCGAAACAAAAATTCGGTCGCGCCTCCGTCTTCAATCATGTCCCTGGGCAAGAAATTCTCCGGCCGGAATCCGAGATAGCCGCCGCCATTGCGGGTGACGATGTTCATCGGCGGCGCGCCGACAAAGGTTGCGACAAAAAGGTCGGCAGGATCTTCATAGATATCGGTTGGCGTTCCCACTTGCCGAACCCTTCCATGATCGATGACCGCGATACGGTCGCCCATGCCCATCGCTTCGATCTGGTCGTGGGTCACGTAAATGGTGGTGAGGCCAACCCGTTGCTGAAAGTTCTTGATCTCCTGGCGGGCCGAGGTACGGAGTTTGGCATCCAGATTGGACAACGGCTCGTCGAGCAGAAGCGCGGTTGGTTCGCGAACGAGCGCGCGCGCAAGCGCCACACGCTGGCGCTCGCCGCCTGAGAGCTGGCGTGGCCGCCGGTCGAGAAGATGGCCGATGCCGAGCAACTGCGAGGCCCACTCGACCTTGTTTTGGATGTCCTGGGAGGGCATGCGCTGCGTGCGCAGCGGAAAGGCAATGTTATTACGTACCGTGTAGTGCGGATAAAGGCCGTAGCTCTGGAACATCATCGCAATGCCGCGGGCGCGGGGCGGGATGTCGTTGACGACATTGCCGCCGATCAGGAGGTCGCCGCTGGTCTGTTGCTCGAGGCCGCAGATGATGCGGAGGAACGTCGTCTTGCCGCAGCCCGAGGGGCCGAGCAGCACCATGAACTCGCCATCCGGCACCCTCAGCGAGATGCCGTTGACGGCGTTAATCTCGCCGAACTTCTTGACGATATCCCTGGTCAATACGGCTGCCATCGATCCTCCCGGAGCTCATGTGGCGCTCTGCTGCCAATCGCTGGGCAGGGCGCCAATCGTGTTTGCCAATGAGCTGCAACGTGGGGCGCAAAGGAGGGCTGCGTCCGGACACGGCTTCAGGCTTTCTCGTGCCACTTCTTGAAAATGGCATCAGCCTGTTGATGCGCCCATTTGACCGAGTCCTCGGCGGACATCTGACCGCTCGCTGCCTTTGCCATCATGTCGCAGATAACGAAGTCGTTATAGACCTCGTCGACGGCGGGCCAGGACGGGCCGGGATATCCCGGGGAGGCCGACCACTGCTCGGACTCCTGTAGCACCGCTAATTTGTCTGATGGCGTCGAAGTCGGATCGTTCGAGAGGATCGGCATCGGCTTCGGCACCAGATTGGCGAAGCAGGGGTTATTGTAGCCTTCGCTCGCCTTGAACGCCTCCGGCCAATGATCGGCGTAGTATTTGAGGAACTCGATTGCGCCTTCCTTGTTCTTGGCGAACTTCCAGATGCCGTAGAATTCGGAAGCGCCGCCCATGATCTGGCGTACCGGCCCCCTTGGAGGAGCCATCACGAACGTGTCGTCGGCGCCCTTCTTGTTCGCCTTCTGGAACGTCCGATAGGCCGAGATCGGGTTGACGATCATCGAGCCGATGCCCGAAACAAGATAGCGATTGTTGCTGGAGTCGTCCCACGACAGCACTTCGGACGTCATCGCCTCCTTGTACAGCGCGGTGACGAACTTGACGGCTTCGATCGTCTCCTTGCTGTTGAGCACGACGTTCTTGCCTTCGGTGTCCTGAAGTGCACCGCCAAAGCTCCACAACAGGCCGCGCCAGGTCGTGTTCGGGTCGTTGCTGTGTCCGAGCGAAATGCCGACCGGATGGCCCTTGGCTTTCAGCTTGGCGCCGCCGATACGCACGTTGTCCCACGTGTCCGGCTGCATCCCGATCTCGTCCCACATGCTCTTGCGATACATGGCCGGGAAATTGATGTAGAAATCGGGGAATGCAGACCAGGTCTTGTCGTCCTGGTTGTATCCGATCTGGCGGCCGATCCTGCTGACCTTGCCGTACTTCTTCTCGGTTGCCTCGACGAGGCTTGTCACGTCGACGAGGAATTTGCGGTAGAGGTGCGCTCCGCCTGCGCCGTTCCATCCGAACAGATCGTGACCTGACTGAGCCGAGGCTTCGGCGGCCGCGCGCGCGGCGACGTTGCCGACCGGGATGTGGTCGACGGTGACGTCGAGGTTATTTTTCGTGCCCCAATCCTTTGCGAACTGATCGAACCATTTGTCGTATTCCGGAACGAAATGGCTCCACTGTACGATGGAGACGGATTTGGTGTCGGCAAGCGCACGGGAGACGAATGGGGCAGCAAGGGACGGCACCGAAGCGGCGGCAAGGATAAGACCAGTTTGTGTCAGCAAACGACGTCGCGTGACGCGCAAAAAGTTGCCCGTGCTCATCTGGACTCCTCCTGTGGATATCGCCAGTTGGAGAAAGGCTCATCCAGATGAGGGATCAGTCTAGCTCGGCCCTGGATCTTGTTATCGCTGGCGTCACTATAGCTTTGAGGCCCGGACCGGCCTTTCTACTAAAGCCGGTCACTCGGTACGCTGCCGTACAAAGATTGACAGCGGACGAAGTCGCGCGGCGCTGGCTGGAAGCAAGCTGTTTGGACGGCTGCGTCAGACGCAGCAAAGGCAGGCGCGGATAAGGTCGGCGTTCGCGGAAATGCGGTGCTCGTGCAGGCCGCTGCGATTTAGGTACCGGTATTCCGACGCTATGATCTGATAGCATTCGCATGTTCTAAGCTCGAGGGCCGCGTGATCGCACACGTCGATGCCACCTCGCTGCCTGATGAGCCCGCCGGACTGTTCCAGTTCCGCAAGCGTTGTCGTGATGCTGGCGCGTCGCACGCCGAGGATGACCGACAGCATATCGTGCGTCACGGGGATGATCCGGTCGTCCAGACGGTCGGCTGCGAGCAGCAGCCAGCGGCTCAGCCGTTCCTCCAGGCTGTGGCGGGCGCTGCAAAGCGTTGTCTGGGCATTCTGGACCAACAGCGCGTGGATATAGCTGAACAGCTGCTGCTGGATGTCCGGGGATCTGTGCGCGGCCCTGCTTAGGTCCGGCACCGCGATGCGCAATGCATAACCGGGGACCGACATCAGGCAGCGATTGGGTGAGCGCTGCATACCGAGCGCCGCCGCCACTCCGACAAAACCGAGCCGTCCAACCATGGCGATTCCGACTGGACCATCACGCTGCGTTCGCACCAGCAGCGAGGCGACGCCGCGTTCGATGAAGTAGATATGCTCGATGGGATGGTGGTAGTCCTGAAGAATTGCCCGGCGCTTGAGCGCAACGGGCTGCAGGAAGGGACGAAGCTGCTCAAAGGACGCCGGCGCAAGACCGCCCAGCAGACGGTTCTGAACCCGCACCGTCTGCTCGCGGTCGGCACCACTCAGCGCACTTTTGAACACTATCCCATGGGGCTGTCCGCCGGATGCGTCCCGATCCGGTCTTGTTCCGCCGGCATTGGGGCTTCCTATACGCCAAGCTACTCCCTCTTCGACCTGGAGTCACCGGCACCCGACAATCCAGCGACGGGCGGTCAAAGGCGCCTTCAACTCCCCAACGAATGGGCTGTAAGCTGGCGGCCCAATCTGTTCACTCGGGCATCAGAGGCAATTTGATTTCGGTCATCGAGCTCTACACCGACTTCGCTTATTGGCCCGAAGCAGCCTAGCTCGATGCGCGTCCAAGCGGCGGCCGTCGAGTAGACAGGAAGCGGCTTGCACCGGTCCAGACCGCCGGTTTTGACCCGAAGCGGTTCTGGATCTTCGCTCGCCATCTCGCCTGACGACGCAAGCCGAAGTGATGTCATTTATTGCGTCGCTTCGCGCCGTCAGTGGTTCAGGCGGGGTTCGTCGGCGCAAGATTGCCGCAATGCAGCGTGGCCGCTTCCCAATCCATCCGGTCCTATTTGACTTGCTGGTGGTGGCTGTCCGCATCTCCTGCGCATCCCTATGTCTGATATAATTGATATCTGCCGGGTTCATCCAAGAAAGGCCCGCATGAAAAATTGATCCCCGGAGGAGTACTGCCGTCGAAATGGCCGCGGGCCGGCGGTTTTATTCAATGCGCAATCATCCACAGGGGAAACGCCATGAAACGTCGTCAATTTCTAAGTACGGCAGGCGCCGGCTTCGCCGCGTCTGCCGCCGTTGTTGCGCCAGCCATCGCCCAGTCGATGCCTGAACTAAAGTGGCGCTGCACCACGAGTTGGCCGAAGTCGCTGGATGTGCCTTTCAGTGCATCAGAGACGATCGCGAAATATGTTGCGGAAGCTACCGACAACAGGTTTCAAATTCAGCCCTTCGCAGGCGGCGAGATCGTGCCTGCCTTGCAGGCTGTCGATGCAGTAAGCAATGCAACGGTCGAATTGTGCCACACCGCCGCCTATTATTTCATCGGCAAGGATCCGACCTTCGCCCTCTATTGCTCGGTACCGTTCGGCCTGAACTCGCGCCAGCAGAATGCATGGTTTCAGGATCACGGCGGTCAGGACATGCTCAACGAGTTCGGCAAGAAGTACAACATATACGGTATTGCGGGCGGCAATACCGGCACTCAGATGGGCGGCTGGTTCCGTAAGGAGATCAACAGCGTCGAAGATCTCAGCGGATTGAAGATGCGGATCGGCGGTTGGGCGGGCAAGACCCTTTCAAAGCTCGGCGTGGTTCCGCAGCAGATCGCAGGCGGCGACATCTATCCCGCATTGGAAAAAGGCACGATCGACGCAACCGAATGGGTCGGTCCCTATGACGACGAGAAGCTCGGCTTCTACAAGGTCGCGAGGTACTACTATTATCCGGGCTGGTGGGAAGGCGGCACGGCGCTGCACTTCTTCATCAACCTGGACAAGTGGAACGCCCTGCCAAAGGCTTACAAGTCGCTCCTCGCTCTGGCCTGCGGCTATGCCAACATGGACGTTCAGGCGCGCTATGATGCGCGCAATCCGGCGGCCATCAAACGGCTCGTCGCCAACGGGACGCTTCTGCGTCCGTTCAGCCAGGCGGTGATGGAAGCGTGCCTAAAGGCTTCGAACGAGGTCAATGCGGAAACCTCCGCGTCCAACCCTGATTTCAAGAAGATCTACGATTCGCAAGTGGACTTTCGAAACGACGAGAATCTCTGGTGGCAGATCGCGGAGTATTCGTATGAAACATTCATGATCCGCATGCGTTCGAAGGGCTGAACGAGCCGCGCGCGGGCCCTGCGGGATACTCTTCGACCTGTCTTATCAGCTTCAGCCGGAAGGAAGCCGGCCGTCGCGGCCCGATGGCGGGCCGACGACAGCATTCGCGCTGACCGCGTCGTTGACGGCACGCTTCCAGAACTCGGTTGTCTTCTGCGGTCAGCAGCAGATCGCTCTTCGGATTGAAGTGGTCTTGTCTTGAAAGTTCGTCAGGTTAGTCGGATACTGGATAGGATCCCTTGGGCCATTGTCAATCCGAGGAGGACGATCATGGCGATTCAGATCGTGATGGACCGCACCGGCGACAGCCATCACACTTTCAACCCCCGCGACCTGCAGGAAGTGGCGCAGGCGGAGCAGCGGTTCTATGAGCTGACGAATGCCGGCTTCACCGCCGCGGTCCGGACGGGTCCCGGTCAGATCTCGCAGATCCGATCGTTCGACCCCAGTGCGGATGAAACCCTCTTTTTCCCCAGATTGATCGGCGGCTAGCCGCTCATGTTCGGCTTTCGGCCGTCGGCGTCGGGCGTCCGCTCCCGCACGAGAGCGGCGCGAATGCTCTTCATCAGGCACGGCGCCGAGCGCACACCAGAGGGGCGGTCGCTGCTGCTTTTGCGGCGTTGGCTATCGCCCGCGCAGCGGGAGCAGTTCGCAAGGAGGGGCTACTTCGAGGTTGTCGGAAGCGAAAGTGGGAAGCGGTACCGGATCCACGCCGGGACGTCGGTGAACGTGTGCGAGATTGACGAAAGAGGCCGCATGCGGGAGGGGCTGTGCTTCATGCCGATCGGCGCGCTGCCGATCGGAGATGTCATGCTTGCCCAGAAGATTGCGTTGGAAACATGCGAGGGCAAGGCGCGCGCCGTGGCCAGGAGGTTCACGCCGAGCACTTTCCAGTTCAGACAAGCCCGACCTCTCGGTTGACGCCACGTACCTCGTCGCACCGCTGCACCAACTTCAACTCGGCACTTGAGAGCTGGCCCGTTCGCTTGCCGCTGGCGTTGCTGGACCGCTGGGCTTGCACACGTTGATGGGCGAGAGACGGCAAGATCAGATACGCAACATGATTACGTGTATCTCGAAAGGCTCCATTGCCCCTTGCGAACTGATTGCACGCAAAACTTGAGCCGTGGTCCTTGAGCGGGATTTGGCTGTAACCATCGTCGGCTTCTGGCCCGAAGGCGCAGGTGCGGCCGGTGTCCCTGTTGTCGGCTCATCAAGGTAGACCGAAAGAAACCGGCGGAGCCACCGACCGGCGCTCATGACCCGAAACCGACACCAGTGCCGCGCTCAACAGTGTTCGCCAATGCGCTGTCCCTTACGCAACCCGTGCCAGGGCTATGTGCAAGCTGGCAGGCGGTTGCCCGAGTGTGGTGTTTGCTCCCCGGTAGCGTTCCCGCATTGCCCTTCCATCCAGATCTTCAACGAGCTCAAGCCGAACAGAGGCGAGATCGTTGACAATTTCGTCGGGATCAAACCCTGAGATCCAAGGTTCGCCGATTTGCGCTACCGCTTTGGCATTCTCGTTGTGGGGTGATCGCGATGTGTCCGGGGCGAACTCGGCTTGGTCGACATAGGTGAATACAAGTTCGCTCCCCGGAGCACCGCAGGTTGCCACCGCACGCAAGGTTGCCAGATTGGCGGGACGTGTCAGGTACACCGAAACGCCGAGCCACGAGAAGAATGCTTTCTCGCCTGTCCGGAAGTGAGAGCGAGCCAAAACCGAGGCCAAATCCTCGTTTGCGAGGTCGGCTGCGATGAACTGCACCGACGGTGGAAGCGACATGCCGCATTCTTTAATGCGTTGGATCTTCATCGTTTGCGTCGCCGGATGGTCTATCTCGAAGATCGTCAGGGCGTGGGAAAAAGCGGGACGGCGAAGCACGAAGCTGTCCAATCCGGCGCCGATAAGGACATACTGACTTATGCCCTTGATTGTCGCCTCGCGCAGTGCATCCTCAGCATAGCGAGAGCGGATCACCACTCCAGGGAGGGCGGTGTTGGTCAGCAGGAACTCGTCCAATACTGAAGCGGTTGTCCGTAGGGCACGGGCACGCACGTCCCGATCCATGCGGGCCAATATCCGTTCAGTCATTCTTTCGCGTTCGGCTTCGGGAACGAGTCGATCGCCCCAGCGGTCCTCCAAGAGAGGAAAAGGATCGGACCGCGAATGCAGCGCTCTCATAAGCGACGTCGCCAACGCGGTGCGGCTGGGCAATGACTCCATCATCCCGATCCTTCTTCGGACGGCTTGTCTTCGCTGCGTAATGAGGCACTGTACGGGCGATCTGACGAGAGACTCGCCTGAAAACAATTATGGCTGTCCATCTACCGAACAGAGAGGCAATAACTTGCACACGGCACCACTGACCAGGCTTCTGAACCTAACGCGATTTATTGCGCCACATAAGTCCGGAAATGGCCGTGGCTGACCTCCGCTCTGGGCGTCGCACTGCCCGCTTCCGAGAGGTGAGCAGAACAGCGTCATGCGGACTGCCCAGGGCAGCCTTTGACCCGTTATGCGCCATCGAAACGAGAACCAACCATCGGCGGCTTGAATGACGGAACCTCTGACCGAACGCACGGTGGTTATTGGAAACAGTGGCTCTGGTAAGAGCACGTTGGCCGAAGCCGTCGCCAATTTAGCCCATATCCCTGTGATCGATCTTGACCTGCTGCACTGGGAAGAAGGCAGCTATGGCCTAAAGCGAAATGAAGACGTCGCGCGAAAGATGGTTTTGGATATTTCCGACCAGCCGCGCTGGATTATCGAAGGCGTATTCGGATGGCTGGCAGAAGTGGCCCTTCCCAAAGCTACCACTCTCATTTGGCTAGATTTTCCGTGGAGCGTTTGCCGCGCCGGGCTAGTAGCCCGCGGCCTGCGGCGGGGAGCAACAAGTCATGACGCCGCGGAACTGATGAAGTGGGCGGAAGCCTATTGGACTCGGCAGACACCATCGTCCTTTGCTGGCCATTCGAGGATGTTCAACGATTTCTCCGGGACCAAGTTGCGGCTGGAGAGCCGAGAACAAGTTGCACAGTTGCTCGAAAATTTACGTGCCAACATGACCGATACGGACCTACGGCTTTAAGCACCACTGGCAACGCTGCGGCAGCGTGTCACGCCCACTCGTGGCCCTGAACTGAACAACGAACGAGCCGCCGCAATGTCGGCGACCGGACGCTGCACGATGGTTGCGGTGACCGCCGCTCATCACCCATAGCAAAAATTGACAACAGTTTTAGCAGCCCTCGACAATGTGCTAGGCTGATAGCCCGATGGAGCCTGTCGAAAGTGGCGGCGGGAAATTCACCCGTGCAACTGTCGGCAGGCGCCTGCGAGAGGCTGCTCCGACCGGCCCTGTCACGCTGGCCGGTCGAAGCACTGGTTCCAGGTGAAGAACCGCAAGCATCCGGCGATGGCAAGAGTGATGGAGTCGTTCGGATAGAAATCCCGAAGAACGTCCGTTGACGCTGATCAAGCCCAATCCGCCTCAAATTGCTTAACTCCAGTCGTGCAGACCGCCGGAGCGCGGGAACTAGGATAGGAGACAAAGATGCATTTTGCTATCTCCGCCACATATGGTCCGACTGATCCAACTCGGGCAATGCTGCCGTTTATCTTTGCTACGTCCGCGGTGCAGAGCGGCGACAGCGTCACGCTGATGCTATTCGCCGATGCCGTATTCACAGCAATCGAGGGCGTGGGCGCGAAGCTCGTCCCGGTCGGGCCACCGAACCGGTACGAGGAGATCGCAGCGCATCCCAATGTGACGTTGATGGTGTGCAAGCCTTGCGTAGAGGCGCGCGGTCTAGCGGCATCAGCGCTCGACAAACGGGTGAAGCTTGCTGGGATGAACGAGTTCCACGCCGCAGCCAAGCAGCCGGACTCGCGAGTGGTCAATTTCTAGAAGATCGCCCTGCGAGCATTAGATCAAGGTGAAGACCGCAAGTATTCGGCGGTGAACCGGGTGATGGAGTTGGCGGTCTCCTTCATTTCGCGAATGTCACCTGTTGGCCCATACCGACGACATCCAGCACTCGCGCACATGTCGGCTGCTAGGGGAAGACGAGAAACGGCTGACGTCCGGCCAAAACGACGCGAGTGACCCTGAGCGGACTCCATTGCGTTGATTTACGCGGCGCGTTCCCTGTTTGACTGTTCCTCTACGGCGGTCGCGGTTTCTTCCAACCCTTTTTCGTAATTGCCCGCCAACCTCTCAATACTGTCGGCCCACATCCTCAGCATTGAGACTTGAAAGTGCATAATTGGCTTCAAGGCATTCATACCGATTGCAGTCGCTGCGCTGATGGGACCTTGTGGGTCGCGCGCGAAACGGTTTTCGTTAGCGGTCTTGTCTGCCATGCGGTTCTCTCCCTCGTTTTGGTGTTCTGGCCGTAAGCTATGTGGTGGGTTGTGCCCTGCGTGACTCTAAGCACTCAGCCAAGACTTGATCTGCCGCGAGCCTCGCACGTCGGTCGTCGTGCAGTTCGTCCAGTTTTTTTAGGTAAGCGACGGCCGCTATTTGCAAGAGATCGAAATCATCTCCACCGGTATCACGAGCATTGGCGACGTAGCGATAGAGGGCAGAACGCCTGTTATCGTTCTCGCTGATGCCGCTGTGGAACAGCAAGTAGTTCCGCCAAGCGAACGCACACGCACCTTCTATGGTTTGAGAGTTCATTGCCACCCTCCCAAGGCTGACGACCGGTTTCGTTCCGCGAATCTCTCAGATGTAATATTGTTCCGTAGCTGCGCTGCAAGGTCGATGCTGTAGTCGGGTTAGCGGCCGTCAACGTCGCCGTCTTGGAGAACGTAAGTCCGGAGAGACGCCAGAAAGGAAATCTTGGAACCGACTCCCTTCGATGAGCGGAGGTTTGTTAGGCCCATAAGCGATATTCCAAAGCGATTGCCGGGTCCGCTCATCAGGAAACCAATAGGCTACGCTCGTGGCGGGAGCTTCCGCTCCGCTATGCCGAGTTCGGTGCCTGCCACCGCAATGAGCCTTCAGGCTCGCTCCACGGCATCATGCGGACGCGTGCCTTCGAGCAGGACGACGCCCATGTGTTCTGCCGCGAGCAGGACGTGGAGAGCGAAGTCGCGCGCTTCATCACCCTGCTGGATGAGGTCTACCGGGACCTTGGCTTTCCCAACTACGTCAGCTAAGCAGCGCCGAGCGGAAGCCCTAGCAGCGCGGCGCAACCGACGCGATTGACCCAGAGCCGATGTAGCTCTTGCCCGCGCACGACAGTATATGTTCGGCAGAATCGCACGGGAGCATGCCATGCAGATCACGATTGCCGGTTCGGGCAATGTAGGCCGTGCGCTAGCGGGCGGATGGCTCAAGAGGGGCCATCGCGTGACGTTCGCGACGCGCGATGTGGCCGGCGACAAAGCCGGAGAGCTGAGAGAGCAGGGTTTTGGCGTTGTCCCCCTGAACGATGCTGCAACCAGTACCGATGTGATTGTGCTCGCGGTCCCCTGGGCCGCCGTCGAGGCGACGATAAGATCGCTGGGTGACTTCGCCGGCAAAGTGTTGATCGACACGACCGATCCTCTCAAATCCGAAAGGGAGCTTGCGATCGGATTTGGCGATTCAGGCGGCGAGACCGTAGCGCGGCTTGCGCCGAGCGCGCGCGTCGTCAAAGCGTTCAGCACCACGGGCTCCCGCAACATGGCGGACAGCGACTATCCCGGTGGAAAGCTGATGATGGCACTTGCCGGCGACGATACGCCCGCCAAGCAGATCGTCATCGCGCTTGTCGCAGACCTCGGTTTCGACCCGATCGACACCGGCCCGCTGGCCATGAGTCGCTACCTCGAGCCTTTGGCAATGCTGTGGATCAACCTCGCTTACACGCAGCAGCTCGGACCAAATATCGGGTTCGCGCTGCTGCGAAGATGAAGCACCGATCCGGTCTGACGAAATGGCGACCCGAGCTGTCATTTCAGCAGTTCGATCGCGAGGAAACGATCGGCCAGAACTGATCGGTAGGTCCCCTTCTGGCCCTTCTGCGACGTTCAGCGATGTCCGCCATTGCGCGCTAGTGGCAGAGAAGCGGACATCGGACGCGCCGGAGCCGGCACTCCGATCTGACTGACCAGGGGGCGGTCTTCGGTCTGCCTACTCCTCGTCGTCTTCATCCTCGTCTTCGTCGCTCTCGTCCTCTTCGACGCGCGCGAGCGTGGCCAGCGGCAGCGTCTCGCGGAACAAATCGCCTTCCATGCCCATCCAGAGGCAGAGCACGTCGTTCTCCTTCACCTCCGCGACCGTCAGCGGCTGGCCGCCGGAGGGCGGCTCCGAGCTAACCTGGCGGACCAGCGCCATCATGTCCGCTCATGGCGGGTCGACGGGAAAGGGTCCGATTGGCTGTCACTTCTGCGAGAGGCAGGATTAATGCAGCGCGCATTGAGAATCGCGCGCGCGCATGAGGTCAGCCGTTTCGGCTCCTTCGTCAAACCAATCGCAGATCGGTTCTAGCAGCGCGCGCGCCTCATCAATCCTTCCTTGCCTCCGCCAGAGTTCTGCGAGGCTTGTGGCAGCGCGCAACTCCAAGGACTTGGCGCTTTGGCCACGCGCCACTTCAATGGATTTCCTAAGATGAGACTCGGCGCCGCCGACTTTCGATGGGTCGAGCGATAGGAGAATTTGGGCCTTTTGCCGGTGTAATTCCGACTCCCATGCCCTGCCCGTCACATCACCTATGCCGGCCAGGAGCCTTTCGACCAACGATAGTGCGCGTTCATTCTCGCCGGCCTTGGCGTCAATTTCCGCCAGCCAGCTATTCATCATTGGCAGCATGAAACCGACACCGTTGCGCCGCGCCTCGTCGATTCCCAGTGCGATCTCGGATCGGGCCTCCTCAATTCGGCCCATCTCGCCGACGGCCCGGCCTCGCGAAATTCGCGATAGAATTACGTACAGCGAAAACCGCTGTTCTTGTGACATTTCGAAGCTGTTCTGGGCGCTCTCGAGAGCGCGAGCGGCGTCCCCGCGCAGAAGGTGCACGACAGAGGTCATGTAATGAGCGAACGCCACTGTGTACGGGTGAGCAAGATCCTGAGCCAGGGCCAACGCTTCCGACACGCGCGAAAGGGATCGATCGGGATAGCCGAGGAACCACAAGTCCCAGGACTGAAGCAGCAGTGAAGCCGCTTGAGGCTCCACCATGTAAAGGTGATAAAGGGGCTGTCTTCCTTCGCTGATCGAAAGCCTGATCGTCTCTTCGAAATGGTTCGCTGAGGATTGGAAGTCCCCGATGGTCAACAACGTGCTGCCCATCACTCTATGAGCCACCATCGACAGCACGGGGCTAGACAAGCCTCGTGACCGCAGCAGAAACTCATCGGCCATGCTGAGCGCCTCATCATTCCTTCCACCCATCCATGAGTGTCCCCACAACCCAAACAGGGCTTGGAAATATTCAGGGATGTCGCCGAGACGCAGGCATAAGGAGCGAGCTCTGGAAAACGCTTCGCGGGTTTCCGTGGAGGCATACCCTTTGACGGCGATAAGCGGTATTCCCAGCGCCAGCTGAACCTCGACCTCTTGTTTGGTCCGCTCGGGCGTTTCGGGCATCGTTTTCAGAAGCTGAAGCGCACTTCGAAAATTGGCAATCGCTTCGATGTTGGCGGAGTGCGCGAGCGCGCGCTGCCCGGACTTGAGCCAATAACGGATAGCCGAATTGTGATTGCCTGCCTCCTGATGATGATACGCCACGACTTCGGTCTGATTTTCCGCAAGCTCCGGAAAGTCATGCTCCAGGACCGTGGCGATCTCGGCGTGGATCTGCTGTCTTTTGCTCCTGAGCAAAGAATCGTAGATCGCATCACGCAGCAACACGTGTTTGAACGCGAAGCGGAGGGAGGGCGAAATGTCGACTCGATATATGATGTCAGCCTGTTCGAGCAGCGAGAGTGCTGACAGGATATTATCTTCGTCGAGTTGCGATACGGCCGACAACAGATCATAGGAGAACTCGCGCCCGATCACCGCCGCAATCATTGCAAGTTTGCGACTCGGTGCAACGCGGTCGAGCCGCTCCATCAATGCGTCACTCAGCGTGTCCGGAACCCTGAGCAATGCTGCTTGTGCCGTACGCTCGGACGCACCTCGACCGAGTACAGGTGCGCTCAACATACTGTTTGTCAGTTCCTCGATGTATAGCGGGACGCCATCGGCCTTTTCGATAATTTGGTCCAGCAGCGGCTGAGGCATCCTCCCGCCCCTCAACAGACCTCCAATCATCGCCTTCACTTCCGTGTGCGATAATCGAGTCAGCGAGTGCACGGTGATATTCGCATGAGTGATCCATGCAGGGCGGAACTCCGGCCGGCACGACACGATAAGCAGCACGCGGGCGTGGTCGATCCGGCTGATAATCAGGTCAAGCAGCTCGACCGTCGACGGATCCAGCCAGTGTGCATCCTCAAAGATGCAGAGCGTGGGCCCTTGGACGGAGAACGCCAACAGCATATCGACAAGCGTGCTTATGGTTCTGTTCTTTATTTGCTGCGGGGTCAGGCGGGACAATTGGAGGTGATCATGCACCGGGATGGATAACAGCCTGGCGACCAGCAGGACCGGTTCGGCGGAATTGTCGGGAAGGTAAGCCCTAAGCTTGGCGAGCTTGTCTGCATCGGGCTCGCGCGGTGTTATTTGGGCCGAATGTTGGATCTGCTCGATGACGGGGAAGAACGCGCTCTGATTGTGGTAGGGCGAGCATTGATGATGCAGCAGAATATGCGGTTCCTGCTGAATATGCGATTTCAACTCGTGGAGCAGCCTCGACTTCCCGACTCCCGGAATACCCGAAAGAAGTATGACTTGGCCATCACGCTCCTTGACTTTCTGCCATCTGTCGAGCAGCAGGCTCAGCTCGCTTGAGCGTCCAATGAGCGGAGTAAGAGAGCCCGTATGCGCAGCCTCGAAGCGGCTAACCGTGCTTTTCGCCGCCAGCACGCGATACAAATGAAGGGGTTGAGTCACACCCTTGAGTTCCTGGATGCCGAGGTCCTGAAAATCAAAGGCGGCCGATATGAGACGCCTCGTCGTCTCTGAGATGAGTACCGTATCTGGAGCGGCAAGGGCCTGCAGGCGCGCCGCAATGTTCGGCGTCTCTCCCACCGCGTCCATCGACCAGCGGCCGCTATCTCCAATGTCACCGACAACAACCGGTCCAGAACAAACACCCACTCGACAAGACAGAGTAACCGGACCTGAAATCTTCGTGACCCCGGACGCGATCTCCAGTGCGGCGTGAACGGCACGAATGGCGTCATCCTCATGAGCGGAGGGCCAGCCGAAAAATGCCATTACGCCATCGCCGAAATACCGGGCCACCTCGCCGCCATACCGCCCGATCGCGGTGCTGCATTCCTCCCGGTATGCGTCGATAATTTTTTGGAGATCCTCAGGGTCCAGCTTCTCGGAGAGCTGTGTAGAAGCCACAAGGTCGCTGAACAGTACCGTAATCTGACGGAACTCAGGTTCGCGATGCTGCGCAATGGAGGGCGGCGCCACAGCGACTCTTGAACCCGCAAGCGTCTCGCCGCCGGGCTGGCGCGAAGCGGTCAATGCTTCAATCGCCCTAAGCAGCTTCTTGCGGTGACCTAAGGAAGAAACTCCAATTTGCTTGAGATCGTTTTCCGTCAAATCCGGAAGGAGGGAATATTCGATGTTGTTTTCCGCGAAGGCTTGGGCGTACTGGCCTAGACCGTGTCTGACCAGCCACTCGGCTAAGTCGGTGTTTGTCCTCGTCATCGAAGAGGCCCTCCTCTTACCGCCGTAGGACCCCTTATACTATCTCACGACGGGGACGCCGGAACAGTGCGTGCTTGCGCTCAGGCCGAGCAAACCGCGATGACGTCGCGCTGTTCCGCTCAAGCCGCGGGTCGAGCGCTGCAATCCTCGTCTTTTGAAGGCCCTGAACTGAGACAGTATGGGAGCGCTTCTCCGATCGCCTGTCGAAGCTCGTCGACCATCTCGGCTTCGGATTTATGGAGTTCGTGATTATAGCCTTCCGCCATGATCAGTGCCGATTCATACGTCTCCTGAACGACTGTGATACGGTCACTCGCAGGAAGAGACGCGACGAAGTCGATGGTGTCTTTGACGTGCGTGGCCTCACTTCCGAGAGAGCTATGGCTTCTGAGAAAGCGGGTCGCGTCGACGCCATCCGGACACAGCGCCTGGACCTTCTCGACGTCGGCCCTCTGCTTGAGCGCGGCGATGCGCTCCAGGCAGTAGGAGTACCCTATGCAGCCGATCGGGTAGTCCTGCGAGCAAAGATCATCGAAGCGCTTGCAGAGCGGCTTGATCCCCTGCGGGATGAAATTGGTGACGAGTCGCTCGGCGGGCAAACCCAGCGCGCGCAGGTCCTTGAGCGCGAGGCGATCGTGACCAGACTCCTCGCGCGCCCGTTCTTCAAGGTAGGCCGCGACCTCGGGTCTGCCCAGTTCCTCGAAGCGGCTGGCCGCGCGCCGCAGATTTCGAGGCGTATCGACAGACGTGTGATAGGCGCCGACCAGGGCCACAACATAGCCCGCGAGCGTCTGGTCCGGACGCGCGAGGCGTTCTTCAATCGCGGCAAATCCGAGATTGATCGCGCCGTCGAGCAGCCCGATCGCGCTGCCCGCAGTACCCACGCCCGTCATCGGCGTCGCGAATGGATCTACCTTCCCTTTCGTCCCACCCGTGGTGTGGAACCAGACCTGTCCGGAGTCGCGAGCAATGATCGAAATATCACCTGTGACGTTGACCCACTCCGTCCTCAACCGCTCCATTAGAAACCTCCCAACCTGCAGTGCTCAGCGCGGACCGTCTGTCTGCCGTTGCCACTTCGGACACACGCTTCAAACTGGAGACGGATCGCGCCTCCCCTCGAACCGAGCGGTAACAGCGCTAGATTCCGTTGGGCGTACAAGACATCAGCAAGCGAGCCGTTTCCAGAAGAGACTGGCCGGGTCGAGGTGTCACGCGGCCTCTGTTCGGCAACACAAAGACGACTTCATCGGGGTCTTGCATGATGTAGTGACTATCGTGCTCTTCTTCCGTGATGATGACCGCGCGGTTCAGATAGATACCTCGCGCCGCGAGCGCGACTTTGGCTCGGTTCGCGGCGGCGGCCGTCACGGTAGTGTTGTCCGCCTCACGTTCCAGCAGCGAATTTCGGAAATCGTCTTCGACCCACGCGTCGACGATCAACTGCGCGAGGGAATCGTTGGGGCTGAAGGAGAAGGTTGGAACCGTTACCTCTGTCGGAGCCGCCGCGCCTCTCAAAACGACATTCTTTTTAATGGCCATGATCAGCCCTCCCTAATTAAGCGGGCTCGGGATCTCGCCGTCCCGCATCATTTAAATGCATTATATTGTTTGCATGTTAATTGTATAACCTCAGGATGGCAAGTTAGAATAGCGATCACGGCCGCATGATCATAAATCCATCGTGCCGCTCCGGGGGGGAGCCGCGCTGGTGACGGTATTCGGATTGGCCAACTCCAAACAAATTGGATACGAAATTTAAATATCCAGCACGCGCCTCTACCCGGCGTTGCAATTTAAATGTCTGCCGATTGCGGCACGCTTTGTTGCTTGAAAATCGGGAATGCGTAGGCCCCGGCATCTCCAATCTTGCCCCAACTCAGAGGTTGGCCGAAAAAATTGGTCTAGGGCTTCGAGACGCGCGATGTACGAGCGGCAGCACAGGTCATCATTCTTTAGATTTCGAAGAGGGAGGGCAGCGCGTGGCTATCCCTTCTGCGACGTTCAGCGATGTCCGCCATTGCGCGCTAGTGGCAGAGAAGCGGACATCGGACGCGCCGGAGCCGAGCACTCCGATCTGACCGGGGTGCGGTCCTAGGTGTACCTACTCCTCGTCGTCTTCGTCCTCGTCTTCATCCTCGTCGTCTTCGTCGCTCTCGTCCTCTTCCACGCGCGCGAGCGTGGCCAGCGGCAGCGTCTCGCGGAACAAATCGCCTTCCATGCCCATCCAGAGGCAGATCACGTCGTTCTCCTTCACTTCCGCGACCGTCAGCGGCTGGCCGCCGGATTTCAGCATCACGACATCACCGGCTTTCACTTCCATGGATTGTCCTTTCGCGTTGATCGACCGGACGCGAAGCTAGCAATTTGTCATGACATCCGGAAAACGGGGGCGGTGGATGAGACCGCGCATTCCCTTGCACGGAACGCTCAAGTGCCGTGGCCGCTGGCGAAGGGGGCCTTCATCGCAAAGCCCGCGACGATGCCATCATGCCCCTGTTTTGCCCGACGTGTCAAAGGAATTTCGTAAAATCGAAAATCGAGATTGCGTTGCCGTAAGCCCTTGAATTTGCAGCAACGCCCTACTGTGCATGGGGTTGTTTTTCGATAATTTGTTGTCGCGGGCTTTGTTTACCCCGGCAGCAGTTCGGTCAGCGAGCGGATGATGCGGTCGGGCTTGACGATCGAGCCTTCGGGCAGGCCGTCGCCATGCACGTCGATCCAGATCGAATAGATGCCGAGGCGCTGCGGCGTCACGACTTCCCATTCCAGATTGTCGCCGATCATCCAGGTGTCATCAGCGGTGACGCCGAGCGCCTCCATCGCGTGCAGATAGGCGCGCTCCTCGGGCTTGCCGAAGCCGTGCTCGCCCTCGATCTGGATGTGGTGGAAGCGGTGCGCGAGCTCGAAGCGCTCGACTTTGGCGCGCTGGGTATCGGCGGCGCCGTTCGTCACCAGCGCGAGCTTGATGCCGAGTGCCTTCAACTGGTCGATGGCCTCATGCGCGCCGGGGAAGACGAACATCTCCTCTTCGCGATAGGCGGTGAAACGGTCGGCGAGGCGGATGGCGAGATCGTCGGGCAGGGCGCGATGGCCGGCGGCCGCGAGCGCGGCAAAGCCGCCCTTGACCGTGAGGTGGCGGGCTTCGGCGAGCTTCAGCCGCCATGCGGCTTCCGCATTGGCCCAGAAGTTGCGCGCGAACGCCAGCACCGCGGTTGCGACCAGCGCTGGCGGCAGCGGCGCGAGTTCTTCGGCGAACTCGGCCGTGATCGTATTCCAGGCGATCTCGGGCCGGCCATAGGCCGACAGGATGGTGTCGTCCATGTCGATCAGCATGGCGCGAGGGAGCGGCGGCATGGCGAGGCTCATGGCCATTTCACTTCCGGCGGCAGCGACGACAGGATCGAATCCACATTGCCGCCGGTCTTGAGCCCGAAGATGGTGCCGCGGTCGTAGAGCAGGTTGAACTCGACATAGCGCCCGCGCCGGATCAATTGCTCCTCGCGGTCCGCAGCGGTCCAGCTTGTCGCGAAATTGCGCCGCACGATCTCAGGATAGATCTTCAGGAAGGCGCGGCCGACGTCCTGGGTGAAGGCAAGATCTGCGTCCCAGTCGCCGCTGTCATGCCAGTCGTAGAAGATACCGCCGATGCCGCGCGCCTCTTTGCGGTGTGGCAGATAGAAATATTCGTCGCACCACTTCCTGTACTTGTCGTAGTCGGCGACACCGCTCGGCTGCGCGCAGGCCTCCCTCATAGCAGCGTGGAAGGCGATGCTGTCGGCATCATCCTGCGTGCGTCGCCGCTCCAGCACCGGCGTGAGGTCGGCGCCGCCGCCGAACCAGGCTTTTGTGGTGACGACGAAGCGTGTGTTCATATGCACCGCGGGCACATGCGGATTGCGCAGATGCGCGATCAGCGAGATGCCGGAGGCCCAGAATTTTGGATCCTCCGCGGCGCCGGGAATTTGGGCACGAAACTCGGGGGCGAACTCACCGTGAACGGTCGAGCAGTGCACGCCGACCTTCTCGAACAGGCGGCCATGCATCATCGACATCACGCCGCCACCTCCGGCCGCGCCGGTATGATCGGTGCGCTGCCAGGGCGTGCGCTTGAAACGGCCGGCTTCGCCCGGATACAGGCTTTGCGGCGCGTCGTCCTCCAGCCGCTCGAAGCTCGCGCAGATGTCGTCGCGCAAGGCTTCGAACCAGGCGCGGGCGCGGCCCTTGCGGTCTTCGATTGTCGAGGCGTCCATACTCAATTCCCGAAGCGAACCTGCCGTAGGGTGGGCAAAGGCGCCCTTGCGCCGTGCCCACCATTTCTTGTCGTGATCCTGATTGGTGGGCACGCTTTCGCTTTGCCCACCCTACGAAGTCTAACCTTGCGGACCGTAATAGGTGCAGCTCTCGTTGCAACTGTCGCGGTGGATGCTGACGCGGGTGAGCTTGTCGATATGGGCCAGCCGCTCCCAGACGAAGCGCGAGAGGTTTTCCAGCGTCGGGGTGCCCAGCGCCTCGATCTTGTTGAGGTACTTGTGGTCCAGCATCAGGCGCACGTCCTCGATGGCGCGCTCAAGGAGCCCGAGGTCGACGACCATGCCAGTGTTGGGATCCGGCGTGCCGCGGACCGTTACCTCGGCGCGGAAGGAGTGGCCGTGGATCTCTTCGCTCGCCGCACCGAACGTCGTGCCCGACAAAGAGTGCGCCGCCTCGAAGCGGAACGATTTCGTCAATTCCCACATCTGTCCGTCAACAATCCTATCTGATGCCGAGCGATTTATGTGTCTGCACGCTCAACCGCCATTGCGGATGGCGCAGGCAATAATCGATCGCGCGCGCGGTGTTTTGGGCGATCTCAGGTCCGTCCATCGGCTGCAGCGAGAAGCGCTCGAAGGCGAGGCCTTCGAAGGTCTCGGGCGCCGCCAGCGCCTGCGGATAGACCAGCTTCAGCTCGTGGCCGCGGCGTAGCACGAGTTCGCTGCCGCCCTTGGGGCTGACACAGATCCAGTCGAGCCCCGCCGGGGCTGCAATCGTGCCGTTGGTCTCGACGCCGATCTCGAAGCCTCTCGCGTGCAGCGCATCGATCAAGGCGGCATCGACCTGGAGCAGCGGCTCGCCGCCGGTCAGCACCACGTAGCGATTGGCGGTGGATGCGGCCCATTGCGCGGCGATGGTGTCGGCGAGTTCCGTGGCTGAGGCATAGCGGCCGCCGAGCGTGCCGTCGGTGCCGACGAAATCCGTGTCGCAGAACTTGCAGGTCGCCTCGCTGCGGTCCGCCTCGCGGCCGCTCCAGAGGTTGCAGCCGGCAAAACGGCAAAACACCGACGCGCGCCCGGCATGGGCGCCTTCGCCTTGCAGGGTCAGGAAGATTTCCTTGACCGCGTAACTCACGTCTCTCTCCTCAAACCTTTGGACCTTCGGGGTTCCGGATCTGGCGCAGCGCCTCGCCGGCGGCCATCGCCGCGGTCATGGCCACATTGAGCGACCGCAGGCCGGCCCTGATCGGTATCACCAGCCGCGCATCCGCAGCCTCGAGCACCGCATCCGTGACGCCGGCGCTCTCGCGTCCGAATAGCAGGATGTCCGACGTCTGGTAACGGAAATCGCGGTAGTCGGTGGCACCTTTGGTGGTGAATAGCAGCAGGCGGTAGCCTTGTGCCGCACGCCAGTCCTCGAATCTCGCCCAGGAGTCGTGGCGGGTGATGCTAACCTGGTCAAGGTAGTCCATTCCCGCCCGGCGGAACGAGCGGTCCGAGACGGGGAACCCTGCCGGTTCGATGATGTGAGCGGCCATGCCCAGACAGGCGCAGAGCCTGAGAATCGTGCCGGTGTTCTGGGGAATGTCGGGTTGGAAAAGCGCTATCTGCATGGGCTGTGGCGGGCTGGTTGCGGGCGCAAAATGTCTCAATAAAACATCGCATCCCCGGGAATTCGTGCATTGCACGCTCCCGCGCCGATAGCGGGCTTGCGCTCGCCCGGCAAGGGTGCCAATAGAACGATTCTGGACTGCTGTTTTCCCCGCTTTGGGCGTGAGCAAGCAAAGTTCTGCCGCCGCGGGGGGCCGCGGGCGCCGGCAGCCTTCCGGGGACCTCATGGGCGCCCCCCGGAGCGGTTCGACCGGTCGCATAAGAAGAAAGGGTTGGAATCGTGACGACAGCGTCTTCGGCGGACCATCCGACACGCCGTGATTTCTTATTCGTTGCAACGGGGGCAGCCGCAGCAGTAGGGAGCGCGGCCGCGCTCTGGCCCTTCATCTCGCAAATGAATCCGGATGCCTCGACCATCGCCGCCGGTGCGCCGATCGAGGTCGATCTCAGCCCGATCGCCGAGGGTCAGGACATCAAGGTGTTCTGGCGCGGCAAGCCGATCTACATCAGCCACCGCACCAAGAAGCAGATCGACGAAGCGCGCGCCGTCAACGTGGCGAGCCTGCCCGATCCGCAGTCCGACGAAGCCCGGGTCAAGTCCGGCCACGAGCAGTGGCTGGTCGTGATCGGCATCTGCACCCATCTCGGCTGCATCCCGATCGCTCATGAGGGCAATTACGACGGGTTCTTCTGCCCCTGCCATGGGTCGCAGTACGATTCGTCCGGCCGCATCCGCCAGGGGCCCGCGCCCGCGAACCTGCCAGTGCCGCCGTACCAGTTCGTTTCCGACACCAAAATCCAGATCGGCTGAGCTTCGGACCCGCGTCCGAAGCTTCGCGCCGTCTCGTCGTATTATTTCCTCAGGATCGCATCATGAGCGGACCATCCGACTACCAGCCGAGCAATCCGGCCCTGCAATGGATCGAGCGGCGTCTGCCGATCTTTGGTCTCATCCATTCCTCCTTCGTCGCCTATCCCACCCCGCGCAATCTGAACTATTGGTGGACCTTCGGCGCCATCCTCTCCTTCATGCTGGCGATGCAGATCCTGACCGGCGTGATCTTGGCGATGCACTACACGCCAAATGCCGATCTCGCTTTCAAGTCGGTCGAACTGATCGTCCGTGACGTCAATTACGGCTGGCTGCTGCGCAACATGCACGCGGTCGGTGCGTCGATGTTCTTTGTCGCCGTCTACGTCCACATGTTCCGCGGCCTCTATTACGGGTCGTACAAGGAGCCGCGCGAGGTGCTGTGGATCCTCGGCGTGATCATCTACCTGCTGATGATGGCGACTGGCTTCATGGGCTACGTGCTGCCCTGGGGCCAGATGAGCTTCTGGGGCGCCACGGTCATCACCAATCTGTTCTCCGCCATTCCCTATGTCGGCGAGAGCATCGTGACACTGTTGTGGGGGGGCTATTCGGTCGGTAACCCGACGCTGAACCGCTTCTTCTCGCTGCACTATCTGCTGCCGTTCCTGATCGCGGGCGTCGTCGTGCTCCACGTCTGGGCGCTGCATGTCGCAGGTCAGAACAATCCTGACGGCGTCGAGCCGAAGACGGAAAAGGACACGGTGCCGTTCACGCCGCACGCGACCATCAAGGACATGTTCGGCGTCGCCTGCTTCATGCTGCTCTACGCCTGGTTCATCTTCTACATGCCGAACTATCTCGGCGACGCCGACAACTACATCCCGGCGAACCCGGGCGTGACGCCGCCGCACATCGTGCCCGAATGGTATTACCTGCCGTTCTACGCGATCCTGCGCTCGATCCCGAACAAGCTCGCGGGCGTCATCGCGATGTTCGGGGCGATCATCATCCTTGCCTTCCTGCCCTGGCTCGACAGCGCCAGGACGAGGTCGTCGAAGTACCGTCCGCTGGCCAAGCAGTTCTTCTGGATCTTCGTCGTGGTCTGCATCCTGCTCGGCTATCTCGGCGCGCAGCCGCCGGAAGGCATCTACGTGATTGCCGGCCGGGTGCTGACGGTCTGCTACTTCGCCTACTTCCTGATCGTGCTGCCGCTGCTCGCGCGCATCGAGAAGCCGCGACCGGTTCCGAACTCGATCTCGGATGCGGTGCTGGCCAAAACCGGGAGCAGATCGACGCCGATGGTGTCGACCGCGATCATGCTTGCGCTCGCCGGTTCGTTGTTCGCGGGCTCGATCGACAGCGCGAAAGCGTCTGAAGGCAACGACCAGCCGCCGGCCAACAAATGGTCGTTCTCTGGCCCTTTCGGTAAGTTCGACCGCGGCGCGCTCCAGCGCGGCCTGAAGGTCTACAAGGAAGTCTGCGCCAGCTGCCACGGCCTGTCCTACATCGCCTTCCGCAACCTCGCGGAAGCCGGCGGCCCCGGCTATTCGGTGGCGCAGGCCTCGGCGTTTGCCTCCGAGTACAAGGTCAAGGACGGCCCGAACGATGCCGGCGACATGTTCGAGCGTCCGGGCCGGCCGGCGGACTATTTCCCCTCGCCATTCCCGAACGAGCAGGCCGCGCGTGCGGCGAACGGCGGGGCGGCGCCGCCGGACCTGTCCCTGATCACCAAGGCGCGCTCGTATAAGCGCGGCTTCCCCTGGTTCATCTTCGACTTCTTCACCCAGTACCAGGAGCAGGGTCCGGATTACGTCACGGCCGTGCTTCAGGGCTTTGAAGAGAAGGTGCCCGAGGGCGTCACCATCCCCGAAGGCTCCTATTACAACAAGTACTTCCCGGGTCACGCCATCAAGATGCCGAAGCCGCTCAGCGACGGCCAGGTGACCTACGATGACGGCTCGCCGACCACGGTCGCGCAGTACGCCAAGGACGTCACCACGTTCCTGATGTGGACCGCGGAGCCGCACATGGAAGCGCGCAAGCGCCTCGGCTTCCAGGTGTTCGTGTTCCTGATCATCTTCGCGGGCCTGATGTACTTCACCAAGAAGAAGGTCTGGGCCGGCTCGCACTGAGTGGCGTAAGACGAGACGAAAATGAAGAAGCCCCCGCGAGAGGGCTTTTTTGTTGGGCGGTCATTCCGGGGCGATGCGTAGCATCGAGCCCGGAATCCATTCCTCCACCAATGCTGTAGCCTGATGGATTCCGGGTTCGCCCCTTCGGGCGCCCCGGAAAGACGTGAGTGTGGATTGCGTCATCCTCTTGCACCCGCCAGAATACCCACAACCGCTCCCCAAAACTCGTCGGAGGACACCATGGGAACCACCATCACCTTCAAGCGCCCGGACGGCAAGGACGCCTCGGGCTATCTCGCCAATGCCGGGCGCGGCAACGCGCCGGGCGTGGTTGTGATCCAGGAATGGTGGGGCCTGTCGGACCAGATCAAGGGCCTGTGCGATCGCTTTGCGCTCGCGGGCTTCGATGCGCTGGCGCCGGATCTCTACAAGGGCAAGGTGGTGCCCTATCACGATACGGACAGTGCCAACAAGGAGATGAACTCGCTCGACTTCATGGACGCCACCACGCAGACGGTGCGCGGCGCCACGCAATATCTGTCGCGCAACGGCGCCAAGGTCGGGCTAACAGGCTTCTGCCTAGGCGGCGCCGTCACCATCATCGGCGCGACCAAGATCCCGGAGCTCTCGGCCGGCGTCGTGTTCTACGGCATCCCGCCGGAGCAGGCGGCCAAGCCCGCCGACGTCAAGATCCCGCTCCAGGCTCACTTCGCCAACAAGGACGATTGGTGCACGCCGGAGCTGGTCAGTGGCTTCGAAAAGGCCATGAAGGCCGCCGGCAAGTCCCTGGAGCTGTTCCGCTATGACGCCGAGCACGCCTTCGTCAACGAGCAGCGCCAGACCGTGCACGACCGCGAGGCCGCCGAGCTCGCCTGGGGCAGGGCCACGGAGTTTTTCCGAAAACATCTGGGGTAATCGCTCGTAGCCTGGATGGAGCGCAGCGTAATCCGGGGACTTTCCAATTGTGGCGCGAACCCCGGATTACGCTTACGCTCCATCCGGGCTACGCCTTGCCTCGCCCTTGACGCCGCCCCCGCGCCATGGTGAGTATCCGCCCCATGAGCACCGCCGTCCGCCCAGCCCGTCTTTGGTGGCGCACCTCCTAACGAGGTGGCCGGTGCGATTTTCCTTTCCCAAATCGTCTGAGGTCGCCAACGCAGTGCGGCGGCCTGATCGTTTGTCCTGTGTGGCGTTCCCTCGGCAAGTTTCGTAAGAGGACGACATGAACAGGACAGTCTTTGCCCTCCCTGCCAGAAGCGACTATGTGACCCGTGCAGGTCTTGCGATCACGCGCGTGGCCGAGCAGTTCACCGGCGGCGCGAGCCGGCTCGACGATCTCGTCAGCCTGCTCGACCGCCGCCGCGGCGTGGTGCTGTCCTCGGGCACGACCGTGCCCGGCCGCTATGAGAGCTTCGATCTCGGCTTCTCCGACCCGCCGCTCAAGCTCGAGACATCAGGCGTCAATTTCAAGCTGGAAGCGCTGAACGAACGCGGGCAGGTGCTGATCGCCTTTCTCACTGAGGTCCTGCGCGAGCCTTGCGTGGTGATCTCCGAGACGACGGCCACGCGGCTTGCAGGTCACATCATCCGCGGCGATGCGCCTGTCGAGGAGGACCAGCGCACCCGGCGTGCCAGCGTGATGTCGCTGGTGCGCGATCTCGTCGCCGCCTTCTCCGCCAATGACGACGGTCTGCTCGGCCTGTTCGGCGCCTTCGCCTACGACCTCGTGTTCCAGATCGAGGACCTCGTGCAGAAGCGGCCGCGCGAACAGGACCAGCGCGACATCGTGCTCTACGTGCCCGATCGCCTGCTGGCCTATGACCGCGCCACCGGCCGCGGCGTGGTGCTCACTTACGATTTCGCCTGGAAGGGCAAGTCGACCGAAGGCCTGCCGCGCGAGACTGCCGACAGCCCATATCTGAAGACGCCGCGCCAGGGCTTTGCCGATCACGCCCCCGGCGAATACCAGGCCACCGTCGAGACGGCGCGCGCAGCCTTCGCGCGCGGCGATCTGTTCGAGGCGGTCCCGGGCCAGCTCTTCGCCGAGCCCTGCGACCGCTCGCCGGCCGAAGTGTTCCAGCGCCTTTGCGTCATCAACCCGTCGCCCTACGGCGCGCTGATGAATCTCGGCGAGGGCGAATTCCTGGTGTCGGCCTCGCCGGAGATGTTCGTGCGCTCGGACGGACGCCGCGTCGAGACCTGCCCGATATCAGGCACCATCGCGCGCGGCACCGATGCGATCGGCGATGCCGAGCAGATCCGCCAGCTCCTGAACTCGGAGAAGGACGAGTTCGAGCTCAACATGTGCACCGACGTCGACCGCAACGACAAGGCGCGCGTCTGCGTTCCCGGCACCATCAAGGTGCTGGCGCGGCGGCAGATCGAGACTTACTCAAAGCTGTTCCACACCGTCGATCATGTCGAAGGCATGCTGAGGCCCGGCTTCGACGCGCTCGACGCTTTCCTTACCCATGCCTGGGCGGTGACGGTAACAGGCGCGCCAAAGCTCTGGGCGATGCAGTTCGTCGAGGATCACGAGCGCTCGCCGCGGCGCTGGTATGCCGGCGCGATCGGCGCGGTGAATTTCGACGGCAGCATCAACACTGGCCTCACCATTCGCACCATCCGCATGAAAGATGGCTTGGCTGAAGTGCGTGTCGGCGCGACCTGCCTGTTCGATTCAGACCCCGCCGCGGAAGACCGCGAATGCCAGGTCAAGGCCGCTGCCCTGTTCCAGGCGCTGCGCGGCGATCCGCCAAAGCCGCTGTCGACCTTCGCGCCGGATGCGACCGGAAGCGGCAAGCAGGTGCTGCTGATCGATCACGACGACAGCTTCGTCCATATGCTTGCCGACTATTTCCGCCAGGTCGGTGCCAGCGTCACCGTGGTCCGCTACGTGCATGCCCTCGACATGCTCAAGCAGAAGAGGTGGGATTTGCTGGTGTTGTCGCCCGGCCCCGGGCGTCCCGAGGATTTCGCGATCAAGAAGACCATCGATGCGGCGCTGGAGAAGAAGCTGCCGGTGTTCGGGGTCTGCCTCGGCGTGCAGGCGATCGGCGAATATTTTGGCGGCGAGCTCGGCCAGCTCACCCATCCCGCCCACGGCCGGCCCTCGCGGGTGCAGGTGCGCGGCGGACGCCTGATGCGCAATCTGCCGAACGAGATCGTCATCGGCCGCTATCACTCGCTCTTTGTCGAGCGCGACAGCATGCCCGAAGTTCTGAGCGTCACCGCCAGCACCGAGGACGGCGTCGCCATGGCGCTGGAGCATAAGACCCTGCCGGTTGCCGGCGTACAATTCCACCCGGAATCGCTGATGTCGCTTGGCGGCGAGGTGGGGCTGCGTATTGTTGAAAACGCGTTCCGGCTGGATGCGCGCGTTGATTGAGAGGCACCAATGACCTTTGACCACGATCTGAAGGCGAGCGTCCGCACCATTCCCGACTATCCCAAGCCGGGAATCATGTTCCGCGACATCACGACCTTGCTTGCGGATGCGCGCGCCTTCCGCCGCGCGGTCGATGAGCTCGTCAATCCCTGGGCCGGCAACAAGATCGACAAGGTCGCCGGCATGGAGGCGCGCGGCTTCATCATCGGCGGCGCGGTGGCGCATCAGCTCTCGGCCGGCTTCGTGCCGATCCGCAAGAAAGGCAAGCTGCCGCACACCACCGTGCGCATCGCTTACTCCCTCGAATACGGCATCGACGAGATGGAGATGCATGTCGACGCTATCCTGCCCGGTGAGCGCGTGATCCTGGTCGACGATCTCATCGCCACCGGCGGCACCGCGGAGGGCGCGGTGAAGCTGTTGCGCCAGATCGGCGCCAATGTCGTCGCGGCCTGCTTCATCATCGACCTGCCCGAACTCGGCGGCGCGGCCAAGCTGCGCGCCATGGACGTGCCGGTGCGCACGCTGATGACGTTCGAGGGGCACTGAGCGGGCGAAGAATATCGTCCCGATTTTAGATGTATCGCCGCCGGCTGCTGTGGCCTTGGTTCACCTCTCCCGTAGGGAGAGGTCGGATCGCATCGCAAGATGCGATCCGGGTGAGGGGATCCGGTCTCACTGGTTGCCGCGGCCCCTCACCCGGATTGCACTGACGATGCTTCGCATCGCCAGGCGCATTCCGACCTCTCCCCGACGGGGAGAGGTGGCACCGAGACGCCTGATGCTCATCCCGCTCTAGGACCGTTGCAGGATCAGGTTCAGCTCGAGCTCCCGGAAGGCGATGTAGTTCCGCCGGGTCCATTGGTGCAGCTCGGTCGAGGCGTCCTTCTCCTGGCGCAGATAGCCGGTGAAGGAGAAGGTCAGCCGGTCGATATAGGTCTTGAGAAAGCCGGGGAGCGCGGGCAGGCGGAACAGCCGGCCGCCGGCCATTGCGGGCGGCAGCTCGCCGCGCACGACATATTCGTTGTCGACCGTGATCAGGTTCATGCGCGGGATCTGCCCGCGCAGCATCTCATGGGCGCGGGCCGAGACGCGGTCGGTGTCGGCGACGAACAGGATCTGAGGCGCGACGTGACGGCGGGCCGCCTCCTTGAGCAGGCCGATCTCGTCGGTCATCTTGAAGAACTCGTCGAAGGCGTGGAAGCCGAGGTCGATCACCTTGGCAAGGCCGTCATCGACGATGACACGGTCCATCAGCTGCATCTTGCCGTAGGTGTCGATCACGTCGGCGGTCTCGGTGATCTTCGGCAAGTAATCCAGCAGCGACGGCTCCTTCAGGTTGACGTCGAAGGCCGCGACGTTGCCGTTCTTGAGCAGCAGGAATTCGCTCAATAGCCGCGCCAGCAGGGTCTTGCCGACCTGCGGGCGGGGCGAGCAGATGATGTAGACGGGTGTCGCGGGCATCACGCATTATCTGAGCGAACTTGTCGCCCAATCCAGCCGTATCAGCCCTGCTTGCGCAACTATTTTTCGCTGTTGCGGGTGACGGGTTTCGAACCGACGATGTCGGTCAGCCGGATCCGGTCGAACTCGCTCCAGACGTTCGCGAGCCAATGCCGGACATAGCCGCGCAGCACGAACGAATAGTTCGCGGCGTCGTCGTTCATGCCCTTGTTGGCGACGAATTTCAGGAACGGGACGGAGGAGACCTCGACCTGCTCATAGGCCATTTCGTTGAGCTTGGGGATCGTCAGCTCGGTCGCGTCCTTGATGCGGTGGAAGTAGGAATTGTAGGTCGACTGGTCCCATTGGAAGAACTGGGTGTCGTTGATGAAGTTCTTGACCAGGAAGTATTTTGCGCCGGCCATGAAACCCGCGGTCTCGGCGATCTCGTCCAGCGAGGCGATCGAGGGTCCTAGGATGTGGAACACCGCGAAGGTGATCTGGCCGGCCTTGGCGGCGTCGAGGAAACCGATGTCGCGCAGTGACGCCAGTGCCGGCGAGAGCAGGCCGGCGCGGACGTCGATCACGGTCACCGACGGGCTCGCCGCGTTGAGCGTGTCGAAGATCTTCATCTGGTCGGCCGTCGTCATCATGTCGACGATCTCGGTGATGTCGGGGTGGAAGCGCTTCAGCGTTCCGCGCGGCGACTCCGTGTCGAACGCACGCGTCGGCACGTTGTTGGCGGAAAAATAATCGAGCAAGGTACGCGACACCGTGGTCTTGCCGACCCCGCCCTTGTCCGCGCCCACCACAACCACTGCCGGCTTTGCCATTGCTGTCCCCTAACGCGCGCCCCCGATCGCGAGGTTGCAATCGGCCGGGCCCCAAATCGATGTCCCAAGTCTGCTGTTGGGCGCGAACATGGCAGAAACAAGGGAGAATTCAATTCCGTAGACCCCAGTTACGGCAATTCCCGAGGTTTTTCCCAATCACGGTGAAACTCGCCGCGTGTGGCGGGAATCAGGTGCTCAATGGCGGCCCCAAGGACCGGTGGAGTTACCCATAGAATTACCCATTGGATTGCCCGCCGGGGTGCTGGGGGCGGTTCCGGAGGGACTGGGTGCGGGTGCGGATACGGGCGGCGGGCGGGCCGATCCGTCGGCGTCATCCCACGGGCCATGGCGCAGCGGCGGCGGGGCGTCCTGCCGGTCGGCTTGCGCCCCCGGCTCTTCCGTCTCCTCCGCGAGCGTCGGCAGGGGACCTGGGTCGCGGCCGCCGCCAAACTTGACCAGCGCGTCGACCCGGGACTGCACCGAGGGATGGGTCGCGAACAGATCGGCAAAGCCCTCGCGCGGGTTGTCGACGCAGAGCTCCATCACCGCCGAGGTCGCGCCCGGCAGCTCGCCGCGGCCCTCGATCTTGCGCAGCGCCGAGATCATGGCGTCGGGGTCTTTCGTCAGCTCGACCGAGCCGGCGTCGGCGAGATATTCGCGCGACCGCGACAGCGCGAGCTTGACCACCTGCGACAGCAGCCAGGCCAGCACGATCAGCACGACCGCGATGATGATCACGATGATTGCGCCGCCGCCGGAGCTCTTGCTGTCGCTCGACGACGAGGACGACCGCGACGACGAGGAGGAGCCTGAGGACCACGAGCCGCCGGAGCTGGGGCTCCAGTCAAAGCTCGTGAACAGGCGGAAGAACAATTCGCCGAAGAAGCCGACCACGCCGGCGATGATGACGGCGACCACCATGAGCTGCACGTCGCCATTCTTGATGTGGGTCAGCTCGTGGCCCAGCACTGCCTCGATCTCCTTGTCGTTCAGCGCATCGAGGAGACCGGTGGTGACGGTGATGGAATATTGCCGCGGATTGAGGCCGGTCGCGAACGCGTTCAGCGCCGGGCTCTCCATGATCTTCAGCTTCGGCATGGTGATGCCGCGCGAGATGCAGAGGTTTTCGAGCAGGTTGTAGAGCCGCGGCTCCTCCTGCCGCGTGACGTCGTGGCCGCCGGTCACGGCGTCGATCATCGACTGGTGGAAGAAATAAGCGATCGCGATCCAGGCGATCGCCGCCATGGTCGCGAACGGTGCGGCCTTGAGCAGGTCGGCGAAGGCGCGGCTCAGATAGTAGGCCACCGTGCCATTGCCGTTGATGACGACTTCGGCCACCAGCGCGCCGGCATAGACCAGCACGTAGACCAGCATGAACAGGCCGGCGAGCAGCAGCATCGAACGAAACTTGTTCGAGGCGATGTGCGTGTAGAGACCATACGCGGCCATGACGCGGGTGCCCTGCCGACCTATCGGCTCAAATCAGAACTTCACCTGCGGCGCCGCCTCGACCTCGGTGCGGCTGGTGCCGAGATCGAAGAACTCCTTCCTCGTGAAGCCGAACATGCCGGCGAACAGCGCGGCGGGCATCTGCTGGATGCCGGTGTTATATTCCTGGACCGCATTGTTGAAGAAGCGGCGGCTCGCCGCGATCTTGTTCTCGAGGTCGGAGAGTTCGGATGCCAGCTGCTGGAAATTGGCGTTGGCCTTGAGGTCGGGATAGGCTTCCGACAGCGCGATCAGCCGGCCGAGCGCGCCGGACAGCTGGTTCTCGGCCGCGGATACCTGCGCCGGTCCCTGCGCCGACATTGCCGAATTGCGCGCCTTGATGACGTCGTCGAGCGTGCCGCGCTCATGCGAGGCATAGCCCTTCACGGTCTCGACCAGGTTCGGGATCAGGTCGTGGCGCTGCTTGAGCTGCACGTCGATGTCGGCAAAGGCCTGGCCGACGCGCTGGCTCAGCGCCACCAGGCGGTTGTAGGCGCTGAAGGCGAACAGCACGAGGACGACGATGACGCCGAGAACGATCCAGCCGGTCGACATGGAGAACTCCTGAAGGGGGAAGAAGGCGGGCGCTAGGGTAGACCAAATTGGCGCGAAGCGAGAGCCCGGCGCAGAGGGGAGGTAAGGCTTGGTCGGATCAGGAACCACCCAAGTTCAAGGCCAAAGTGCCGGACGAGGTTAACTTTCGGACATGATCGCATCGCCCCAGCGCCAGCGCCGGGCGTCCGCATAGGCGGGCTTGTCGCGTCGTGGGACTTTCGCCAGCGCGACCCCAGCCTCGGTACAGAGCTTTGCATTGATCTCGGCCTTGCCGACATCAGGCGGCGCCAGCACGCGCGCGGCGCGGCTTCTAGGCGGCGTGCGGGTCAGGGCGACGTAGATGAAGCGCTCGTCCTCGAATGGCACCTCGGCGCCCTTGATCTGCCGGTGCGCCTGCGAGCGCGGCAGGCGTTGGCTGAAATGGCACCAGTCGGGCGCGATGAGCGGGCACGGTTTTTCGTGTGGGCAGGGTGCGGCGACGTAGGCGCCTGCCGCGATCAGCTGCTGGCGCAGGGCGAGGATGCGCGCGTAGCCGGCTGGCGTACCGGGCTCGATCACCACCAGCGCGTGGCGCGCTTTCGCCCACATCGCGTCCGCGAGCTTGCGCTGGTCGCCTTCGTTGAGCTCGCCGATGATGTAGCTGGCAACGACGAGATCGGCTTGCGAGGCCTCGGCGAGGTTACCGCCGGCATCCCCTGGCAGATAGCGGCACTCCGCCAGCCGCGTGCTGTCCCGTGCCAGTTCGAGCGCCAGCCGGCTCAGGGAGGCGTTGGCGTCGAGTAGGGTGAAGTCTTGCAGCGAAGGAAACGCCTCGGCAGCGGCCCAGCTGGCGGTGCCCGGACCAGCGCCGACGTCCAGTAATGTTTCCGGTGCGAAGCCCGGCGCGATCTCGGTCAGCGCATTCAGGCTTGCGGCGACGGCCGCGTAGGTCGCCGGCATGCGCGCCAGCGCGTAGGCGAGGGCATCGGCCTCCGACTTGATCGTGCCGGAGCCGCCGCCGGCGCGATAGGTGGTCGAGATTTTCTGCGATCGTTGTGCGGCGTCGGTGCGCGAGAAGCCCTGGAGCTTGGCGTCGAGGGCGGCTTTGAGTTCGGCGGGGAGGGTGGGTGCGATCATCTTCCGCGGTCATGCCCGGCGCAGGCGGGGCATCCAGTACTCCGAGACAGTGCCGTTCGACCGAGATGCCGCGGCGTACTGGATCATCCGCTCCAGTGCGCAATTTGCACACAAGGCGGATGATGACGTCAATGGTTGTGGCGCGAGATTCCGGGTTCTTGCTTTGCGAGCCCCGGAATGACGGCAGAGATATCACGCCACGTTCTGGTCGAGAATGTCCACGGCCTCTGCGAGGCTCACCGACACCAGCTGCGAGACGCCGCGCTCGGCCATGGTGACGCCGAACAGCCGGTTCATCCGTGCCATCGTGATCGGATTGTGCGTGATGATGATGAAGCGCGTGTCGGTCGAGCCGGTCATCTCGTGCAGCAGGTTGCAGTACCGTTCGACGTTGTGGTCGTCGAGCGGTGCGTCGACTTCGTCCAGCACGCAGATCGGCGAGGGGTTGGTGAGGAACACCGCAAAGATCAGCGCCATCGCGGTCAGCGCCTGCTCGCCGCCCGAGAGCAGGGACAGCGTCTGCGGCTTCTTGCCCGGCGGCTTGGCGATGATTTCGAGACCGGCTTCCAGCGGGTCGTCGCTCTCGATCAGGTGCAGCGCGGCCTCGCCGCCGCCGAACAGCTCGACGAACAGGCGCTTGAAGTGGTTGTTGACGATCTCGAACGAGGTCAGGAGCCGCTCGCGCGCTTCCTTGTTGAGGCTCTGGATGCCTTGGCGCAGCCGCTTGATGGCCTCGACCAAGTCGTCGCGCTCGGTGACGAGGCCGGTGTGCTGGGTCTCGACCTCGCGCAGCTCTTCCTCGGCGCGCAGGTTGACTGCGCCCAGGCGCTCGCGGTCGCGGCGCATCTTTTCGAGGTCTTCTTCGATGTCGTGCAGCGGCGGCAGCTCGGCGCCCGGCTCGATCTCGGCAAGGCCGGCGACGGCCTGCGGCTCGACTTCGAGCATGTCGCGGATCTCGCGCTCGATGTCCTCGAGCCGGCGCCGCGCGCTTTCCATGCGCTCCTCGGCGCGGGCGGTGGCCTCGCGGGCGCTGGAGAGCGCCTCTAACGTCAGCTTCGCGACGCGGTCGGTCTCGGCCATCGCGGATTCCGCGGTGGCGAGCGCGTCGGCGGCCATGCGGCGATCGTTCTCGGCGTATTCGATCTCGGTGATCAGCGCGCTGCGCTTCTCGGCGAACACGGCCGGTGCGTTTTCGAGCTCGCTGCGCTCGATCGTCAGTTCGGCGATGCGGGCCTGGATGGTATCGATGTGGGAGGCCGCGCTCTCCTTGCGGTTCTGCCACTCGGTGCGCTCGGCCAGGATCGCCTGCACGCGGCGGTCGGCGAGCTCCGCCTCGCGGGCCAGCGCCTGCGCCTCGGCGCGGACCTGGGCGGCGATGCGGCGATGGGCTTCGATGTCGCTGCGGACGGCGGCGAGACGGGTCTCGGTGTCCTCGCTCGACGGCAGCTCGGAGATGCCGGCCTCGGCGTATTCGTAGGCGGCCTCGGCCTCGGCGCGGTCGGCGGCGAGGCGGCTGTGCGCTTCCGACAGCGTCGCCTTGCGTGCGGCGTGGCGGCTGATCTCGCGCTCGGCACCAGCGTGGCGCTCGCGGGCGACGTTGAGCTCGCGCTGCGCGGCACGCCAGGCTTCGCGGCTGGCGCCTTCGGTGCTGGCCGCCATCTGCAGTTCGGACTCGGCGTTCTCCAGCGCCTGGCGCTTGATCTGCGCGTCGATGCGGGCCTGCTCCAGCTCGTTCTCGATGTCGACGAGGCGGGCGCGTTCGGCAAGCCGCCGCGCGGCGCCGGTCGGTGCGTGGGCCGCAGCGACAAAGCCGTCCCAGCGCCAGACGTCGCCCTCGGGCGAGACCAGCCGTTGGCCGGTCTTGAGCTGCGAGACCAGCTCGGCGCCGCGCTCGCGCGGCACCACGCCGATCTGCGCCAGGCGTCGCGCCAGCTCGGCGGGCGCCTGCACGTGGTTGGCGAGCGGCACGACGCCTTCGGGCAGCTCCGGATCGCCGTCGGTGACGCCGGCATTGGTCCAGCGCATCGGCGCCGACGGATCGACCGGCGCGTCGAGGTCGTCGCCGAGCGCAGCGCCGATGGCCTTCTCAAAACCCTTGTCGACGGTGATGCCGTCGATGATCGGCGGCCACAGATTCTTGGTCTCGCCGTTGACGATCTTGGAGATCGTGCGCGCCTCGGTCTCGAGCCGCTGCACGCGCTTGTCGGCTTCGACCAGCGGCGAGCGCGAGGATTCCAGCGTCTGCCGCGCGGCGACATGGGCGGCTTCGCTCGCCTGCGCTGCGGCTTCGGAAGCTGCCAGCGTCTGCTCCGCGGTCTCGACCAGGGCGGTCAGCTCGTCGAGATCGCCGAAGCCGCCGGTCTCCTGCGCAAGCTTCTGCTCTTCCGCCGCGACACTCGCGATCTCCTGGTCGAGCCGGGCGAGCTTGTCGCGATGGGTGCGGACATTGGCTTCAAGCTGGTTGCGCTTGGCGGTGAGGTCGGCGAGCGCGGTGGTGAGCTCGGCGAAGCGCTGCTCGGTTTCGGTCAGCACCGCCTCGGCTTCCGCGACGCGCTCGTCGACGCCGGAGCGCTTCTCGACGCGCGACTTGATCTCTTCCTTCAGCTCGGCGTCCTCAGTGTCAAGGCGCTGCAGCGCGACATCGGCGTCCATGGTCTGCTGCTGGGCGCGCGAGATGTCGCCCTCGAACTGGGCGAGACGGCGCTCGAGCTCGGCGACGCGCTCCTTGGCGCGCTCTTCCTCGCGGTCGAGCTGCTCGCGGGCATTGGTGAGGCGCTGCAGC
The DNA here is from genome assembly GCF_900099855.1 of Bradyrhizobium sp. Rc2d. NCBI lineage: Bacteria > Pseudomonadati > Pseudomonadota > Alphaproteobacteria > Hyphomicrobiales > Nitrobacteraceae > Bradyrhizobium > Bradyrhizobium sp. Rc2d. The sequence goes on along the minus strand of NZ_FNCU01000037.1, from coordinate 19,070 downwards.
CCGGCCGCGGCGCGCGCTTCGGCATCGCGCAGCGCCGGCATCTCGGCGGCGCGAATGGCTTGGATGCGGGCGGCTTCGGCCTGGTGCTGGGTGCGCTCGGCCATCTCGCGGACCGCGAGATCATGCGTCTGGCCGGACTCGTTGACGTCGACGTGGGCGCCGATCCAGCGCAGGTGGAACAGCGTGGCTTCGGCCTTGCGCACCTTGGCCGCGACCTCGCGGTAGCGCACGGCCTGGCGGGCCTGCTTCTTCAGGCCTTCCATCTGGCCGGAGAGCTGGCCGATCACGTCCTCGACGCGGGTGAGGTTGGTTTCGGCCGCCTTCAGCCGCAGCTCGGCCTCGTGACGGCGGGCGTGCAGGCCGGCGACACCGGCGGCGTCTTCCAGCACGCGGCGGCGCTGCTCGGGCTTGGCCTGGATGATTTCGCCGATCTTGCCCTGGTGGACGAGCGCCGGCGAGCGCGCGCCGGTGGCGGCGTCGGCGAACAGGATCTGCACGTCGCGGGCACGCACGTCGCGGCCGTTGATGCGATAGACCGAGCCGGCCTCACGCTCGATGCGGCGGGAGATTTCCAGAAGCTGGCTGTCGTTCATCGCCGCCGGCGCGGTGCGATCGGCATTGTCGATCGTCATCGTCACTTCGGCGTGGTTGCGTGCGGGACGGTTGCCGGAGCCGGCGAAGATCACCGCGTCCATGTCGGCGGCGCGCAGCGACTTGTACGAGGTCTCACCCATCGCCCAGCGCAGCGCCTCGACGAGATTCGACTTGCCGCAGCCATTGGGTCCGACCACGCCGGTCAGGCCGGGCTCGATAACGAAGTCCGTGGGCTCAACGAAGGACTTGAAACCGTGAAGGCGCAGGCGGGTGATTTTCATAAGCACGCATCTCTGTTGGCAGGCGCAAATCCCCTGCCGGGACAATACCATGGAAGGCGTTGTCGCTGTCTGGGCGAGTCGCGCGAGGCGGCTCGTGCGGCGGACAATGGCCGCGGTGCGCCGCGAGGGCAACCGGCGAAAGCCGTTTTTCCCAAGGGATTTATGCCGGGAATGATACGGCTTTAGATGCGCGAATCAGGATTGTGGCGTTGCGAATCAGCTCTTCAGCAGCGGATTGATCTTCTTGGCGAACTCCTCGAACGAGGCCTCGCCCTTGATCTTCTCGCCGTTGATGAAGAAGGTCGGCGTCGAATCCACCTTCAGAACGTCGCTGGCGTATTTCTGGTCCGCGGCGATCTTGTCGAGCAGCGACTGGTCCTTCAGGCAGGCCTCGACCTGCTGCTGGGTGAGGCCGGCCTGCTTGCCGATCCGCGTCAGGGTCTCGGTGGTGTTCTTCATCACCCAGTCGCTCTGCTGGCGGAACAGCATGTCGGTGACGGCGAAATATTTCGGCGCGTCGTCCTTGGCGATGCAGCGCGACAGCATCGAGCCGGCGGCGGCTTTGATGTCGAGCGGGAACTCGCGGAAGATGTAACGCACCTTGCCGGTGTCGATGTATTCCTTCTTGATCTTGGGGAACACCTGCTCGTTGAAGGCCGCGCAGTGCGGGCAGGTCATCGAGGCGTATTCGGTGATGGTGACGGCGGCATCCTTCGGGCCGAGCGCCATGTCGGGCAACGACACCGGCTTGGCCACATCCGCGGCGGATTGCGCCATTGCTTCAGGGATCATGGCCTCGGAGATGAACCGCAGCGGCGAGAGCCCGGCGAGCGCGGCAAGCCCGGTCAGCGACAGCATCGTGGTGAAGGCGCGGCGGGTGATGATCAAGGTCGGCTCCCGGATTGGCAAGGTGTCGCCCCAGGGGTCTATCGAGTTCCCGCTCGGGCGGCCTGTCGCTAGCTTGAAACGTCGTTTGAGGCAATGGCGAGCGGCAAGTCAGGGTCCAGATTAGCGGCGGAATAAGGCTCAATTTCGCTTGATGGCGGCCCCGAGCCGCGCCAGCGCGGTCTTGAGTTGTTCATCTTCGATATCGCCCAGGCTCTCCGCCACCGTGGCCACCGCTTTGGGATCCGGCGGGCCGGGCCGCACCCGCCGCCGGGCGCGCGACAGGGGGGCCTGGCGGAAGGCCAGCTTGCCGACCGCGCTCCAGCCGAAGAAGCGGTTGACCCGTTCCAGGATCACATCGGCCGAATGCTGGATCTCCAGCGCCATCGGCCCTTCGACCCGCAGCACCAGCGTCGCCGGCTCCTGCGGCTGGCCCTCCACCGGCCGCGGCCATTGCATCTTCAAGGGCTCGGCATGGGCCGCGAACTCCGGCCCGGCGATCTCCGCCCACCGCGTCACCAGCTCGCGCGCCGCAAAACCCTGCTTGGCATAGGCCTCGGCAAAGACGTCGTTGAGCAGGAGCGACAGCGGCTTGGCGCTGATGGGACCGGGCTTGGGAGGGAATTTGGACATCGGGCCAGAACTACGCTGCCGCGCGGGGACGGATGGCCTTGAGGTCGCGGTCGATCTCGCGCCGCCGCTGCATCAGATCGTAATCCATCTGGAGTCCCAGGAAAAAGCCCTCCGACAAACCAAAATAGCGGGCGAGCCGCAGGTCGGTGTCAGCCGTGATGTCACGTTTGCCCAGGACGATCTCGTTGATCCGCCGTGGCGGCACATGAACGGCGCGCGCCAACGCGTTCTGGCTGATATCCATCGGTTTCAAGAACTCCTCAAGCAGGATTTCGCCCGGATGAGGATTGCGGAGGAGCCCGTTCCTAGCCGTGGTAGTCGACGATTTCGACATCTCTTGGTCCTCCGTCCTCCCAAACAAAGCAGATGCGCCACTGATCATTGATCCGGATCGAATGCTGACCTTGCCGGTCGGCCTTCAGGGCTTCGAGCCGGTTGCCCGGGGGAACCCTGAGGTCCGCCAACACCCGCGCTTGATTCAACAAACGCAGTTTTCTCAAGGCTGCATTTTGAATGTCGGGCGGCAGTTTCCTGCTTCGTCGCCCGGACCAGATCAACTCTGTCTCGGAGTCGGCGAAGCTCTGGATCATGCTTGTGTATAACGCAAGGCGTTATAGCGCGCAACGGTCCGGTCGCGCTGGCCACACGCGGAATCCTCATTTAGTAAAGGCGAATGTCCTCCACGACCGCGCGCAAGAAGGAACGAGGCACGACGGCGAACACCTCGGTTCGTCCTGCATTGCTGCTCGCCTGGTACGACCGCCACCGCCGCCGACTGCCCTGGCGGGCTGCGCCCGGCGAGGCATCGGACCCTTACCGCGTCTGGCTGTCGGAGATCATGCTCCAGCAAACGACGGTGAAGGCGGTCGGGCCTTACTTCGAAAAATTCGTCGCGCGCTGGCCTGACGTCACGGCGCTGGGCCGGGCCTCGCTCGACGACGTGCTGCGGATGTGGGCCGGGCTCGGCTACTACTCGCGGGCACGCAACCTCCACGCCTGCGCGGTCGCGGTGACGCGCGAGCATGGCGGCCTCTTTCCCGACACCGAGGAAGGCCTGCGCGCGCTGCCGGGCATCGGGCCGTACACCGCGGCTGCGATTGCGGCGATCGCGTTCGACCGCCGCACCATGCCGGTCGACGGCAATATCGAACGGATGGTCTCGCGCCTGTTCGCGGTCGAGGAAGAGCTGCCGCAAGCAAAGCCGCTGATCCAGCAGCTGGCCGCGACGCTGCTGGCGGACTCCCGGGCCGGCGACAGCGCGCAGGCGCTGATGGACCTCGGCGCCTCGATCTGCACGCCGAAGAAGCCGGCCTGCTCGCTGTGTCCGCTGAGCGAGGATTGCATCGCGCGTGCGCAGGGCACGCAGGAAACATTTCCGCGCAAGGCGCCGAAGAAGAGCGGAACGCTCCGCCGCGGCGCTGCCTTCGTCGTCACGCGCGGCGATGAGCTGCTCGTCCGCTCAAGACCGGAAAAGGGCCTGCTCGGCGGCATGACCGAAGTCCCCGGCTCGGATTGGCTCGCCGGCCAGGACGATGCGGCGGCGAAGCTGCAGGCGCCGGAGCTGAAGGGGCTGACGCGCTGGCAGCGCAAGGTGGGCGTCGTCACCCACGTCTTCACGCATTTTCCGCTGGAGCTGATCGTCTACACGGCGAAGGCGGAGGTCCGCACCCGCGCGCCCGAGGGCATGCGCTGGGTGCCGATCGCCACGCTTGCCGGCGAAGCGCTCCCCAACCTCATGCGCAAGGTGATCGCGCATGGATTGGATCTCTAGCGCCCACCCTGCTGACATCATGCTGGCAGCAGGCCTGCGTTATCCCCTTCGACGGCAACGGAGGTTCGTATGGTCAAGACTGCGCTGGACAACTTTCGAAAGCCGCCCTGTGCCGAGCTATTGGGCTGGCGCCTGCTCGATGCCCGCCCGCAGGAGGGCTGGATCAAGCTCGGCTTCGAGGGCAAGCCGGAGTTCTGCAATCCAGCAGGCTTCATCCAGGGCGGCATGCTCTCGGCCATGCTCGACGACACGATGGGCCCGGCCGTGCTGGTGATGAGCGAGGGCCGGCTCTACACCACCACTATCAGCATGACCGTGAATTTCCTCAGCCCCGCAAAGCCCGGCCCGATCATCGGCGAGGCCAGGGTGACGCAGCTCGGCAAGACCATTGCGTTCGTCGAGGGCAAGCTGATGGCGGAGGACGGCACCGTGCTGGCGACGGCGAGCGCCAGCGAGCGGCTGCTGGAGGCGGCGAGGGTGGTGAAGTGAGGTGTGCACCGCTCTCTCACTCCCTCGCCCCGTTCTTACGGGGAGAGGGTTGGGGTGAGGGGCTTCTCTCCACACGGGAGATTGTCGAGAGACCTGTACCCCCTCACCCGGATTGCATCTTCGATGCAATCCGACCTCTCCCCGCAAGCGGGGCGAGGTGAAGAGGAGCCCGCAGCGAAATGATGGGCTAACTCACTCGCCTCGCATCCTTACCCACGATCGCTGGCTTCGCATTCAGCGCTTCCACCTGGAAGCCCGCGACGCGCTTGTAGTTGGCGGCGATGTCTTCCAGCTCCTGCTGCGACAGCACGTCGGTGACGACCTCAAAGCCATCGGGTGCGCGCTCCTCGACCAGCTGCATCACCTGCTCGGGGCCGTTCTTGCGGTTGAGCAGGACGAGGTCGGTGGTCGCGGGCCGCCGCTCGGCCTCATAGGCGAGCAGCGCGGCTTCCGTCGGTCCATGCGCCAGGATTTCGCGCGTGATGACACGGGCATCGAGAATCGCCTGCGAGGCGCCGTTCGATCCGATCGGGTACATCGGATGTGCGGCATCGCCCATCAGCGTGATGCGGCCAAACGTCCATTGCGACACCGGATCGCGGTCGACCAGCGGATATTCATAGGCGTGCGGGCAGTTCTTGATCAGGCCGGGCACGTCGAGCCAGTCGAACTGCCAGCTCTCGAACCAGGGCAGAAACTCCTCCAGCCGCGCGGTGCGGTTATAGTCCTCGCGGCGCCATTGATAGGTTGGCGGCATGTGGCGCTCGGCCACCCAATTGATGAGGTGATTGCCCGCCGCATCCGGCTCTTTCGAGATCGGGTAGCAGACGAATTTCAGGATCTCGTGACCGGCCATGATCATGGTGCGGCCGCTGAGGAAGGCCTTCGCAGGCGTGACGCCGCGCCAGAGGATGCGGCCGTTCCAGATCGGCGCGCCTTCGCCCGGGTACAGCTTTTCGCGCGCGGCGGAATGGATGCCGTCGGCGGCGATCAGGATCGCGCCGTCGTACGTCCCCGCAGCCCTGCCGGTCGCCTTGTCGATGAAATCGGCGCGCACGCCTCCCGCCGTCTCGGTCCAGCCGGTCAGATGATGGCTGGTGAGAATGTTCTCGCGGCCGAGCCGCTCGACCGCAGTGTCGAGCAGGAGCTGCTGGAGCGTGCCGCGATGGATCGAGAATTGCGGCCATTTGTAGCCGGCCTCCAGCCCGCGCGGCTCGCTCCAGATCGGCTTGCCGTGCTTGGAGAAATAGGCGAGCTCGCGGGTGCGCACGCCGCTGGCATCCAGCTTGTCCATCAGTCCGAGCTCGATCAGCTCGCGCACCGCATGCGGCAGCACGTTGATGCCGACGCCAAGCGGCTTTAATTCCGCGACGCTCTCGAACACTTTTACGGGAACGCCGATTCCGTGCAGGCTGAGCGCAAGCGTCAGCCCGCCGATGCCGCCACCGGCGATGAGTACCGTCATGACAAAACCCCTCCGACTGCGGGCGTCTTGGCATAGGCGGGCGGCGATGGGCAACTGCGAAGAGGGGCTCGTGCTATGGACCTGACGGCCGACAGCCGCTAATTTCCAGCTTTCCTAGGAGGTCCGACATGCTCAAGCTCTATTACGCCACCGGCACCTGCGCGCTCGCCACCTACATCACCCTGGAGGAGGTTGGCGCCGACTACACGGCCGAGCGGCTGAGCTTCAAGGACAACCAGCAGAACAGTCCGGACTATCTCGCGATCAACCCGAAGGGCCGCGTGCCGGCCCTGGTGACCGATCGCGGGATCCTGACCGAGACGCCGGCGATGCTGGCTTATATCGCGCAGACCTTTCCCAAAGCGAAGCTCGCGCCGCTCGACGATCCCTTCGATTTCGCCCAGGTGCAGTCGTTCAACTCCTATCTCTGCTCGACCGTGCACATCAACCATGCCCACAAGATGCGCGGCGCGCGCTGGGCGACGCAGGAGAGCTCGTTCGCCGACATGAAGGCGATGGTCCCGAAGACAATGGGCGCCTGCTTCTCCCTGATCGAGCAGAAGATGTTCAAGGGACCCTGGGTGATGGGTGAGCAGTTCACGATCTGCGATCCCTATCTCTATACGCTTTCGACCTGGCTCGAAGGCGACAGCGTCGACATCAATGCGACGCCGAAGATCGCAGATCATTTCAAGCGCATGTCGGATCGGCCCGCGGTCCGCAAGGTGATGGACGCGCAGAAGGCGTAAGAGCGCTTGTAGGGTGGGCAAAGGCGCGAAGTGCCGTGCCCACCATCTTCCCACGATTGCAATATAGAGCGGTGGGCACTCTTTGCTTTGCCCACCCTACGAGAGCTTGCGCTTGGCTTGCTCCAACTCCCGTCCCGTCGCCAGCATCAGCCGCCGCAGCCAGATCGAGCCGGGGTCCATCTGCGCGCGCGTCGGATGGAACATGAACTGCTCGTCGATCCCGGGGTCGAGCGGCGGCGTCACAGTGACGAGGCCGAGCTGCTTCGACAGCGCCGCGATCAGCCGGCGTGGCACGAAGGCGACGAGGTCGGTGCGGGCGGCGACGTGCAGCGCTTCGAGATAGCCTGCCACCACCAATGAGATGTGCCGCTCGATGCCCTTGCTGCGCAGCCAGGTGTCGATCAGGTCCTCAGCGCTGCCGCGGATGATGACGCCGACATGGCGCGCGGCCAGGAACGTTTCGCGCCGCGTCAGCTTCGCAGCCATCGGATGGCCGCGCCGCACCGCCAGCGCGTCGCTGTCGGTGTAAAGCAGCTGGCGGTGAAAGCCCTTGAAGGCGTTGCCGATCGAGATCACGAGGTCGATGGTGCGGGCGAACTCGGCGTGGAAGATCGCAGATCCCCGCCACGGCACGATTTCGATGCGGACGTTGGGCGCAAGGCGCGTCACCTTCTCCATCAACGGCGGCATCAACAGCTCGACCGCCAGATCCGGCATCATCAGGCGAAATTGCCGTTCGCTGCGCGCCGCGTCGAAATCCTCCGGCACGAACAACCCGCGCACCTGGTCGAGCGCGTGGGCCAGCGGGGCGCGGAGCGCCTCGGCCCGGGGCGTCAGCTCCATCCGCGCGCCGGTGCGCACCAGGAGCGGATCGCCAAAGATGTCGCGCAGGCGCTGGAGCGCATGGCTCGCCGCCGGCTGCGACAGGCCGATCCGAAGTGCGGCGCGGCTGACATTGGCCTCGCGCAGCAGTGCGTCGAGGGCGGTCAGCAGGTTGAGGTCAAGCGAATTCAAATTCATGAGATGAATAGATATCATATCCGCTATCGATTTGAAGAATTCTCGTTGAGCGGCGATGTTCTCTGTGTTGCCACCAAACGGAGATGCCGCCATGAGCGCGAGCGCCAACAAGAAACTGATGCAGGATATCTTTGCCGCTGCCGCCAACCCTGATCCCGCCGCGCGCGATCGTGCGCTGTTCGCCGCGAGCCTTGCCGACGATGCCAAATGGGTCGTGACCGGCCAGTATTCCTGGTCGCGCACCTTTGCGGGCAAGGAGGCGATCCTCAACGATCTGCACGGCTATGTCCGCACCCGCCTGCGTGACCGCACGCGTACGGTCGCCCACCGCTTCATTGCCGATGGCGACATCGTCGTGGTGGAAGCCAAGGGCGACAACGTCACGCCCGAAGGCGTCCGTTACGACAACGACTATTGTCTCGTGTTTCGCCTGGAGGACGGCAAGATCAAGGAGATCCGGGAATATTGCGACTCGGTCCTGACCGAGAGGGCGCTCGGTCCTTTTCCGCAAGCGGGCGCGGGGGCTGCGAGCTGACGAACTTGAGCCGCGTCACGTCCGTCGGCCGATCTCGTCCGTCAGAGCCCGTGATGATCGTGCGGGCCTGGCAGGCGCTGGTCGAGATGATCCGGATCAGACGCGAGCGGTCTCGGGCACGGTGTCAGCTCGCCGCCATGACCGAACGGGAGCTGCAGGACTGTGGGATGACCCGGGCGGAGATTGCGTACGAGTTGGAGAAGCCTGTCCGGCGGAAGTAGGGAGCGGGAGCAACTGCCGACAAAATCAGCAGGTTTTGTCGGCGCTGCCGCGGCACTGCGCGAACAATTGGAAGGTTCAATTAACGAGTGTCCCCCATTGTGTCGCGGTGCAGCGTGAGTCGCAAAGACGCGACACGCGGCTGCCGGGGTGGCCGGTGACGATCGCCGGAATCGTTCGGCCGCTCGAAGTGAAATGCATCTGGGTGGACAGTGGGAATGCCGAAGTTTCGTTTGCGGATCAGGGGACGCCTGTACGCAGGCTTCATGGCCCTCGTGGCGGTCGGTCTGGTGATGGCGGTGGTCGCCGTCTGGAATTTGCGGGCGGTGCAGGATCAGGTCGCAAGACAATCCGCGCTCTCGGACAGCACGGCGCGGGTGCTGGAGATATCGACCCATCTTCAGGCGATCCAGCGCGCCAATCTGCGTTACGTCTACGACGCCAACGAACCCGCGATGAAAGAGGCGCAAGAGCGGGAGACCGCGGCGACCGAGCTGTTGCAGGTCGGGGCGAAGGGCACGCTCTCGGAGGAGCGGCGAGCGCTCTACAACGGCCTCATCGGCGACATCGCCAAGATGCGACGCCTGCGTGACAATCTCGGGGATGCCGTCAACGAGGCGAGAACGGGCAAGGCGACGCTGCTGCCGAGCGGGGAGGAGCTGGCCGTCAAGATGGGCAAGCTGGTCGATGCGGCGCGCGCCGCCGCCGATGAAGACACCGCGGCCCTGGTCGCCGACCTCGAATCCAGGATCCTCCTTGTCCGGGTCGCAAACTGGCGTTTCCTGGCCCTGCGCGACGCGCAGGGACCGGCGAATTTCAGGGCGAGTGTGGACAGGGCTGCGCAACGGCTCGCAGCGATCGAGAAAAGCCCGCAGGCCGCGGACTTGCGCGCCACGCTCGCGCCGGTGAAGACCTCACTTGGAATCTACAAATCCGCGTTCGAGACCACATCGGCCGCGATGCTTCAGGCCGATGAGATCTATCACAAGAACCTCGCGCCCCTCATCGTCGAGAGCATCGGCAAACTCAAGGCCGCAGAAACGACGCTGAAGAAGGACTATCAGGAATCGCGCAACCATGCCGCAGCCGTGATCGCCGGCACGACGACCGTTCAGGAGATCGCCGGCGGTCTCGCCATCCTGTTCGGCGGCATCGTCGCCTTCCTGATCGCCCGTAGCATCGTCGGTCCCCTGACCTCGATGACGCGTGCGATGGGGCGGCTTGCCGGCGGTGATCTAGAGATCGAGATTCCCGGGCGCGGGAAGGCCGACGAGACCGGCGACATGGCCAAGGCGATCCAGGTGTTCAAGGACAACATGATCGACACCGAGCGCATGCGCGCCGAGCAGGCCGAGCTCGAGGCGCGGCAGGCCGAGAGCCGCAAGAAAGACATGGTCAGGCTCGCCGACCAATTCGAGCAGGCTGTCGGCGAGATCGTCAACACCGTGTCGTCGGCGTCGAACGAGCTGGAAGCCTCCGCCGGCACGCTGACCACGACCGCCTCGCGGGCCCAGGATCTGTCGACCGAAGTGGCATCCGCGTCGCAGGAAGCCACCGCCAACGTGCAGGCGGTCGCCTCGGCCACCGAGGAGCTGTCCTCCTCGGTGAGCGAGATCGCCCGCCAGGTGCAGGAATCCGCGCGGATTGCGGGCGAGGCCGTCGGGCAGGCCAGCAGGACCAATGACCGCGTCGGCGAACTCTCCAAGGCGGCCGCCCGGATCGGCGACGTGGTCGAGCTGATCAGCACCATCGCCGGCCAGACCAATCTCCTCGCGCTCAATGCCACTATTGAGGCCGCGCGCGCGGGCGAAGCCGGCCGCGGCTTTGCCGTGGTCGCCTCCGAGGTCAAGGCGCTCGCGGAGCAGACGGCGAGGGCGACCGGCGAGATCGGCCAGCAGATCGCCAACATCCAGGCCGCCACCGAGCAATCGGTTGGCGCCATCAGGGAGATCAGCGGCACCATCGAGCGGCTGTCGGAGATTTCCTCAGCGGTCGCCGCCGCCGTGGAAGAGCAGGGCGCCGCCACGCAGGAAATCTCGCGCAACGTGCAGCAGGCCGCTCACGGGACCCAGCGCGTCTCGACCAATATCGGCGACGTGCAGCGCGGGGCCTCCGAGACCGGCTCGGCCTCATCGCAGGTGCTCTCGGCGGCGCGCTCGCTGTCAGCCGACAGCAACCGCTTGAAGGTCGAAGTCGCCAGGTTCCTGGAGACGGTTCACGCCGCCTGAGCTTTAAAAGCAAGAGGCCACGCGCATGCGCGTGGCCTCCAAGAGCGGCGTGGCGCGATCAGGCCGCTTTCGTTTTCATGTGCTTGAACATGTTGGCTCTCGCCTCCTCATCCATCTCGGCCTTGAAGGTGAACTTGTCCTTCAAGGCGATCGCGCGCGCCGCCGCGGGCCGCGCCGAGATCTCGTCCACCAGTCGCTTCACGTTCGGGTATCGCGCGAAGGCGTCGTCGCCGAGCTTGAACGGCACCATCCGCGCCCAGCCCCACAGCGCCATGTCGACGATCGAATAGTCGTCGCCGACCATGTAGCGGCGGCCTTTGAGGTGACCGTCGAGAACCCTGTAGTGGCGATCGGTCTCGTACTGGTAGCGGTTATGGGCGTAGTCGTGGTTCTGGTCCTTCGGCGCAAAATGCTTGAAGTGCACGGCCTGACCCGAATAGGGCCCGACGCCGGTCGCGATGAACATCAGCCACGACAGCGTCTCGCCGCGCACGCTGGCGGCAGGCAGGAATTTTCCGGTCTTCTCGGCGAGATAGAGCAGGATGGCGTTCGAGTCGAACACGATGGTGCCATTGTCATCGATCGCCGGCACCTTGCCGTTCGGATTGATCTTGAGGAACTCCGACGAGAACTGCTCGCCCTTGCGGGTGTCGACCGCGACCGGCTCGAAGGGCAGGCCGGACTCTTCGAGATAAAGCGCGACCTTGGTCGGGTTCGGCGATCCGTTGAAATAGAACTTGAGCATCGATCATCTCCCCAGGGGGTTGTTGCCGAGAGCGAGCGCAGCATCATTGCAGCGAGGCCGCTTGTCTTGCCCGAACCTTTCGGAAGCGCAACCGGCGAGTTTGCCGGGCGGTATCTGCGCGCAGCGCAGATCAGGCGGCGTAACAAAGACCGATCGCCGCCGTAATGATCATCGCCGCGCCGACCGCTTCCAGGCGCAGGCCGAGTCGCGTGGCGAGATGCATATCGGACGCCCGCGCCTTGCGCTCCGTTCCGCGCGCGTAACCGTGCACGATGACGTCGTGATTGAAATTGTCGTGGGCCTCGTTGCTGCTGGCGAGCCCGACGCAGACCACAAGCACGCCGAACAAGGCGAGGCCGAAAAATCCCAAGAGCGCGATCAGGAACATCGGAAACATGCCGAGCAGGAAGATCGGCAGCAGCGGCACCAGCAGCAATGTCTCGGACTGTCGTCGCATGGGAGGACCGGTCGGGACGAGACTGATCGGGCGAATCTAGTCCTGGCGGGGGCGGCTTTCAAGAAGCCGTAGGGTGGGCAAAGGCGCGAAGCGCCGTGCCCACCGGGTCCTAGACGGCATTCAAGATGGTGGGCACGCTTCGCTTTGCCCACCCTACGAGATCACGATCGGATTACTCCGCCGCCATGCCGGCGCGGATCTCCGCGCGCAGCTCGTCGATCAGCTTGAGACCTTTCTTGGTCTCGACGTGCCAGAAGGTCCAGCCGTTGCAGGCGGCCGAGCCTTGCGCCACGGCGCCGATGCGGTGGATCGAGCCGACCTTGTCGCCGAACATGATGGCGCCGTCGGCGCGCACGAGAGCGCCGAGCTTCTTCTTAGAGTCGAACAGTTTCGTGCCGGGCATGATCATGCCGCGCTCGATCAGCTCGGAGAACGCGACCCGCGGCGCCTCGCGCGCGGTCATAAATGGGGCGAGGCTCTGTTCCGGCAGCGGCTCGACCGCCGCGATGCGGGCTTCGGCTGCCTTCGCATAGGTCTTGTCACGCTCGAAGCCGATATAGGAGCGGCCGAGACGCTTTGCGACCGCGCCGGTGGTACCGGTGCCGTTGAAAGGATCGATCACGAGATCGCCGGGCTTGGATGAGGACAGCAGCACACGCGCGAGCAGGCCCTCCGGCTTCTGCGTCGGATGAACTTTCTTGCCGTCGGCACCCTTGAGGCGCTCCTCGCCGGTACAGAGCGGGATCAGCCAGTCGGAACGCGCCTGCACGTCCTCGTTCGCGGCTTTCAGGGCCTCGTAGTTGAACGTGTAGCCCCTGGCCTTCTCGTCGCGCGCGGCCCAGATCATGGTCTCGTGCGCGTTGGTGAAACGGCGGCCGCGGAAATTCGGCATCGGGTTGGTCTTGCGCCAGACGATGTCGTTCAGGAGCCAGAAGCCGAGGTCCTGCATGATGGCGCCGACGCGGAAGATGTTGTGATAGGAGCCGATCACCCAGATCGTCGCCGACGGCTTCATCGCGCGGCGGGCGGCAAGCAGCCAGGCGCGGGTGAAATCGTCATAGGCTGAGAACGAATCGAACTTGTCCCATTCGTCGTCGACGGCATCGACATGGGATTCGTCGGGACGCTTGAGATCGCCCTTGAGCTGAAGATTGTAGGGCGGATCGGCGAACACGAGGTCGACCGAACCGGCCTGAAGCTTCGACATCTCGGCGACGCAATCGCCGAGGATGATGCGATGCGAAGGGGACTCAAAATTTGTGCGGGGCGCCCTTGCAGACGCCCCGCGACGCGACTCTACCATGACTCAAGAACTCTGACTCAGGCGACGCTGTCGGCGACGCGGGACCAAACAACCGACTGACCGTTACATTGAAGCGGCAAAGTAAAAATCGACTTAACCCGCCGCTTTCGTGAGCAGCCTCCGCATCGCGCCTCGTGTGCGGGACGTTGCGCGCATTCGCCGCGTTTTACAGTGCATTTCGTGCTTCTTCGCCTCACGCGAGCAGTCGAGGCTTCAGAAAAGATCCAAATTTCTCTCGGAAAAAATTGCTCGACCCTCGGAAAAAATTGCTGGCATCGGCATGGTGTCGCACTAGGCAATTTTTGCCGACCACGATATTGATAAACGCAACGGAAATTTTACCTGTGTGGCGCGTTGAGCTTGGCGCTCATGCGCCCGACGAAGCCGACGATACCAGGGACCCCCAGGGGAAAGGCCGCCATGCGTTACGATGACTTCCGCCGCAGCGACGACATCGAGGATCGTCGCGACGAAGGTGGTGGGTTTGGCGGCGGCGGAGGAGGCGGGTTCGGGCTGCCGATGGGCGGCGGCGGGCTCGGCATCGGCACCATCATCATCCTCGGCCTGGTCGGCTACGCCTTCGGCATCGACCCGCGCATCCTGATCGGCGGTGCCGAGATCCTCACCGGCGGCGGCCATGCGCCGACCTACCAGACCGACCGCCAGGCCTCCTCCGGTAAGCGCGGCGCACCGACCGACGAGATGGGCAGCATGATCTCCGGCATTCTCGGCGAGATCGACGATCGCTGGAGCGAGATCTTCCAGGCCAGCGGCCAGTCCTATACCGGTCCGAAGATCGTACTGTTCCGCAACGCCACCAATGGCGGTCGCTGCGGCATGGCGCAATCGGCGATGGGGCCGTTCTATTGTCCGCCGGATCGCACCATCTTCCTCGACACCGGCTTCTTCCGAGAGGTTGAGACGCGCTTCCGCGGCTGCTCCGGCAAGTCCGCCTGTAACTTCACCACCGCCTACATCATTGCGCATGAGGCCGGCCATCACATCCAGAACCTGCTCGGCATCATTCCGCGCGTGACGCGGCTGCAGCAGCAGGCCGGCAGCAAGGCCGAGGCGAATGCGCTTCAGGTGAAGGTGGAATTGCAGGCCGACTGCCTGTCCGGCGTCTGGGTCAACCGCGAGGCCAAGAAGCGCCCGAACTTCCTGGAGCCCGGCGACATCGACGCCGCGCTGACCACGGCGAGCGCGATCGGCGACGATACGCTCCAGCGCCAGGCGACGGGCCGCGTCGTGCCCGATTCCTTCACCCATGGCTCGGCGGCGCAACGCAAGCAGTGGTTCATGACCGGCTACCAGCAGGGCTCGGTGCAGGCCTGCAACACGTTCGGCGCCGGGGCGTTGTAACGAAGGCTTCGTGCCCCGGACGCAGCGCGGCACGAATTATGTTGCGCGGTTGCGCTTCTGAGGATTCAGAAGTAGTGGCGTCATCCTGAGGTGCTCGCCGCTTCGGCGAGCCTCGAAGGATGGCGGAGCCCGTGGTCCATCCTTCTCAGGACGGCGCTGGGCGGGATAGAAGGTGCGATACAATGGCCTCCATCGACGAGACAAAGCAATTCATCCCGCTCAACATCGCGGTGCTCACCGTATCAGACACGCGAGTCCTCGCCGACGACAAGTCGGGCCAGACGCTGGCCGACCGTCTCCTGGCTGCCGGCCATAAGCTCGCCGCGCGTGAGATCGTCACCGACGACGTCGAGGCGATCCGCAACGTGATCCGCCGCTGGATCGCGGATGCCGGCATCGACGTCGTCATCACCACCGGCGGCACCGGCTTCACCGGGCGCGACGTCACGCCGGAGGCGATCGAGCCGCTGTTCGAGAAGCGCATGGATGGTTTCTCGATCGCGTTCCATATGCTGAGCCACGCCAAGATCGGCGCGTCGACGATCCAGAGCCGCGCCACTGCGGGCGTCGCGGGCGCAACCTACATCTTCTGCCTGCCAGGTTCGCCCGGCGCCTGCCGCGACGGCTGGGACGGCATCTTGGCTGCCCAGCTCGACTACCGCACGCGGCCCTGCAATTTCGTCGAGATCATGCCAAGGCTGGATGAGCATCTGCGGAGACCGAAGGCGCAAGGCGCGACGGTGTGATTGCGGTTGCTTTGACGCTCTCTCCGCTGAGCTAGGCGCGGACCTCTTCCCCTCTCCCCTTGCGGGAGAGGGTGGATCGCCGCGGTAGCGGCGAGACGGGTGAGGGGTCTCTATCGGCACGGAGAGTTCGGAGACATACCCCTCACCCAAGCGAGTCTGTGTCTGCCAGCGTCGCCGCCCTCTCCCGCAAGGGGAGAGGGCACATCAACGTGCATCTCGCCGCAACGTGCATTTCTTCCGCAGCAAGCTCGTCAGAGATCCCGCTCCCAGGTCTCGCCGACCAGATCGACACCGAAGCTGTGGTGTTTCTCTTCCGTCACGAGCTTGAAGCCTGCACTTTGATAGATGCCGCGCGCGGCGACGAGGATGCTCTGCGTCCACAGCGTCATCTTGCTGTAGCCCCTTTCGCGTGCGCCTTGGATGCATTGCTCGACCAGCGCGCGGCCGATACCGAGCCCCCGCGCTTTCTTCTCCACCTGCAAGAGGCGCAGCTTGGCGATCTCATCCGTGGCCTTGACCAGAAAGATCGAGCCGACCGGCTCGCCACCTACTTCCGCGATCCAGCAGTGCTCGCGCGCGGCGTCGTAGTTCCTGATGAACTGTGCACAGATCTCGGCGACCAGCGCCTCGTAGCTGATATCCCAGTTGTAATCCGCGGCGTAGGCGGCGCCCTGTCGGGAGATGACCCAGCCCATGTCGCCGACGCGATGGCTGCGCAGCATGAAAGCCGCGGGCGGGCTTCGACGTTGCTCCAGCACAGCCTCGATGGTCGCCATCGCCTGCGTGAGCCGCGTTGCATCGCTGGCCGAGAGCTGAGCGAGCATGGCGGCAACGTCGTTTTGCGAGCCTAGGTTCAGCTTGGCGAAGGCCTGGCGGCCCTTGGCGGTGAGGCTGAGCTGGTATTGCCTGCGATCTGCGGGCAGGGGTCTTCGCGTGATCAGCCCCTTTTCGTCGAAGCTTTGCACGATGCGGCTGAGATAGCCGGGGTCGAGACCAAGCTCGTTTCCGATCTCTTTGGCTGCCAGGTCGTCGCGATGCGCGAGTTCATAGAGGACCCGGGCCTCGCTGAGCGAAAACGGGCTTTTTCCAAGGTGCTGGTCGAGCACACCAAGCTTGCGGGTATAGAAGCGGTTGAAGGCGCGGACCGCTGCGATGTGGTCGTCGGTAGCTTCAAAGGACATGGGTCACCTCGATACTTGCCATTGTCAAACAATTACTTGACTTTGGCAAGTATTTGGTGGCTTCAGCCGACCATGACGATCCGGCTGCGCAGCATGGTCCGGGACGAGCGGCCGAGCCGCCGGAGCAGCTTTGCCTCGGAACGGCGGGCCTGCGGCGGGTAGCCGCCGATCCGATCGTAATGATCACGCGCGATCAAAAGCCCCTGATCGCCGAGGGGACCGACGAGCTTGCGCGCCACGGCGCGGAAGATGTCGCCGAGCCCGGTGTCGGCGTAGGGTGAGCGCGCATAGCGAAACACTGCCGCTCGATCGCGGCCGCTGCTTGAGACGGCCTGGATGAACTGAGTGGTCTCCTCGATCCAGCCGGTTTCCAGCACCGCGCCGGCGGGGAGGAACATCAGCCACGGCGAACGGGCCTGAAGCGCGCCGGCGGCGCGCGCGGCCCCTTGCGAAGAGCCCTCGAAGCCGATGAAGCGGCAGCCTGCGACGTCGGCGACGCGCTCGATGACGCCATTGCGGGTGCCGTCGACCAGGAGCACTTCCCGGATGATGCCGGCCGCGGCGCCGGGGACGAGCGCGGCCAGCGTTGCGACTGCCGTCTGCTCGACGCCTTCGGTCGGAATGATGACGCTCAGCATGATTGAAGCTTCAATATCTGCACTTCGGAAGAAGCGTAGCTTTTCATGATGTTGTCATAAACACGTGGCGTTGCCGAGTGCAACTTTTCGGCGGGGCTTCGGCATGCAATGGTAAACTCGCAGCCAAATGTGTCGCGTGCGGGATGGTATTTTGGTCGAATATTTCGGCACAAGCTCGTCCGGTCCGTATTAACCCGGAGTCCGACGACGATATTGCGCAGCGCAGGGCAACCGTCCAAGGAGAGGATGGGCTGCAACCAACCGTCGAACGGGAACGATGTGCGACTTGGGTGCTGACTTGGGTGCTGATTGGTGCTGACGGAGGCTCTGCATGAATGCCGATCAACTCGCCGTCAACGCGACGGCAGCAACGCCGAAGCAGGACGCCGCGCCGACCCTGCGGGTTCGCGCGCTGATGCTGGGCGACCGCATCAATGCCTCCGGCCTCGAGATCGGCACGCTGGTGTCCTCGACGCCGGCTGCCTTCCGCGTCCACGCCGGACTTGTCGTGATTTTCCGCTACGGCGTCGTGGTGCTGATCGGACTTCTGCCCTCGGAGGAGAAGGTGCTGATCGACAGCTTGAAGCCGCGGGTGATCGGCGAGTTCAGTCCTCATGAGGAAGAGACCGCGCAGGCGCAGCTCTGCAAGGACGAGAACCTCGAGGCGATCCAGCCGGGCGGGCCGATCTGCCTCGCCAAATTCTCCGACGACCGGCTGCTCCTGATCGCGGATGCGCTCGCCAAGAGCACGTCGCTGGCGCGCGACGAGCGGCGCGTCGCGGCGGTCTTCGACGTGATCGAGCCGTTTGCGCGGGAGCTCGCCGAGCGCGGCCGTACGCCGCGCCGGCGCAAGGGTATTTTGCAGCTGATCGGCAATGCGCTTCTCGTCCAACAGCGTGTCGCGGGCCGTGTTGCTGTCGCCGAGAAACCCGACGTGCTCTGGGAGAAGCCCGAGCTCGACCGGCTCTACGCCCGTCTCGAGGACGAGTATGAGCTGAAGGAGCGCCTCGACACGCTCGAGCGCAAGCTCACAGCGGTGTCGGAGACCGCTAACGCCTTGACCGACATCATCGACACCCAGCGCTCGCTCCGCCTCGAAATCGCGATTGTGGTGCTGATCGTGATCGAGATCGCGATCGGATGCTTTCAGATATGGTCGGGCACGCATTAATAGCGAGCGACTGCGCATTGCAGTGCCCTCTCCCCTTGCGGGAGAGGGCAGCACCGCCAGGAGACACAAGCTCGCTCGGGTGAGGGGTTGTCTCCGCACGCTCGCCGGTGCGTTGTGATGCGCTGCTGTCGCCGCATTCTTCGTCATTGCGAGCGAAGCGAAGCAATCCAGAGTCCCGCCGCAGAGCCAGTCTGGATTCCTTCGCGGAGCCTGTCATCGGGCCGCGCTTCGCGCGGACCCGTCGGCTCGCAATGATGGGATGGACGGCCCCCGAACGGCATCGGTGTGCCAGACTGGTGATGTTGAGTCGAACCAGACAAAGGGAGCCGTCCATGACGAAGATTAGCACGATTGGGGTTGATCTGGCGAAGAACGTTTTTCAAGTCCACGGGATTGACGCGTCGGGAGCTGTGGTGGTGAGGCGCCAGCTCAAGCGAGCCTCGGTCGAGAAGTTTTTCGCACAGTTGCCGCCGTGCCTGGTGGGCATGGAGGCTTGCGGCAGCGCTCATCATTGGGCGCGCGTGATCGGCCGGTATGGCCACGAGGTGCGGTTGATGCCGCCGGCCTATGTGAAGCCCTACGTCAAGCGCAACAAGAA
>NZ_FNCU01000014.1:0-187602 GCF_900099855.1 Bradyrhizobium sp. Rc2d | reverse complement strand
AGAAGCTTGACGCCAGCAGCTTCGAGCTGGAGGGGCACGAATTTCGTGTGATCGATACCGGCCACACGGACACCGACGACACCACGGCCGTCTACGTACCGTCGCTTGGGCTCGTCATTGCCGGGGACGCAATCTACAACCAGACGCATCCGTTTCTCGCTGAGGCTGGTCAAACTGGTCGGCAGGCATGGCTCGCGGGGATCGACAAGATCGCTGCGGTAAATCCGACCGCCGTCGTCGTGGGCCACGGTCCGCTTGATCCCGACAACAACCCGAGCCACATCGACGCAACGCGCCAGTACATTCGCGACTTCGATCAACTCAACAATGAGAGCGAGACGGCGCAGCAGCTTTATGACCGCATGCTTGCCGTCTACCCCGATCGGATCAACCCTGGATCTCTTTGGGCCAGCGCTCACGCTGCCAAAGGACTGGCGAAGTAGAACCGGCCGAACTAGAAACAACACAAGAGGTCGACGCCAAATCAAATGTCGCTCTTCGTCGCGTTCTTGTTCGGAATCTGGGGCGCCCGTAGGCGCTAGGAGAGCCGCAAGCCGGCACGTTTCATAGCCAGGAAGCTCAAGACATTTCAGACCTCGCTGGGCTTCTACGATCTTGCGATCGCGGCGCCGTCGATGAAGGCGGCGCTCGAAGCTTGGGGCGCAGGCAGCAATCTCTTCCATCAGGGCGTCGCGAAAGAAACGGACGATCCGGACGTGGTCGCCGCGACCATGTCCAGGCCCGGCGTAGTGCTCAAGCGGCCCGCGGAATCGAGCGGGCGCTTCGCCGAGCACTCGGATCTGCCGTCCGACCTGGGAAACGGCGAGGACAGGGCTCGGCGGGAAAATCGTCGCGCGAAGCCGGCAAAGCGCCCCCCCTTCCAAGATCAGCGAACGGGAGGCGCGAAAGGCCGGCGCCGATTTCGAGAAGCAGCAGAAGCGCCGTGAGGCCGAGCGCCGGCGCGAGGAGGCCGCAAGGCAAAGGGACCTCGAACGTCGCGAGAAGGCGATTGCGAAGGCGGAGGCTGCTCTTCAGAAGGCCGAACGAGAGCACGACGAGACGATCCCCCGACTGGAAGCCGAGCGCGACGCACTAGAGAACAGTTGCAGGTCGAAGCTACGCGATGGGAACGGGAGAGAGAAAGGCTGAAAACCTCCTTGCGCCACGCCCGGGAGTAGCGGGTCAATCCGGAAGATGTGTGCACGGCTCGCCTTGAGATTGGCCAAAATGGCCGGCCGCTCGCGATCACTGCCGCCGATCAACCTACGCCTTGGTGCGGACTCGGCCCCAAGGTTGCCGATTAACGCCAGTGCACCCACGGGCATTGAAAATCTCGGCCTGCCATGGCAGGTTAGAGCTACCCTCGGGGCTACACCCTGGGGCTACACCAGAGACCTCTGGCGTCCAGTAAGACCTGATTTTACGGGGCTTTCTCGAAGCCGTTTTATTATGGCGGAGAGGGAGGGATTCCCGCTAGGGTTGCAATATTATTGTCTGAAATCAAAGACATAGACCGACAGCCCTCTCACCCCCGAGCCCCCCTTATCACCGCGGCTTTCCGGTCACCTTGATTGTACCGTTTTCCCTCGCGAAACCGCCGGAAAACAGGGGTCCGTAGAAAGCTCGCCGAATTTTCGCGCTTGCGACCTCGCGGGGAGCGCCAACCGCCTTGAGATAGCGGGCGATGAGCGGCAGGGGAGCCAACCCCCAGTGGCACAAGGTTGCCGAGCGCCTCGGCGAATGGGTGCGCCGACTCGTTGAAGGTGATCAAAGCGCAACCGGTGCACCCGAGCAGAAATCAGGGCGGACAGGATCGCACGTCGTGCATAGCCACGGAGTGCAGCCTAAGGGCTTTGTCTAGGCATACGGCGGCCAAAGTAGACCATTGGACATCTTCTTTGCGTCATCGGCCGGCCTTCCGTCTTCGCGAATTCAACGACAGTTGCCAGAGCCGCGACGTTTTTTCCTACCAATGGGCCCACGCGGCGAATTGCGCCTGCCTCTTAAATATCGGCTGCGAGGGGCAGAGCGTAAACATCGCTCACCCTGCCTTCAGTCCGATCGACTTGATCACCGGCCCCAGGCTTGCAGACGTCGCTTCAACGACACGCTCGAACTTGTCGGGACTGGAGTCGCGGTCCGGCTCCAGGCCTTGCGAACGATAAGCTGCCTGCAAGGCCTGATCGGCCATTGCCGCGCGTGTCGATTGCGCAATCCGGTCGACGATCGCATCCGGGGTCAGGCTGGGTACAAACAAACCGAACCATCCTTCATATCGGAGATCCGGCATGCCGGATTCGACTGCGGTCGGTACTTCTGGCGTCCCACTGAGCCGCGCGTCGGTGGTAACAGCGAGAAGCCTGATCTTGCCGGCGCGGCCGAGTTGCTGGAGTTGCATCGACATGACAGCGATGAGCAGCGGGATCTGACCGCTGACGAGATCGTTCGTTGCCGGCGCCACGCCGCGATAGGGAATGTGGACGATATCGAGCCCACCCGACTGCCGCTTGAACATTTCGCCAACGAGGTGATTGCCGGTGCCGACACCCGGCGTGCCGTAGGACAGCTTGCCGGGATTAGCTCTGGCGTAGCTGATCAGTCCTTGCAGATCCTGCGCGGGGACTGATGGATGAATCGCGAAGACGAGTGCGCTCGAGACCAGCCGATAGACGGCTCGAAAGTCCCGGGCGCTATAGGCGGGACTTTCCGCCAAGGGAATGATGACCTGGGTGCTGCCATTGCCGAGCAGAAGCGAATAGCCGTCGGGCTTTTCGCGCGCGACCACGGCCGTGCCGATCGCTCCGCCAGCACCGCCGATGTTCTCGACAAAGACCGGACCGAGCTGTGACGTCATCTTTTCGACCCAGGGGCGACCGATCTGATCACCCGATCCGCCCGCGGCATATGGAATGACCAATCGAATGGGGCGCGTCGGATAGTCGGCAGCCCTTCCCTTGCTTGCGATGGCCGCAAGCGCGCCGGCTCCGGCAGCGCTGATGAATTGTCGGCGTGAAGGGAGCGACATTGTTCTATTCCGGGAGACGACAACGACAGGTCGGCGACGAGACCTTTCCAACAATTCCCAGCAAATTCGAAGCCATCGATCGCACCGCGTCAGCCGTATCAGTGAGAGCAAGCCTTTCTCACAATCAAATCCAATTGCCTGCGAATTGGGCCCACTCCTACGTCACCGGCCTAAGTCATTCGTTGGACACGACATTTACGTGACATCAGCCACAACCGAACAACCAGATGGGGCACCGGATCTCGCCTGCTGCTTCCGGCTAGTGTACTCCACGCATCGATCTGGTAAATCAATACCAGATAATTTCGACTCCCTGCCGAGGGGGCAATGGCGCGTGCCAGACAAGAACAATCAGGACTCGGCCGTTTCTTTTGGGCCATTTCGTCTATTCCCCAAGTCCAGGCTCTTGGAGAGGGACGGCGTGCCGCTTCATATCGGCGGCCGCGCGCTCGACATCCTCATTGTCCTGGCCGAACGGCCTGGCGAGGTGATCGACAAGCGAGAGCTCGTCAAGCGCATCTGGGCCGACGTGCATGTCGATGAAGGCAGTCTTCGCTTCCACATCGCCGCCTTGCGCAAGGCGCTCGGCGACACCGGCAAATCAACCCGCTATGTCGTGAACGTCGCCGGGCGTGGCTATTGCTTTGCTGCGCCCCTCGCGCAACCGGCGCCGCCCCTCGCGATCGAAACCGCATCGCCGCGCTCGCTATTGCCTCCTCCGATCGCAAAGATGATCGGGCGGGATGACGTCATTGAAAAGATATCGAGCGGGCTTTCACTTTACCGCTTCGTCACCGTGGTCGGACCGGGCGGCATCGGCAAAACGGCGGTTGCCATAACCGTCGCGCATCGCCGCTCGGCAGATTTTCGCGGACAAGTTTTCTACGTCGATTTTGGACCGGTGAGAGACCCGAACCTTGCCGCAACCACCATTGCCTCCGCACTCGGGCTGACCACCAACGCGGACGACCCGATACCGGCGCTGCTGACGCATCTGCAGGCGAGATCGACCCTCCTGATCTTCGACAGCTGCGAACATGTGCTCGAGACCCTCGCGTCCCTCGCCGAGCGCCTCGTTCGCGACGTGCCACAACTGCACGTTCTTGCAACCAGCCGCGAGTCCTTTCGCAGCGAAGGCGAACGCATCTTTCGTCTATATCCACTCGACTGCCCGCCGCAGCGCGACGACCTCAGCGTCGCCGAAGTTCTTGCCTTTCCTGCGGCGCAACTCTTCGTCGAACGCATCGCCCAGGGTTCCGGTTCTTTCGAGCTCAGCGCGGAAGAGGCGCCGTTCGTCGCCGACATTTGCCGGCGCCTTGACGGCATCGCGCTGGCGATCGAACTGGCGGCGGGCCGCGTCAATGCGTACGGCATCGCTGGGACGGCATCGCTTCTCGACAGTCGTTTTTCGTTGCAATGGCGCGGCAGGCGCACGGCGATACCGCGGCACCAGACACTAAGCGCCGCGCTCGATTGGAGCTACGACCTTCTGCCGGAATCCGAGAGCGCCATCCTGCGACGGCTGTCCGTGTTCGTGGGACCCTTTACGGCGGAGGCTGCGGTTGCCATCGCATCCGGTGACGGACTGAACCCCGCAGAGACAAGCGAGGCGATCGACAATCTGGTCACGAAATCGCTGATCTCAACGTCCAGCGGACGGACCCTGCGCTATCGCCTGCTCGATACGACACGCACCTACGCGTTCGGAAAACTCGCCGCGTCGGGAGACGCACGACGCGTTGCACAGCTTCATGCAGAGCATTTTCGTGACTTGCTTCACCGTGCAGAGACCGAGACATCGACGCCCCTGCACGCGTGGCTCAACCTTTACGGCGGTGAGCTCGACAATCTGCGTGCAGCTATGGACTGGGCCTTCTCGCCCGAAGGCGACGCCCCGCTCGGCATCGCGCTCACGGCGGCCACCGTTACATTATGGGTACGCCTATCGCTATTTGCCGAATGCCGCGAGCGCACACGCGCTGCGCTTGCGGCGCTCGAAGACAAGGCCAGCGGCACTGATCGGCTTCGCATGCAGCTCCTTGCGGCCCTGGGCTGGTCGTTGATGTATGGCGAAGGCCGCGCGCGCGAAGC
Organism: Bradyrhizobium sp. Rc2d; assembly: GCF_900099855.1. NCBI lineage: Bacteria > Pseudomonadati > Pseudomonadota > Alphaproteobacteria > Hyphomicrobiales > Nitrobacteraceae > Bradyrhizobium > Bradyrhizobium sp. Rc2d. The sequence continues at coordinate 182,486 of NZ_FNCU01000014.1, read as the reverse complement.
CCGGCCAATCCTTGAAGCGACCCTCGAACTGGCGGAGCGGCTCGACGACAAGGACTTTCGGCTGAGGGCCCTGTGGGGGCTGTGCATCGACCAGTTCAACAATGGCGAGTTCGGCAGGGCGCGCGCACTCGCCGAGCGTTTTACGACGACGGCCACAAGCTCATCCGACAAGACCGATCTCATGCTGGCAGACCGACTCATGGCCGTCGCCCTGCACTATCTCGGAGACCAGACCGAAGCGCGAGTTCGTATCGACCGCGTGAACGTCGCGCTTCATATGCTGGCTGAGAAGCCAAAGATCTTCCCGCTCGACCTCAGGGTATCGACGCAATATTTCCGGGCACGGATCCTCTGGCTGCAGGGGCTGGCCGACCAAGCTCTCGAACTTGCCGCTGACAATATCGAGGAAGGACGGGCGAACGGCCACGCCCTGACCTTCTGCAGCGTGCTCGGGCAAAGCGCCTGCCTGCTCGCCTTCTTCGCCGGCGATTACGATGCCGCCCAACGCTACGGCACCGAGCTGCTTGTGCATGCCGAGCGCCATAGCATCAGACTCTGGGCTCTCTGGGCCCGCGCCTTCAACGCGATGATCATCGTCAAGCGTGGGGACGTCGAGACCGGCATGCCGCTGCTGCGCGACGAGCTCAATCGCGCGGGCGATGCCCGCTTCCTGCCTCGATTTCTTCCGCTGCTTGGCGAACTGTCAGCACGTTTTGGAGAGGCCGGTCAGGCCGATCGCGGCCTTGCCGGGATCGAGGATATCTTGAAGCGCTGCAATGACCGGCAGGAAAGATGGTATCTGCCGGAGCTGATCCGCATCAAGGGTGAGCTGCTGCTCAAGGACGCGCAAAACCCATCCACCGTGGAAGCCTGCTTTCGTGAAGCGATGGAGATCGCATCGCAACAAGGTGCACGCTTCTGGGAGCTTAGATGCGCGATCAGCATCGCGCGATTCGGAATGGCCCAGGGCCGCAATGCGGAGGCGGCAGAGGTTCTGGAAGACGTGTGCAGGCCGTTGACTGAAGGCGCCGGGATTGCTGATATACGTGTCGCGCGCGGTCTCATCGAACAACTTCGTCACTGACAGTCGATGCCAGCAAAGATCGTTGGCCAAAATACCCGCACATTTCCAACCCGAAGGGACTCCAATCACGGAGCACCACACTCTCTGCGCCCAGAGACCGCTCGGCTATCCGATTCATTGCGCGCGAGGGATGAATCCGGGCACGCCCGTCTCGACAACAGTGTTGAACCTGACATTTGTCGTGATCTCTTCCCGCATCTGACGCATCGCATCTTCCGGCAGCGTCGAGATATCGATGTTCTCGTGGATGCGCCGGGGATTGGTCGAGGTCGTCAGGAATGCGGTCCCTCGCTGAACAGCCCAGGCCAAGGTGATCTGGGCGGGCGTCTTTTGAAGACGTTCTGCTATGGCGGTGATCACAGGGTCATCGAGGAGGTTCGGCTTCATCGCATGTCCCAGCGCAGCAAACGCCTGGAGTACAATTCCATGCTCGCGGCAGAAGTCGAGCAGCTCCCATTCGGGAAGATACGGATGCGATTCCACCTGCACCATGGCCGGCCTGATCCGGGCGACCGCTACGATCTCGCGCAGCTTTTCTAGAGTAATGTCTGACAAACCGATCGATTTGCAGTGCCCTTCATCGACCAGGCGCTCCAGTGCACCCCATGTTTCCGCCAACGTCACGCCTGAATCATAGATGACCTGACCGCGCTCATCTCGTGGGTCCTGCTCGTCGCCGGGCTGAAAGGCAAAGGGGGTATGTATGATGTAGCAATCGATATCATCGACTTGCAGTCGCCGCCGACTGGCGTCGAAGGCAGGCCTCACTCGCTCCGGCCGGTGATTGGTGTTCCATAGCTTCGTCGTCAGGAACAGGTCCCGACGATGAAGTGCCCCTGCCTTGAACGCCTCTTGCAGAGCTTCGCCGACGGCGTCTTCGTTGCGGTAGCGCTCCGCACAATCGAGATGTCGAAATCCCGCCTCCAATGCGGCCTTGGTGGCCCGCCTGGTCACGAGCGGGTCTGGAATGAGCGTACCAAATCCCACAGCGGGAATCGTCCCGGACCCAAATGTCGGAATCCTCGTATTGCGAAGCGAATCTGACGTCGTCATGCTGTTATTCCTTTGTTTATCCCCGGCTCCTGGACGAGCGGAGGACGAAATGATCGAAATTGACGATGCGATGTCATTTCATCGCACCAGGGCGTCAACCGGCGAGACGCGGCTTGCGGAGAAAGAACACGAGCGGGATCACGACCAGCATGGCGAACATCAGGATCTCGAACTGGTCGATGACTGCGACCGTGGCCGCCTGGCGCGTCACCAATCCATTGAGAACTGCAAGGTCCGGCTTCCCGAGAGAGCCCGCTGAATTCGCTGCGACACGGTACGGCGTGAGGTTCTTGGCGAGTGCTATGTGCATCGCCTGAGTGTTGGCATAGAAAAAGAGCTGGACCACCGCGATGCCGATCGTGCTGCCATAGAGCCGCGACAGGTTGATCAGCGCGCTGCCTTCCGGGCGGAGCTTCGGATCAAGCGTGCCAAAGGCGGCCCTGGCAAGCGCAGGCAACAGCATGCCGATGCCCGCCCCCTGAAGCAGGCCGGCCTCGACCACCGGCCGCCAATCCATTGCCGGCGAATAGCCGAGCATCAGCCAATTCGCATAGACGACCAGCGTCATTCCCCCTATCAGGAACGGCCGATAGTCGACCTGCGTCGGGACCAGGCTGGTCAGCACCAGCGCACCAACGAGCGCCACACCGCGCGGAATCGTCATATAGCCCGTGGTATCGACCGGGTAGTTGAGCAATTCCTCGAGCATCGGAGACGTCAACGCCAGGGTCGGCAGCAGGACGAAGCCAAGTGCAAATGAGATGACCGTCGAGAGGACGAGATTACGATCCCTGAACAGCGCCGTGCGGAGAAAATGCTCCTTGGTCGTCATGACGTGGACGATGAACAGATAGAAGCCCAGGACCGAGGCGATCGCTTCGACCCAGATCTCCGTCGACGCAAACCATTCGAGGCGTTCGCCACGATCGAGCAACGCTTGCAGCCCGATCATGCCGATGGAGAACGTCGCCAAGCCGAAGAAGTCGAAAGGCTGGCTCCGCTCCGCCCGCTTCTCGCTCAACAGCCGGGCCATCGTCAGGAAGATGAAGCCTGCCATCGGCAGGCTGAAATGGAAAATCGATGGCCAGCCATAATATTCACTAAGCCAGCCGCCAATGGCGGGGCCGGTGCTGATGCCGAGCAAGGAGCACACGGTCCATGCCAGGCTCATGCGCGCATGTCGCGCCGGCGGCGTCACCTCGAGAAGGATCGCCAGCGAAAGCGGCGCAAGCGGACCGCTCGCCGCGCCCTGGAGGATCCTTGCCAACACGAACTGGATAGACGTTGTCGCCAGCGTGTCGAGAACAAGACCGAGCGCGAAGATGGTGACGGCGGCTTGATAGACAGCCTTCCGGCCATAGCGTCCCGCGAGCCACTGCGTGATCGACATGGTTACGGCGCTGGCGGCGATATACGACGAAAAGACCCAGCCGACCTCGTCATTGGCCATCGAGAGCGTCGCTTGAAGGTGCGGTAGCGCGGCGTTCGGTACAGAAATATTGACGGCCTGCATATAGGTCGCCATGAGGGTCGCCGCGGATATCGCGTGACGGCCGCCAGCCGATGGAACGGACGTGCTCATTTGCCCTCCGTCGCGAGCGCGGGCTGAAGCAGATGCGGCCAGCTGCGGCGATAGCCGGTATCGACCCGTGCCGTCACACTGATGCCCGAGAACAGCGGCCGGCTCGTATCGAGATCGTCGAGCTCAAGGCGCACAGGCAGACGCTGAACGACCTTGACCCAGTTTCCGGTCGCATTTTCCGGAGGCAGGACCGAGAAGTCCGACCCGGTCCCGGGACTCATGCTGACGATGTGCGCTTTGAACTTGCGATCCGGATAGGCGTCGACGTCGATCGTCGCCTCCTGGCCCGGACGCATGTGGGTCAGGCCGGTTTCTCTGAAATTCGCCTCGATCCAGACGTGTCGGCTCGACAACAGCGAGAAGGTAGATGCCCCGGCATTGACGAAAGCGCCGACCTGCAGATCGTCCACTCGGGTGACGATACCGTGGTCAGGCGCCGTCACCGTGGCATAGGAGAGATCGAGACGCGCACGCTCGAGCTGCGCTCCGGCCGCACGAACTGTCGGGTGGCGATTGACATCGATATCGGGGTCGCCGTTGAGCGCGATCACGGTGTTGGCGACCTGCTGTTCGATCGACGCCATGCGGTGGCGGGCGACCTTGAAATCCGTCTCGGCCCGTTCGTAGACCGCGCGCGGCGTGAAGTCGGAGGCGACCAGCGTCTTCTTGCGATCGAACTCGCGTTCGTCGAACGCAGCCGATTCCCTTGCCGATTGCAGCTCCGCCTGTTGCTGACGGTAGGTCGCCTTCAGAGCGTCAATCTGGAGCCTCGCGCTGCCAAGCCGCGCCTCCGCCTGATCGACGGCAATCTGATAGGGCTCCGGATCAATGCGGAACAGGACCTGACCTTGTCGAACGCGCTCGTTATCCCGCACGGCGATTTCAACCACCTGACCGGAAACGCGGGCATTGATGGTCACCTTTGCTGCGCGAACGAAAGCGTCATCGGTGGAGACGTACTGCTCCTGAGCCAGATACAGAGCAGCGCCAAATACCGCCACGACGGCCGGCACCACAAGCATCAACGGCCGGCGCAATCGCTTTGCGAGCTCCGAACCTAATGGCGCAGTACTCCCGGTTTCACGGAAGATTCCGCGATCGCCAAACCAGCCGGCGATTGGCGCAAAATTGAAACGCATCGAAAGCCCTCATCTTCAATTCGTTTTTTAACGTTCGTTACAAATATTGTAGCCTAGCGCGGCGATCAAGACGGAAGCCCATTGATTTTTGTAACGATATATACAAATATACGTGTGCAGTCAGGACCTGAGGTTTTCACGCTATGGCACGACAAAACCGCCAAACCGGCCCCGTGCGTCGCGGACGGCCACCGGCCTACGACGCAGACACAGCCCTCAAGCGGGCAACGGAAACGTTCTGGAAGACCGGTTACTCCGGAACCTCCCTGGACAAGGTGGCAGCGGCCACCGGGATGAGCCCGCCGAGCCTCTATGCGGTATTCGGGAACAAGCACGCGCTCTATCTCGAGGCGCTCGCGCGCTATTGGGAGAGGAGCCTGGCCGCGACGCGCGAGGCCCTCGCAGGGGATCATCCCCTGGAGGAAGCGCTGATGCTTGCCTATGACGCTGCTCTGTCGATCTATTTCTCGGGAAAAGGACCCGGGCGCGGCTGCTTTGTGATCGGAACCGCGGTAACCGAGGTCGCGGAAGATTCAGCGATCCGGGACAGTGTTGCGGCGGGACTACGCATGATCGACGCGGATTTCGAAGCGCGCTTCCGCCGTGCACAAGACAAGTGCGAGCTAAGCCGCGATGCAGACCCGGCGGCGCTCGCGGTTCTCGCGTCAGCCACGATGCATACCATCGCCATCCGCGCCCGCGCCGGCGCCCGCCGACCCGAACTGCGGGAACTTGCCCGGAAGGCGGTGAAAGTAATCTGCGGATGCCGGGCGGGGGCGGGCTGAGCGGCGCGGTCCGTTGCTTCGTCGTCATGGCTCCGTCTCCGCTTCCAGGTGGTCTTCAGCCAAGTCCTTCGACAATACGGACATCGCGTTCGCAGGCACTGCCCAACGCCTTGAGCGCCTCCTGATAGGCAGCACTCTCATGCGCCGCGATAGCCTGTTCGAGGCTGTCGAACTCCGTAACGGTTGCGCGCTGCGCGATGCCTTGCTCATAAGCCTTTGCAGCAGTGCCGCGAGCAAGGAAGCGACCACCATTCGCTGTGATCGCGGGCCCGGCGAGCTTGGCATAGGCAGCCAGCGCCCCCGGATCAGAGATCGAGCGATAGAAGGTGATCCAATAGCCCTTGGCCATGTCTAACCTCGCGCTGCTTCTGACCGCCGCGGCAATTTCCAGCCAGGCCGGATGAAGTGGCAGGTGTAGCCGTCCGGATAACGTTCGAGATAATCCTGATGCTCGGGCTCGGCCTCCCAGAAATCGCTGGCGGGCATCACCTCGGTCACCACCTTGCCGGGCCATAAATGTGATGCCTCGACATCGGCGATCGTGTCTTCGGCGACTCTCTTTTGTTCGTCCGACGTGTAGAAGATCGCGGACCGGTAGCTGGTGCCCCAGTCATTGCCCTGACGATTGAGCGTCGTCGGATCGTGGATCTGGAAGAAGAATTCCAGCATTGTGCGGTAGCTGGTCTTCGCGGGATCGAAGATGATCTCGATTGCCTCGGCATGCCCTTCGTGGTTGCGATAGGTCGCGTTCCTGACATGTCCACCCGTGTAGCCGACGCGGGTCGAGATCACACCGGGCTGCTTGCGGATGAGATCCTGCATGCCCCAGAAGCATCCTCCGGCAAGAACCGCGCGTTCCGTCGTCATGTCACGTCCTCCAACTTATCCGGATCATAGCCAGTCACTGCGATAGCCGATATTTCCGGATGACATCCGGATCAGGATCGATTCCGAGGCCCGGACCTTGCGGCACGGCAATCCGACCGCCCTTCGGCCTGAGGGCTTCACCATAGGTCGTCGCTTCCAGATCGAACCAACGCCACTCGATCATGGAATCGGCCGTACCAAGTGCCGCCGTGGCGTGGATCGCCGCGAGCAGGCCGGGCCCATCATAGAAGGAGTGCGGCATCACCGTGATGTTGTGGACAGCGGCCAGCGGGAAGACTTTGCGTAACTCCGTGACGCCGCCCATTTTGGCGGGACTGGGCTGCACGAAGTCGACGGCCTTGGCTGCCAGCAGGCGTTCAAAGTCCATCGACGTCGAGACGTTCTCGCCGGCGGCAATCGGGATACCCGTCGCCTGCCTCAATTTCGCAAGGCCGTCAAAATTCTCCGGTGGCCAAAGCGGCTCCTCGAGCCATTTGAGTTGGATCGCCCTGAGGTCGTCCGCAACGGCGCGCGCCTCGATGAGCGTCCAGGGGCAATTGACATCGAGCGTCAGCGCAACACCGGGTCCCGCCGCCTCGCGCGCGGCACGGATGGCAGGCAGTTCGATCTCATGGAGCTTGACCGTGCCGAAGCCAGCCTCAATCACTTGCCTTACGCTGCTCCGGACGAGATCAGGATCGGTGTAACGGACCAGGCTCGCATAGCAGGGAAGATCGGACGCGCCGCCGCCGAGCAACCGGCACAGCGGCATGTTCGCGGCCTTTCCCGCAATATCCCAAAGCGCGATGTCGACTGCCGAGATGGCGAAGAGAAGAGCCCCGCCGCGCCCGAAAACATGCAGCTTCTTCTGCACGTCCAGCATGATGTCCCCGATCCGGGTCGCATCCTTGCCGATGCACATCGGCGCAATCAACTTATCGATCGCAAGCTTGGCGGAGGCAACCGCGCGAAAGCCGAATGCCTCGCCCCATCCCGTCAATCCCTGGTCGGTGGTGACCTTAACGAGTAAGGAATCCGCTGCAGGAAGATTGCCGTCGCCCCAGGCCGACGCCTCGGACTTCGTTCCCGCTATAAACGGAATCCGCAGCGGGATCGCTTCGATACCCGTGATAAGCATGTGACACCTACCTCAAGCTATCCGCCCGACCACGCCGGTTCAGGCGCTCTGGTGACGGGGATCATCATGCAGATCATGATATTCGAGACCGAGCGGGCCGATCGCCGAAACCTGCGTGATATATTCGCCCGACTTCGCCCAATGAAAATGCCAGGTCTCGCCGGGCAGAACGATGACGCTGCCCGGCGGATAGGCCTTCATCGTGTCGGCATCGAAGACTTCGCCAAGCCCAATATAGAACACGCCCGACATCACCGTGTAGATGCGATCCTCAGGATGCTTGTGCGGCATCAGTTTGGTATCGTCAGGCACCTTCACCCGCACCACGTAAGGACCGGGCTCCGCGGGGTGGCCGACCATGACGGCCAGCCGCGCTCCGGCCGGAAACGCCGGAAACGGCTTCCATGCGATGTCCTCGGGGAGGATTGCCCGGAACCGGTCCTCGTCGGGCTGATGTTGGCGGGTCATGGCACCGCTCCTTCTGATATCTGGCTAGATCAGCTTGGCGTCGAGCGTGATCACAGCATTGAGCACTTTCGATACCGGACAATTCTTCTCGGCCTCGCCGGCGATACGGGCAAAGCCGACATCGTCGAGATTCGCCACCTTGGCGCGCAGGGTCAGCGCCGATTTGCTGATCTTGAAGCCCTTGCCATCCGGATCGAGCGTGACGGCGGCTTCAGTGGACAGTTCTGTCGGCGTGAAGCCCGCGAGTTGCAGGCCGAAGGCCAGTGCCATCGTGAAGCAGCCGGCATGCGCTGCTGCGATCAGTTCTTCCGGATTGGTGCCCTTCTCATTCTCGAAGCGGGTCTTGAAGGAATAGGGCGTCTCGGCGAGCACGCCTGACTCGCTCGACAGGTGCCCGCTGCCATCCCGGCCGGTGCCGCGCCAAAATGCCTTTGCCTTGCGGATCATGATGTCTCCTTGCTATCTTTGCTTCTGCTCATGCCTTGAGCGAGTTGGGGTCGATCGGCATCTTTCGCAACCGCTTGCCTGAGGCTGCGAATACGGCGTTGGCGATGGCGGGAACGATGCCCGATGTGCCGGCCTCGCCCATTCCGCCCGGCGGCTCCGCACTCTTTACGAGATGGACCTCGACCACGGGCGCCTCGTTGATGCGCAGCATCTGGTAGGTGTCGAAATTCCCTTGTTCGACGCGGCCGTTCTTGAGCGTGATCTCACCATAGAGCGCGGCGGTCACGCCGAACATCACGCCGCTCTGGATCTGCGCCTGCACCGTATTTGGATTGACTACGGTGCCGCAATCCATCGCGCACACGACGCGATGGACACGGACGGAGCCATCCTTCGCGATCTCGACCTCGGCAACCTGCGCCAGCAGGCTGCCGAAGACGTTTTGCAAGGCGACGCCGCGACCCCAGCCCTTCGGCAATGGCGCACCCCACCCGGCCTTTTCGGCAGCGAGATCGAGCACAGCCTTTGCCCGCGGATTGTGATCGAGCAAGGCACGGCGATAGGCCACTGGATCCTGCTTCGCTGCCGCCGCGAGCTCGTCGATAAAGCTTTCGGTGACGAAAACGTTGTGCGAGGGACCGACGCTGCGCCAGAACGCGGTCTGGATGCCCGGCGGCTCGACCCTGACGTATTCGATGTGAAAGTTCGGCAGCGCATAGACCAGGTCGATTGCGCCTTCCGTGGTATCCGGATCGAGCCCGTTGTTGAACGCGGGCGGCAACCAACGTGCGATGACAGAGGAGCCAGCGAAACGGTTGCTCCAGGCGACCGGCTTACCGTCCCTGTCGAGCCCCGCTTCGATGCGGTCGATCCAGTACGGCCGATACATGTCGTGCTGGATATCTTCCTCGCGCGTCCACACCACCTTCACGGGACCGTCGACCTGCTTTGCGATCTGCAGGGCCCGGACAGCGCCGTCGGCTTCGAGACGGCGGCCAAAACCACCGCCGATGAGGTGATTGTGGACGGTCACCTTGTCGACCGGCAGCCCGGCGGCCTTGGCCGCCATGGCCTGCACCCGCGCGATGGCCTGGGTGCCGACCCAGATCTCGCATTCGCTGCCGCGGAAGTGCACCGTGCAGTTCATCGGCTCCATTGTGGCGTGCGCCAGGAATGGCAGGTGGTAGCTCGCCCCGACACGAGTTGCCGCGCCCGCTATCGCCTTGTCGGCATCGCCGATGTTTTGCGCGACCGGGCCGGGCTTCAGGACGGCCTGCTCGAGTTCGCGGGCGACGTCATCGGTACTCACGGCCGCATTGGCGCCATCGTCCCATTCGATCTTGAGCGCTTCGAGGCCCTTCTTCGCGGCCCACATGTGATCGGCGACGACTGCGACGGCATCATCGAGCCGAACGATCTGCCGCACGCCTTTGACCTGTTTCGCTGCGCTGTCATCCAGGCGCTTCACCCGGCCCCCAAGAACGGGCGACTGGGCAAGCGTCGCGATCTTCAGCCCTGCTGGCCGGGCGTCGATGCCATAGACCACAGAGCCGTTGACCTTGCCCGACGCATCGAGCCGTTTGGCTGACGTTCCGATCAGCTTGAACTGGTCGGGACTCTTCAGCGCAACATTCGTCGGGACCGGTAACCGCGCCGCATCCGCTGCGAGATCGCCATACGACAGGCGCCTCCCGCTGGAATGAATGACTTCGCCCGCTTCCGCGCGACAGGACTTTGCATCGACGCCCCACCTCTTCGCGGCAGCTTCGGTCAGCATCAGACGCGCGGCCGCGCCGGCTTCGCGCAATGGCTTCCAGGCGCCCCGAATGGCATTCGAATTGCCGGTCGCCTGAACACCCAGCAATGGATTGGCGTAGAGCTTCTCGTTCGGCGGCGCATGTTCGAGCCGAACCTGCTTCAGGTCGACTTCGAGCTCCTCGGCGATCAACATCGGGATCGAGGTGTAGGTGCCCTGCCCCATCTCGACATAAGGCATGGTCAGCACGACCTGACCGTCACTGCCAATGCGAATGAACGCATTGGGCATGAACGCCTCGGCGCCCGCAGCCTTGTTTTCACCAAATGGAAGGCTCACGCTGAGAAGGAGGCCGCTCCCCGCGATGGCGCTATTGATGAGAAAGTTGCGACGGGAGAGCTTTGCGTGGGATGCGTTGCGATCGACAGACATGGTCAACCCTCCTTCGTCCGGCCTTGCGCGGCGCTCTTGATCGCCTCACGGATGCGGACATAGGTGCCGCAGCGGCAGATGTTGCCGCCCATGGCATCGTCGATGTCCGCATCGGTCGGACGCGGCTTGTCAGCAAGGAGCGCCGTGGCCGACATGATCTGGCCGGATTGGCAGTAGCCGCACTGGGCGACCTCATGGTCGAGCCAGGCTTTCTGGATCCGTGCGCCCGCCGGCGTCGCGCCGATCGCCTCGATCGTCGTCACCTTGGAGTCGCCGATGCTGTCGATGGTTGTGATGCAGGAACGAATGGCGGAACCGTCGACGTGGATCGTGCACGCACCGCACAGTGCCATGCCGCATCCGAACTTTGTCCCGGTCATGCCGAGCACGTCGCGCAGCACCCAAAGCAACGGCGTATCGCCGTCGACATCGACACTGCGTGGCGTGCCGTTGATATTGATCGTAAAGCCCATTTTCAGCTCCCATTGTTCCGAACTGGACCGGCACGATTTACGGTCGCGCCGGATCGGTCATTGCTGCAGCGATTCCGTCAGCCGCCGATCTGCCCGACGTGGAAGCCGAGCCGGTTTTCGACATCGCCCGCACGGTGAAAACCGCGCGCCATCAGCGCCTTGATCCTGCTCTGGCTCGCCGGACGGCCAAGGGAGGCCATGAACGCGTCCCACTCCGGCTTGATCTCCATATCGGGCGGCAGGCTCGCAACATCGACGAGGTGCTTGGTCTCGGCAATGGCATCCTTGTCGAACGACGCGATCCGCATGGCGAGCGCCTCGACAAAGCCGTTGAGCTCGGCGTCCGGCAGCGACCGATTGACGTAGCCGTAGCGTTCGGCGAGATCGCCTCGGATATCGTCGGCGCTAAGCAGCACCTCCAGCGCACGACCACGCCCCATCAGGCGCGGCAAGCGCGCCATCGGTCCACCGCCTGGCACCAGGCCCGCACCGACCTCCCATTGCGACAGGATCGCCTTTTCGCGGCTGGCGAAGCGCATGTCGCTTGCGAGTGCAAGCTCACTGCCGACCCCGGTCGCACGTCCGCGGATCGAGGCGATCGACACCACCGGTGCGCGGCTGAGACGGACCAGCATGTCCGGCAGCGCCTGGAGGCCGGTCGGTCCGGGCGGAATGCTCATGGAGTCCTCGAGCGGCGCCAGAAAATCGTAGTGAGTGATGAAGAAGCCTTCGACTGCGCTGTCGAACACGACCACCTTGAGCTGCGGATCGGCCTCGATGGCGGTGATGATGTCGTTGAGAAGCGGAAGATGCTGCGGACCAAAGATATTCACCGGCGGCATGTCGAAGGTGACACGCATATAGGACGGCAAGGGTCGCTCAACCCGGATCTGCTCAGCCGTGAAGGTTCGTTCGGGGCGGTTCATAATGTGCACTCCTGTGCGCGGTTTAAAGGGAGGGTCGCGCGCCTGCGCGCGTGCCCCGTTGTTTTCAAGTCGACTGGCGCAGCGGGCGGAACGCGGTGCGCATTTCCGCAGAGAACAGCGCGGGCTGTTCCCAGGCGGCGAAGTGTCCGCCCTTGTCGAGCCGGTTGTAGTGGATCAGCTTTGGATAGGCCTTTTCGGCCCAGCTCCGCGGCGCAGCGTAGATCTCGTCCGGGAAGACGCTGACGGCGACCGGGATCTTGATGTGCTTGGGCTCGAAGAAGACCAGCTTGTTCTCCCAGTACAGGCGCGCCGACGACACCGCGGTGTTGGTGAGCCAATAAAGCGTGATGTTGTCGACGATATCGTCGCGTGACAGGCCTTCCGTCTTTCCGTCGAAGACTCGGGCGATCATCGCAGCGCTGCGCGCATCGTGATCGAGCATCCAGGACGCAAGACCAGCCGGCGAGTCCACGAGTCCGTAGAGCGTCTGCGGACGGTTCGACATCTCGATCGCGTAACCGAGACCGTGCTTGTAGAAGTCGCCGAGCTGATCGTAGGCGTATTGCTCGTCGCCTGAGAGGCCGGACGGAGGCGAGCCGCCGGGCTGCAACGCCTTGGCGATGTCATCCGGCACGGTTGCAGGCATATTGGTGTGGATGCCCAGCAACTCCGGCGGCGCCAGCAGCGCCATCTGCTCCGTGACGGCGTTGCCCCAATCACCGCCCTGGGCCACATAACGGGTGTATCCGAGGCGCTTCATCAGCACGACCCAGGCACGCGCAATGCGCTGCGGGTCCCATCCAAGCGACGTTGGCTTGCCCGAGAAGCCATGACCCGGGAGCGACGGAATCACCAGATCAAAGGCATCGGACGCCATTGCGCCATGCGCCGTCGGATCGGTGAGCGGGCCGACGATCTTCATCTGCTCGATGATCGAGCCGGGCCAGCCGTGCGTGACGATCATCGGCAGCGCGTTTTCGTGCTTCGAGCGCACGTGAATGAAATGGATGTCGACGCCGTCGATCTCGGTCACGAACTGGGGCAGCGCATTCAGCCGTGCTTCCATCTTGCGCCAGTCATAATCGGTCTGCCAGTAGCGCACGAGCTGCTGCACCGTCGTCAACTGCACGCCTTGCGACTGATCGGCGACGATCTCGCGATCCGGCCACCGGGTCGCGGAGAGACGGTGGCGCAGATCAAGCAAATCCTGTTCAGGCACGTCGATGCGGAAGGGGCGGATGGCGCCGCTCGGCGCGGCCTCGGTGCGATCCAGCGGCAGCAGGCTCGCGACGCTGGCGGCAACTGCGGCCATCGCAGCTTGGCTGAGCAACTGGCGGCGATCAGGATTGAGGATGTCGGCGCGTGCTGGTGTCATTGTAAATCTCCCTTGCTTTGTTCGGCGACGTTGACCGACATCGAGATCGATCGGTTCGGGAACTACCTTGGCTCAGGCGCCGGCAATTTGCTCGTTATGGATTGTTAGACCGCGTTAGCCGTTGCGAGTCGCCGACATAGCAGCGCGGACATGCGCGATGCGGTCAGCGAGGGACAGTGACTGCGATGCAAATGAATACGGCGCACGATGAGCACCATCGCGCGCCGTATCACGTCGAGACACTGCTGACTGCAATGCGTCAGGACGGCGGAGGTTCACCGGACTGTTCGCGCACGATGTAATCGGCGTACCAGTCCGGCCAATTCTCGTCATGGCCGCCGGTGCGCTTCTCGTGCTCACCATGAGCGGCCGCCGCACGGCGCAATGCGCCGGCAAGATCATTCTGCGAATTGAACGCCGTCGCCGCTCCCTCGATGCGGCCGGGCAACCGAACCGTGATCTCCTGGAACAGCCATCCATTGCCATCGGGATCGCTGAACGACGCAAAGGAACGGTAGCTGCCGCGCTGCGGGTCAACACCGCTGACCCGCGTGCGGCCGAAGAGATATGGCACGTCCGATCCGGCGTGCACGTCTCCAGCACCATGGAAAGGCTTGCTGACCTCGATGCCACGATCGAGCAGGTCCTTCCGCGCCGCTTCCAGATCGGAAACGATCAGGTACAAGCCCTGCGCGGAACCGGGCGCAGCGGCCGTGACATTCTTGCCGAAGATCACCGAACAGGCCGAACCCGGCGGCGTGAACTGGATCACGCGCCAGCCATCGCCCGATGCGAAGTCCGCGTCCAGTCTCCAACCCAGCCGCATGTAGAAGGCCTTGGCGCGGGAATCACGACGACCTCGACCTTGGCGTCGACTCCACGCGTTGAAGGCTTGGCGGCGGCTTCGCGGATCATCTCGGTCGTGGTCATGGCGAGCTCCCTGGTTTAATGATCGGGCTTCAAACATCAGAAGCCTCAATCGACACGCTCACCTTCGCGCGGTCGGGGGAATATTGCTCGTTATGGGTTGTTAGAGCCCGTTAGCCGTTGCAAGCCGCTGAGACGCCCAATTGGGCCGCCGCCCGATTGGATCTGGCGCCGCCGCCGGTTCCGCCTTAAAATCCAAACCAATTCAAAGCGCTAAGAAAGACGACGCAACGATGCCGCCGCCAGCGCAAAACCACGAAACGATCTCGTTCGGTCCCTTTGAGCTGATCGTCAACGAGAGACAGGTGACAAGGAACACTGTCCACGTGGAGCTCGGAGCTCGAGCTTACGAGATTCTCGTGACGCTGCTGTCCCGTCCGAACGAAATCATCGACAAGAGCGAACTGATCGCAACAGTCTGGCCCGGCATTGCCGTCGAAGAGGGCAGCCTGCGCTTCCACGTCGCGGCCTTGCGCAAGGCGCTCGGCGATGGACGGGACGGAGCGCGATACATTTCGACGGCCCCCGGTCGCGGTTACAGTTTTGTCGCGCCGATTTCACGAAGGTCTCTCCCGGCCCGAAGACAGTCCCAACCCCTCGCTGACAGCTCCGCAGGCTTCCAGCACTACAATTTGCCGAGCCGGATGGGCGTCATGATCGACCGCGAGGACGACCTGGAAAGGCTGTCGAACCAACTCCACACGAGGCGGTTCGTCACTATCGTAGGCTCAGGAGGCGTCGGCAAGACCACTGTCGCAGTGGCAATGGCCCATCAGTTGCGCGCAGCTTTCAACGGCGCGGTCCTCTTCGTCGACCTGAGCATGCTGAGCGACCCCGGTCTCGTCGCCACCGGTGTCGCATCCACGCTCGGCCTGTCCGTGCAAAGCCAGGATGTTACGTCCAGCCTGATTGCCTATCTCAGGGACAAGTACCTTTTGCTCGTTCTCGATACCTGCGAACATCTGATTGCCGCCGTCGCGACCCTCGCGGCGGCAATCTTCGAGAGCGCGCCGCAGGTCCATATTCTCGCCACCAGTCGTGAGACGCTTCAGGTCGACGGGGAGTACGTCTACCGGCTGGACCCCCTCGCCTATCCCCGCGACGACGGCGAACTCTCGGCCGATCTCGTCCGAACATTTCCGGCGACCCAGCTGTTCGTCGAACGCGCGATGGCCAGCGGCGCGACTCTGGCCTTCGACGATTCCGACGCCGCGGCCGTCGCGCGGATTTGCCAAAAGCTCGACGGGGTCGCGCTTGCGATCGAGCTGGCGGCCCGCCGCGTCGATGTTTACGGCCTGCACCAGACCGAGGCGCTTCTCGACCAGCGGCTTGCGCAGCTATGGACGGGGCCGCGCACGGCGCCCGCCCGTCAGCGGACCCTGCAGGCGACGCTGGACTGGAGCTACGGGCTGCTGTCGGAAACCGAGCGCATGGTCCTGCTCAGGCTTGCGATCTTTGTCGGCAATTTCCCGCTGGATGCGGCGCTGGCCGTTGTCGCCGGCGACGGGCTCGATCAAGCCGATGTTTTTGCGGCCATCGACAGCCTCGTCGCCAAATCGATGGTCGCAACGCGTTCGCTCGGGACCGCCATGCGGTACCGCCTGCTCGACACGACGCGGGCCTATGCGCGCGATATGGAGGCGGACGCGCAGGAAACTACTGCTCTTGCCGTTCGCCATGCCCGCTACTACCGGGAATGGCTCGTGCAGGCCGGTTCCGAATGGTCAAACCTGATGTCGGGGGCAGAACGGGCACCCTATTTTGCCGCCGTCAGCAACGTTCGGGCCGCGCTGGAATGGTGCTTTGGCCCGAACGGCGATTTGCGAACCGGCGTCGAACTCGCGACGGCTGCAGCGCCGGTCTTTCTCGCCATGTCGCTGCTGCCCGAATGCCATCACTGGTCGGAACGGGCCTTGGCCGCCGGCGAATCCATGAGCAAGTCCGAGGAGATGCACCTGCGCGCCGGTCTCGGAATTGCGTCGATGCACCTTTACGGGGAGAACGAGCACGCGCGTGCCGCGCTGAACGGCAGCCTGACGATCGCACAGGAGGAGCGCGACACGTCGAATGAAGCCGGCCTTCTCGGCATGCTGCACATGTTCCACTTTCGGGGCGGCGACTTCAGCGCCGCGCTGTCCTTCGCGCGGCGCTGCCGCACCCTTGCCGACGACGTCGACGATCCCGCGGCGCTGGCGCTCGCACGCTCGATCCTGGGCCGCTCGCTGCTTATGATGGGAGATCTTAACGGCGCGCGCATCGAGCTCGAAGAGCTTTTCAAGACCTGGTCGCCAACCCAGCAAAGCAGCACGATCTATCTCGTCCATGACAGGCATTATCGGGCGGGCATTGCGCTCGCACGCACGCTCTGGCTCCAGGGCTACCCGGCACAGGCAGTCCAACGCGTCCAGGAATTCGTCGATGGCGCAAGGCAGATGGATCACCCGGCTTCGGTGACCGTGCTGCTCGCATGGTCCGCATCGATCTTCCTGTGGACCGGAGATCTGGACAATGCAGAGAGGCATATCGACGCCTCGATTGCGATGGCCGAAACCAATTCGCTAGGTCCGCTCGCCGCTGTCGGACGTGCGCGAAAAGCCCAACTCGCGATTCGTCGCGGCGATGCCGTCGACGGCGTTGCGAGCCTCCGTGCCTCCCTGACCGCGATCCACGCCGTCCGCTACGAACTCATCACCACCGAGTTCGACATTTCGCTGGCACAAGGTTTGGCCGCCACGGGCCGAACCGATCGAGCAAGCGCTTACCTGGATGACACGATCCGACGCGTCGGCAGCAATGGCGATACCTGCTACATGCCGGAACTGTTGCGGGTGAAGGCAGGATTTCTGCAATCAGAGGCGCAGCCCCGCGTCGCGGATGCTCAGGCCTGTCTCGAACAATCGCTCGCGTTGAGTCGTGACCAGGGCGCGCGAGGCTGGGAGCTGCGCGCAGCGCACGATCTTGCGCAGCTGCTGGCTGGTAGCGGCCAGCGCAAAGCCGCTCGCGAAATCCTCCGGCCTGCGTTCGACCGGTTCACCGAGGGTTTTGAGACAGCCGATCTCGTCGCTGCAGAGCGGCTGCTGGCAGATTTGTCCTGACCTCATGCCGCAAGAGCTCACATCGCAATGGTGACGCGCGTACCACCTTGCCCTGTCTCGCCATACATCTGGGCACGAATACTGCGCGCAAGGCCTTCCAGAATACGACTGCCGGTGCCTTGAAGGGGGGCAGTCGCACCGATCCCGTTGTCTGCTACCGTGCATAGCCAGCGGCCGTCGCGGCAGACCACATCGACCCGGATCAGCGCGTCCTTCTTATTTGGAAAGGCATGCTTTGCCGCGTTTGTGACCAATTCGGTCAACATCAGAGCAAGCCGATGGCATTGTGAGGCTGGCAAAGTTCCGCTTTCCACCGCAGCCTCGCAACGGATGCCCGCCGGCTCAAGCAGCGCCTCGGACAGCGCTCCGCAGAGGTTTTCGAGGAATTCCTCGACAATGATCGTCGAACCATCATCGTCATTAGACAAAAGTTGATAGAGCCTGCCGAAGGCGACAAGGCGTCGCTCGAACTGGTCCACGGCAGCGGAAATATCGCCGGAACGTGCCCGCGTGAAATCGCGACGAACCGACGCGCCCAGCAACGTCAGCGTATTCTTCATCCGATGATGGGATTCGCGCAGCACGAGGTCCCAATCCGCCTGATCCTCGAGCGTGGCAACCCGAGGCGATTGAATCATGTTGTCTTTTGCACGCGTTCCGATACCGGGCATCGTAGCCTCCCCGCTGAAAATCAGTCACGACGTGCAGTCATACTGGAGGAGACCTGCGATTTTCGCTCGTTAGACGTTGCAAGATTTTGTTATGTTCCTCTTGGCCGTGCGGCTACGCCATCAGCTCTAACCGACCACGCGCTGCCAGTTTTTCCCGTGCTCCGGAAGTCGTAGACGAATCTCGACGGATAATGGTGCGTGCCAGAAACTAAAATCCAGGACTCGGCCATATCTTTCGGGCCTTTTCGACTGCTGCCGAAGTCACGGCTGCTGGAGAAAGATGGCACGTCGCTCCATGTCGGCGGCCGCGCGCTCGACATCCTGATCGTTCTCGTCGAGCGTGCAGGCGAAGTCGTGGACAATCGCGAGCTGGTCAAGCGGGTCTGGGCTGATGTGAATGTGGACGAAGGCAGTCTGCGCTTCCACATCACGGCACTGCGCAAGGCTCTCGGTGAGAGCGGCGAGGGGTCCCGCTATGTCGTCAACGTGCCCGGCCGCGGCTATTGTTTCGCCGCTCCACTGTCACGGTCCGCGCCGACTGAAGCTCGGTCGGCCGAGATCACCTCTCCCACGCGCTCCCTTCCCGCGCCCCTCGCCAGGATGATCGGGCGAGACGACGCGGTGGAAAGGATTTCGTCCGAGCTCTCCCTGCACCGGTTCGTCACGATCGTCGGCCCCGGCGGTATCGGGAAGACGTCAGTGGCGATTACCGTGGCACATCGCGAGCTTCCGGCGTTTGAAGGTCGCGTGACCTTTGTCGATTTCGGCGCGCTGACGGATGCCAGGCTCGTCGCGGGCAGCGTTGCGAACGCGCTCGGCCTGACCGTCAACTCCGAGGACGCGATACCGGGGTTGCTGACGTTCCTGCGCAACCAGCAGATGCTGCTGATCTTCGATAGCTGCGAGCACATCGTCGACGAGCTCGCACCATTGGCCGAACGCCTCGTTCGGGAGGCGCCGCAATTGCACGTTCTGGCAACGAGCCGCGAGTCCCTTCGCACCGAGGGCGAACGCGTCTATCGGCTGTTCCCGCTGGACTGCCCGCCGCAACGCGAGGGGCTCGGGATCGCCGAT
Source organism: Bradyrhizobium sp. Rc2d (assembly GCF_900099855.1). NCBI lineage: Bacteria > Pseudomonadati > Pseudomonadota > Alphaproteobacteria > Hyphomicrobiales > Nitrobacteraceae > Bradyrhizobium > Bradyrhizobium sp. Rc2d. Next base: position 163,194 of record NZ_FNCU01000014.1, on the reverse strand, counting down.
GTTCTGGCCTATCCCGCAAGCCAGCTTTTTGTCGAACGAATCGCCGAGAGCCTGAGCGAATTCGAGCTGACCGAGGACGATGCCCCGCTCGTCGCCGACATTTGTCGACGGCTTGACGGCATCGCCTTGGCGATCGAGCTCGCCGCAGGCCGCGTCAATGCCTACGGAATTGCCGGCACCGCCTCGCTGCTCGATAGCCGTTTCTCGCTGCTGTGGCGCGGGCGGCGCACCGCGATCCCCCGGCACCAGACGCTGAGTGCTGCGCTCGCCTGGAGCTACGATCTGCTGCCGGCAACCGAGAGCACGACGTTGCGTGCCTTGTCGGTGTTCGTCGGGCCGTTCACGCTCGACGCCGCCCTGGCCGTCGCATCGTGCCAGAGCATCAGCGAGCCCGACGCGGTCGAGGCGATCTCGAATTTGCTCTCCAAATCCCTCATAGCGACCTCTGCCGCGGAGCGGCGGCTGAGATATCGCCTGCTCGATACGACTCGCGCTTTCGCGGTAGACAAGCTGGTCGAAAGTGGAGAAGCCGTTCGGGTCGCGCGCGCCCACGCAGAATATTTCCGCGACTTTCTCCAGGACATTTCGCTCACGTCGACAGGAATGCAGAGTGCGGGCGGTTTCCTTCCGCACGCCGATCACCTGCCCAACGTGCGGGCCGCGTTGACCTGGAGCTTCTCCGAGGGGGGTGACCGCGCCATCGCGGTAGACTTGGCAGCTTCGGCGGCGCAGTTCTTTCTCGAACTTACCCTGCTGACGGAATGCTACCGTTGGACACAGCAGGCGCTGGCCTTCCTCGAAACGGCCTCCGCGGACCCCCGGCAGGAGATGACCCTGCAGGCCGCGCTCGGCGTCTCCGTGATGTTCACGCAAGGAAATACCGACGCGGTCCGGTCGGCCTTCACACGGAGCCTGCAGCTCGCCCAGGAGCTCGACGATTTGCATTGGCAACTGTGGCTGCTGCGCGGACTGCACATCTACCTGACCCGCGTCGGGGATTTTCACGGCGCGCTCGGGACCGGCGAACAGGGCGAGATCGTTGCGAAAAGACTCAATGACCCGACCAGCACGCTAAACGTCGAATGGATGCTGGGCGTGGCGCACCACCTGATCGGCAATCAGGACAAGGCCGTTCAATTCTGCGAGAGCGCCATGGTGCACAACCCGAGCTCGCAGCGGTTGAACATCGGGCATCTCGGCTATGACGACCGCATCGTTGCGCTGGTTGCGCTGGTACGCGGGCTCTGGCTCACCGGCCGGCCTGATCGGGCCGTCGAAGCGGCCAGATACACCGTTCGCGAGGCCGAGCAGCTCGAACAACCCCTGACGCTCGGCATCGCCCTGATCTGGTCAATCTATGTGTTTTTGTGGATCGGCGACTGGGTCAGCGCCGAAAGCATGATCGAGCGCTTGATCGACCATGCGGCGCGGCACTTCCTCGGCCCTTACCACGCCGTCGGTATCGGCCAGAAGGGCGCGCTGCTCCTGCTTCGTGGCGAGACCGCCGACGGCATGGACCACCTCCGCCGCAGCCAGGCCACGCTCTACGCAACGCGGCATCGGATCATGACGACCGTCTTCGCGACGGCGCTCGCCGAAGGTCTGGCGTCGCAAGACCAGCCCGAAGAAGCCTTGCGCACCATCGACGAGGCGATCGCCCAGATCGGAGATCACGGAGAATCCTTCGACATGCCGGAGATGCTGCGTGTCAAAGGCGATATCCTCGCGCAATTGAAAAACGACGCGGAAGCCGAGACTTACCTGCAGAAATCGCTGGCCTTGTCACGCCGGCAGGGTGCACTCGGCTGGGAGTTGCGCGCAGCCCTCAGCCTCGCCCGCATCTGGCAACGGAACGGACGCAAGGACGAGGCGCGGGCCATGCTCGCGCGGCTCCTGGCGCAATACCAGGAAGGTCTCTCGAGCCAGGATCTGGTTCGCGCAAAGGGGCTTCTGAGCGAGTTAAATTGACAGTATCTTCAATAAGATACTGTCTCGCCAACCCCTTGCAACTCCTAACAACTTCTAACACGCCAATCCGCTCACGCCCCGCCATTGTGGCGTCAATTTATGGCGGATGCGGCGAGACATGGCTCTTCTTGATGATGTGATTGATGCGACCGGCGGCATGAGCCGCTGGAACAGCCTGAGCCGGTTCACACTGCATCTCTCCGTTGGCGGCACGCTGTTCTCGAGCGCCGGACACCCCCGCGAATTCAAGGACGTCATCGCGGAGGGGTCGACCCGTACGCAATCGGTGCGCTTTACCGGCATCACCGGCGGCGAGCAGTCGGGTTCGTTCCAGCCGGACGCGATTACGATCGAGAGCGTAGATGGTGAGGTCTTGCAGACCTGGAGCAACCCGAACCTCGCATTCTCCGACACAGACTCGCATGTTCTCGCCGACGAACTACACCTCATCTTTTTCTGCGGCGTCGCGATCTGGAACTATCTCACAACGCCATTTCTTCTCGCTCGTCCGGATGTTGCCGTCGAGGAACTGTCTCCCTTGCAGGAAGGTAGCGAAACCTGGCGGCGGCTGCGAGCACAGTTTCCGCCAAACCTCGTCACGTTTGCGGGCGAGCAGATCTTCTACTTCGACGATAAAGCCCTGCAGCGGCGGAGCGATCACGATCTTTTCGGCATGAAGGTCGCGCATTACTCGTGGGCTCATGAGATCTTCGGCGGCATTGTCGTGCCGACCCTTCGGCGATCGCAACTCCGTCAGCCTGACGGGACCGTGAACGCAAAACCGATCCTGATCGATGTCGAAATCTTCGACGCGTCCTTTGACTAGCGGCCGTAACAACCGCTTTCAAATCCTAACAATACATAACGAGCTAATAGCCGTCCCTGGGTGCAGATTGACCTGCGAGCCTCGAGCGACGTTGCGGGCTCGGAAGAGACTCAACACAGACGCACATCCGCCGAGACGGCGGGTCATTCAAGGCAAGCACGGGAGACAACAATGAAAGTACTGATGGTCATTACCTCGCACGACCAGTTGGGCAACACCGGCCGCAAGACGGGCTTCTGGCTCGAAGAGCTTGCCGCGCCCTATTTCGTCTTCAAGGATTCCGGCGCGGAGATCACGCTCGCCTCCCCGAAGGGCGGCCGCCCGCCGCTCGACCCGAAGAGCAACGAACCCGAGTTCCGTACGGACCTGACGGTGCGCTTCGAGAATGACGCTACCGCGGAAGCTCAGCTCGACAAGACGCTTCGACTCGACAGCGTCAAGCAGGAAGACTTCGACACCGTCTTCTATCCCGGCGGCCACGGTCCGATGTGGGATCTCGCCGACGACAAGAATTCGGTGAAGCTGATCGAATCCTTCATCGCTGCCGGCAAGCCGATCGGCATCGTCTGCCATTCGACCGGAGCACTCCGCCACGTCAAGGCGCCTAACGGCAAGCTGCTCGTCGAGGGCAAGGAAGTGACCGGCTTCACCAATGGCGAGGAAGAAGAGGTCGGCCTCACCAAGATCGTGCCGTTCCTTGTGGAAGACGAGATGCTCAAGCTCGGCGCGACGTTCTCGAAGACGGCGAACTGGACCCCCCATGTCGTCAAGGACGGCCTTCTGATCACCGGCCAGAACCCGCACTCCTCCGGCCCGGCCGCGAAGGCTCTGCTGGCTGCGCTGAGCCAGAAAGCGAAGTCAGCCGCGTAGGCAGATTCGTCCATCCAGGAGAGGCGCCGGTCCACCAGCGCCTCTACGCCACAAAGAATCGAAGATCGGTCCAACGCGATCGCCCGGCGGCGCTCGGAGAACGATGACGCGCGACAAAGAAATCGGCCACCGCGAAGGACCAGAGTTGGAGGCTCCTATGGACGCGATAACAAAGACGACAGCACAGATCCGAGTCACCCGTACCAGCGCTGCCTACTGGCGGATCACGTTCGACAATCCGCCGCTGAACGTGATGGGCCCCGAATTCGTCCGCGAGTTTCGCGACATCATTACGGTGATCGAGGCCGACAAAGACGTCAGGGTCGTCGTGTTCGATAGCGCCGTCGAAGGGTTCTTCCTAAACCACAGCGACTTCTTCGCCAACTTCAAGGATCTCACCGACATGCCTCAAGGACCTACCGGCCTGGAGGCATGGCCGGATGTCCTAGTCCGCATCACCCGTATGCCCGTCGTGTCGATCGCCAAGATCCGGGGACGTGCAACGGGTAACGGAAGCGAGCTCGCACTTGCCTGCGACATGAGCTTTGCAAGCCGGGAAACGACGCGTCTGTCACAATGGGAGGTCGGCGTTGGGCTCGTTGCCGGCGGCGGTCCGATGGCGCGCTTGCCCGGAGTGATGGGACGGCAGCGAGCGCTGGAAGTGCTCCTGAGTTCCGACGACATCGGGGGCGACCTCGCGGCGGCCTATGGTTACGTGAACAGAGCGCTGCCGGATGGCGAGTTGGATGCCTTTGTCGATGCGCTCGCGACGCGCATTTCTTCCTTCGACAAATGGGCAATCGCCAACACCAAGCGCCTCGTGAATGCCGCGAGCCTGCCGCCGGACGTCGAGATCGCGGCCGGCTGGGACGCCTGCATGGCTTCGATCAACAGGCCTGCAGCCCAGAACAGGCTCAAGGCATTTTTCGAACAGGGCTTCCACCGTCCGGGCGACGCGGAAGATCACCTAGGATCCTATCTGGAGCGGCTCGGTAAGTGAGACCAGGCTGCTCCTTGTACGCAACATCAATCAGAGAGGACACGACGATGGATTTGTTTGCTTACGCGAAAGAGATCGCCGAGCGCATTGAGGCGGCGTCAACTAAAGCAAAAGTGCCGATGGCAGTTTGTGTCATCGACATCCATGGTAACGTCATTCTCAAGCATCGTATGAGCGGAGCACCGACGTTCTCGCTCGAGCTGTCGGAGCGGAAAGCCTATACGTCCGCGCTTGTGGGGCTCCGAACGGCAGACCTCTCGCCGCTGGTTCAGCCGGGGCAGGCACTGTTTCCCCTGATGGGAGTCGCGGGCGGACGCTTTTGCTCGATGGGCGGCGGAGCACCGCTGCGCATCGATGGAGAGCTGGTCGCCGGTGTAGGCATCAGCGGCGGGACCGTCGAGCAGGACGTGGAGATCCTCGAAGCAGGCCTGCGCGAGCCGACGGTCAGGATCGACATGAAGCTCGAGGTCGTCGTGCTTCCCGTTTCGGATGCCGATCGCGCAAAGCGATTCTATGGTGATCTCGGCTGGCGCCTCGATATCGACTACGCGGCCGACGCTTATCGGGTGATCCAGTTCACGCCGCCCGGCTCCGATTGCTCGATCATCTTCGGCGAGAATGTGACCACAGCAACACCGGGTTCCGTTCAGGGACTTCACCTGATCGTTTCCAATATCGAAGCCACTCGCGAAGAGTTGCATCGCCGAGGGATTGCGGTCAGCGGCGCGTTCCATGACACCGGCGGCATTTTCCACCACGCCGACACGAAGGAGCTGGTCTCCGGGCCCAACCCGCAACGGAAGAGCTACGCGTCATACGCGTCCTTCAGCGATCCCGACGGCAATGGCTGGGTATTCCAGGAAATCACCGCGCGATTGACCGGGCACATCGAAGACGGTGACGAGAGCTTTACTCCGGAGCTGACGAGTATCGTCCGCGGGGCCGAGTTCGACCGGCGGCGCCGAATTGAAATCAACGCGGCCGCTGGCTGAAGCTAAGAGATTCTTTCGCAAAAGGCCTGACATCATGAATGTGCCAACGATGCTTGCCATTTCGATCGCCGCCTGCATGTCGCTCCCGGCATCCGCACAGGATCTACATTCCAGCCGGCGCTCGATCAGCTATCACACGGTCGAGATCCAGGGCCTCAACATTTTCTACCGTGAAGCAGGGCCGGCCGACGCTCCGACTCTGCTCCTGCTTCACGGCTTCCCGTCCTCCTCGCGGATGTGGGAACCGTTGCTGCCGTTGCTCGCCGACAAATACCACCTCATCGCCCCGGACTATCCCGGCTTTGGCAACAGCAGTGCTCCGCCGCCGTCCGGGTTCAATTACACATTCGACAATCTTGCCGGCGTGATCGAAGGCCTTACGACTAAGCTCGGCCTCACCGACTACGTCCTGGTCATGCAGGACTACGGCGGCCCCGTCGGATTCCGCATGGCGCTTTCGTATCCTGAACGCGTCCGCGCCATCGTCATCCAAAATGCCGTTTCGCATGAGCAAGGCTTGAGCGTGCTATGGAACGCGCGGAAGAAGTACTGGGCCGATCCGGCCGCCGAAATTGATGCGCTCAAGGCGAACTTCACGTCGCTCGATGCGACGCGGCTCCGCCACATCGGGACCAGTCCACATCCGGAGCGCTACGATCCCGATAGCTGGACTGATGAGTTCGCGTTCCTCTCGCGCCCGGACCAGGCGGATATTCAGACCACGCTATTCCTGGATTATCGAACGAACGTTGCATCCTATCCCAAATGGCAGAAATGGCTGCGCGAGACGCAGCCGCCGATGCTGGTTCTATGGGGTCAATACGACCCTTCTTTCACCGTCGCCGGCGCCAACGCCTACCGTAACGATGTTCCCGGCGCAGAAATTCACATTCTCGACGCCGGTCACTTTGCGCTTGATGAAGCGACCGACGAGATCGCTGCGCACATCCGGGAATTTCTTGGTCGACTGGACGGACACAAGGGGTGACGTCCGGGCCTCACGCATTACGTGAAACAACGATGACAGGAGAGAATCATGTCCGATGAAATCAACCGTGGTCGACGCCGCTTCTTCAGCAGTGCAGTCATGACGCTGGCGGCAGCGCAGCTCTCGCTCAGCGCCACGGCCGCTGCGGAGACCGGCAAGCCCATCAAGTCCGGCGCGGCCGTCAAGCCGGGAAGCAACACGTCCTTCGCATCGCTAAAGCAGATGGACGCCGGTCTCCTCAATGTCGGCTACGCCGAGGCTGGTCCCGCGGGCGGACCTCCGGTGATCCTCCTGCACGGCTGGCCCTACGACATCTACAGCTTTGTCGATGTCGCGCCGATGCTGGCCTCGGCCGGCTATCGCGTGATCGTCCCATATTTGCGTGGCTGCGGATCCACGCAATTCCTGTCGGACGCAACTATCCGGAACGGACAGCCATCGGCGATCGCAAGCGACATCATCGCCCTGATGGACGCGCTCAAGATCGAGAAAGCGACGATCGCCGGCTTCGACTGGGGCGCACGCACCGCCAACATCATGGCGGCGCTTTGGCCGGAGCGCTGCAAGGCAATGGTCTCGGTCAGTGGCTATCTCATCGGCAGCCAGCAAGCCGGTAAGATGCCGCTTCCTCCGAAAGCGGAACTCCAATGGTGGTATCAATTCTATTTCGCGACCGAGCGTGGCCGCGACGGTTACGACAAGTACCGGCAAGAGTTCTCAAAATTGATCTGGCACCTCGCTTCACCACAATGGCACTTCGACGACGCCACTTTCGAGCGCAGCGCAAAAGCGTTTGATAATCCGGATCACGTCGCGATCGTGATTCACAACTACCGCTGGCGCCTTGGCCTCGCCGAGGGCGAACCGAAATATGACGACCTTGAGAAGCGACTTGCGCAAGCCCCGGTCATCGGCGTGCCGACTATCACCATGGAGGGCGATGCCAACGGCGCCCCACATCCCGAGCCGTCCGCCTATGCAAAGAAGTTTTCCGGCAAGTATTCGCACCGGACGATCAAGGGCGGCATCGGCCACAATTTGCCGCAGGAGGCTCCCAAGGCGTTCGCCGAAGCGATTATCGACGTCGCCGCCGAGGTGTGACCGACAGGAAATGAGCACACCAGGAGAATAGGAAATGCGTAGAGCAGTCATCATTTCGGCACTCGTTGTTGTGATCCTCGTAGGATTGATCCAGTTCGTTCCACCCTTGTTGTTTGAATGACCAGGACGGTCGTCGCAGGAGCAAAGTCATGGGACGCTTGCTTTCGGTGAACGTCGGCTTGCCGTGTGACATCTCCTGGCAAGGCCAAACGGTGCATACCGGCATCTGGAAAGCGCCGGTGATTGGACGGCGCATGGTGCGCCGACTCAACATCGACGGCGATGGACAAGGAGACCTGGCGGGCCATGGCGGCGAAAACCGGGCCGTGCTGGTCTATCAGCTGGACTCCTATCAATACTGGCAGGACCAACTGGGGCGAACCGACCTGACCTACGGACAATTCGGAGAGAACTTCACCGTCGACGGATTGCCTGACGCAGAGGTGTGCATCGGCGATCGCTATCGGATCGGGAGCGCCTTGTTCGAGGTGACGCAGCCCCGCGTTACCTGTTACCGGGCTGGCATCCGCATGAACCAAGCGGACATGGCCGCGCTACTCGTGAAGCATCGCAGGCCCGGCTTCTATTTCCGAGTTCTCGAGGAGGGGCACGTGGAGGCCGGTGACGAGATCACTCTGGTCGCTGCCGGCCCCGAGCGCATGAGTGTGTCCGAGATCGATGCCTTGCTTTATCTGCCCGGCCACCCACGCGACAATCTCGAGCGCGCGCTACGCATCCCGGCGCTGAGCAGAGGCTGGCGTCGCTCCTTTGAGGCACTGCTGACTCAGGAGCGCGAAGGCGCTGGGGCGACGGGAAATGCGGGGCTCTCTGCGGCGTCTGGTCCCGCGCCGGCATGGTCCGGATTCCGGCCGTTCCGTGTCGCGCGCAAGGTGCGCGAAAGCAGCAACGTGACTTCGCTCATGCTCGAGCCGGCCGACGGGCAACCCGTCACCGGCGGCCTGCCGGGGCAGTTCGTGGTCTTGCGACTCGGGGCGTCATCTGAGCATGCATTAATGCGCAGTTATTCGCTGTCGGCACTGCCCAACAACGCGTCCTATCGCATCAGCGTGAAGCGCGAGCCGCACGGCGCAGCCGGCACCTATATCGAGGAGCAACTCAAGACTGGCGACATCGTGCAGGCCAGTGCGGCCCGTGGCAACTTCACACTGCGCCCGGGCAATACGCCCGTTATTCTCCTAAGCGCGGGTATCGGCGTGACGCCAGTCCTCGCGATGCTCCATGCATTAGCGGGCGAAACCTCCACGCGGAAAATCTGGTGGCTGCACGGAAGCCGGAACGGCCACGAGCACACCTTTGCCGCGGAGGCGCGCGAGCTTCTCGCATCCCTGCCCAATCGTCACAGCTACATCTGCTACAGCGCACCCGGGCCAGGTGATCGTCCCGGTGTGGATTTCGACGCCGCCGGACGCCTGGACATGCAGGCTCTCGCGAAGCTCGGCATTCCCCACGACGGCGATTTCTACATCTGCGGGCCGTCGACTTTCATGGGCGACCTGACGACAGGCCTCAAAAACCTCAGTATCGCTTCGGACCGCATTCACACCGAACTCTTCGGCACCGCCCCATCCATTGCGCCGGGCATCGCGGCCTCCCCACGCAAGCCGCCCCACCTGCCGACAGGCGATGCGGGCACTGGGCCGATGGTTTCGTTCGCGCGCAGTGGACTCAATGCGCCCTGGGATTCGTCTTACAAGACATTGCTGGAGTTCGCCGAAGCCTGTGACGTACCGGTGCGGTGGTCGTGCCGGGCCGGCGTCTGCCACACCTGCGAGACGGGACTTGTGGCGGGAGCGGTCGGCTATCAACCGGACCCGGTGGATGCGCCGGCGGAAGGCAACGTACTGATCTGCTGCGCCCGGCCCCAGGGCGACATCGTGATCGATTTGTGAGCCATGGAGGAATTCAAATGCGGTCCGATATGATCCAAGGAGCCGTCTTTCCGGACTACGAGCTCAGTGACCATACGGGGAAACGGCGAAAGCTCTCTGATCTGCAGGGAATGGATCCGATGATCGTCGTGCTCGGCCGTGGCGGCTTCTGTCCGAAGGACCGCCGGCAGGCCGAGGGGCTGGTGGAACTCCATCGCGAGATGGAGGTGGGCTATTGCCGGCTGGTGACGATCACGACCGATACGATCATCGAGACGAACGAATATCGTAGCGGAGTTGGCGCGCACTGGCCATTTCTCTCCGATCCGCGTCGGGTGGTGCAGAAGGATCTCGACATCGCCGAGTACACCGACCCCACGCACAATCCGATGATCCCACACGTGGTCGTGCTGGAGCCGGGCCTCATCATTCACAATATCTACAACGGCTACTGGTTCTTTGGACGCCCCACCGTCGAGGAACTTCGCCAGGACCTACGTGCCGTCAGCAAAAAATGCAGGCCGGACTGGGACATCACCACGCCGGAGCTGAGGGCTGCATGGCAGGAGGGACACAAGGACTTGTTCTATCCATACGGCAAGACTCGCGCCCAGACCGCCAGCGGAGAGGACTAAATGCTCCGAAAGACCGGCAGCTCATCCGGGTTTCTGCGGGATTTGCGAGCAATTTCAACGGTATTTAACAACGCTTAACGGGCGACCGTTGGCATTTGGAGCTACCTCCATGGGGCAACATCCCATGCGAAAGGTGGTGCCAGATGATCCCGCTGCTGGCGAATGCGATCGAGGCTCATGGCGGCCTGGACCGATGGAACGCTCATGAACGCCTGAGTGCAGTGATCGCGAAGGGCGGCGACCTTTGCGCGTTGAAGGGCGTCGAACAGGAACAGTCGCTGCGAAATTTGCGGATCGATCTGCATCGTCAGCGGGCGTCCCTCGATCCATTCGGCAAACCCGGCCAGCGTTGCGAATTCAGTCCTGAACGCGTCGCCATTGTTGCCGCGAGCCTGCGTATCCTGGCGGAACGCAAAAGCCCGCGCGCGTCATTCGAGCGGCACGACATGCGAACGCATTGGGATCCGCTGCACCGCGCCTATTTCAACGGCTACGCGCAGTGGACCGCAATGACCATGCCCTTCCTGCTGTCCATGGGCAGCTTCGAGTTCCGCGAGATCGCGCCCTGGCACGAAGGCGCCGAGGTCTGGCGCGGATTGCGCGCGACCTTCCCGCTCGAGATCGCGAGCCACAGCACCGAGCAGGATTTCTACTTCGGTCCCGACATGGTGATGCGCCGGCACGACTATCGCGTCGAGATCGCCGGCAATTTCGCAGTCGCCGAATATGTGTCCGATCCCGCCACTGTCGATGGCATCAAGGTCCCGACGAAGCGGCGCGCCTACCTTCGCGACGAGAGCCTGATGCCGATGCTCGACGCGCTCATGGTGTCGACAGATGTTTCGGACATCCGGTTCGAATGATCAGGCCGGCGTCTCATCCAGCATGAGCCTTGCCGCCTTCAGATCCACGGTCTCGAATCCTTCAGAGAACCTCGCATAGGTCGCGGCAAGATCGCCGAGGGGATGCCGGCTGCCTTGCCGACGCCGCAGCCGGACGAGCGACATCTCCGTCCGCAGCCTCCAGGAGAGCGCGCCTTGCTGTTCGGCAAGCGCAGCCGACGACACCAGGCTTGCTTCTGCGGCGTCGAGATCGCCGCCGCTCGCCTCGAGCTCGGCACGCACGCGCAACAATTCCGGCAGGTCGAAGGCCCCACCTTCGGACTCGATGCGGCCGATTGTTTCGCGCAAGGTCGCACGTCCCTCGGACAATTGCCCAAGCTCGGCCAACCCACGCGATAGGTCCGCAACAAACGCTGATGCATAGAGCTCGTAGCGATCTGCGCGCAGGCGCGGAAGCGCGGAGCGTAGCAGCTCGATGCCATTTTTTACGTCGCCACGGGCGATCATGGTCTGTGAGCGAAAGCCGGCCGCAACCGCTTCATAGGGCGACAATCCGTGCATGCCTGCATGTGTCGCGAGGCGGCCGGTCATGCTCTCAACTGCGCTCCAGTCGCCGACCCATCCATAGAGCGATGCCGACCAGCACAGTGCGATACAGTGCATCACGACGTCGCGCGGCGCGCCGGCGCCGGTCAGCGGGCGAACACATTCCACCGCCCTGTCGGGAAATCCGCGCAGCCACAGGACGCGCGCGAGCGGTATTTGCGGCGTTCTCGAATAGGCAAAGTGGCCCGGCTGGGTGCTACGCAGTGCCGCGTCGTTGCGTACACCCTCGTCGAGGTGGAGCTGCGCCTCAGTCTGGTTGCCGGCGAGATGATAGGACACGCCGACGAGCGCCTTTGCACCTGCAAGACCTGCCGTGTCACCGATCAGGCGAGCAACCCGTTCAGCTTCGAGGGCGACCGGCAGCAGATGCCGATAGTCGCCGGTCCGGCGATAAAACATGTTCAGCCGCGACAGCAGCCTGAACGTATTGGCGTTGTCGCCAAGCGCCTCCGATATCTCCAGTCCACGCCGCAGCGCTTCCTCGGCCTGCACGCTATTCCGTTCCGTAAACATGAAAGCGTGGCCGAGCGTTGCCTGAAGCTCCAGCTCCCAGCGGCTGCCGCGGCTCGTGTCGTCGAGCATTGCAAGCGCGCGCTGCGACCAGATACGCGCCTCGTTGAGCAGGTTGAGCTCGACGAATAGCCTTGCGCAACTGCCTGCGAGCGCCACGCGCAGGTGCGCGCCGGCGTCATTCGCGTAGCTCCATTCGAGCGCGGCGCGAGCATCTGCCAACAGGCTTGCGCGGCCTTGCGAGCGCGAGGCCTGATCAGCCCCGCTTTGCGCGCCCATGCCGGCTTCAAGAACGCGTTGAACGTATCCGGCATGTCGGCGCGCAACCGCCTGGGCCTGACCGCTCTCGGTGAGCTTGTGCAGCGCATAGGCGCGCGTCGCATCGAGCAGGCGATAGCGTCGCGACGCGCCATCGGGCTGCGTCGACAGCAGCGACTTGGCTACGAGCTGTTCCAGCGCATCGACGACCTCGTCAACCTGTCCGCCCTCCTTGGCCGCGACAGCCATCGCATCCTGAAGCGTGAAGGGGCCGGCGAAGACGGCAAGGCGCTGGAGGACGAGCCTTTCGGTCTCGCCGATCAGCCCAAAACTCCAGTCCAGCGTCGCACCGAGCGTCTGCTGGCGCGGCGGCGCCGTGCGCCGTCCACGCCACTCGAGTTTGAGGCGACTGTCGAGCAGCGCCGCCATCTCGCGCAATCCGTACACGCCGACACGCGCGGCCGCGAGCTCGATCGCCAATGCAATGCCGTCCAGCTTGCCGCAAATCTCGGCGAGAACCTCCGCATCCTCGTCCGTGATGTCGGCGCGATGGCCGGCAGCCGCAGCGCGGTCCACAAACAGGCGCGCGGCTGGAAAGTTCAGCACCTCGCCGGCGCTGAGGCGGGCGCCTTGCGGCGGACTCGGCAGCGGGACGAGTTCGAAGATGTGCTCGCCCTCCACCAGCAGCGACTCGCGACTGGTCGCTAGAATCGACACCTCTGACGCCTCGCGATGAATGCTCTCGGCCAGGCGGGCAACATCGTCGATCACGTGCTCGCAACTATCGAGAACGATAAGCAGGCGGCGATTACGCAGAAAACTGATTATGTTGTCGGTCGGATCCGCATGATGCACGACGAGACCCAAGGCTGCGGCGATCGTGCTGGCGACGAGCGTCGCGTCCTTCAACGGGGCGAGATCGAGAAAATGGACCTTGCTCTCGAACGTGTCCCACATCTCGTGTGCGACCGCGATCGCGACGGTTGTCTTGCCTATGCCGCCCGGGCCTCTGAGCGTGACGAAACGCTGGTCAAGAAGACGAGCCGACAAATCAGGCAGGATATCCTCGCGCCCGATCATCCGGTCCAGGCGATAAGGCAAGGCTGGGGGTGGCGCTACAGCCTCCGTCGGCGCCGCTGCCGGCATAGGCTCACCACGTTGCACGGGCGCGACGAAGCAATAGCCCCGGCTCGGAATGTTCGTGATGTAGCGTGCCCCGTCCTTCCCGTCGCCAAGAGCCTTCCGGAGTTCGGCAACATGGACCCGAAGGCTGATCTCTTCGACCGCGAGGCCGGACCAAGCATAAGCGAGAATTTCGTTCTTGGGCACCACCTCGCCGGCCCGGCTGACAAGCAGGCGCAGGATGTCCATCGCACGGCTGCCGAGCTTGACCGGCGCGCCGTCCCTTTCAAGTAGTCGCGATCGAAGGGAGAACGGCCCGAAGGAGATGGCGTCGAACTCGAGCCCCGCCCCGGCGCCGTTGCCGGCGGAGCCGCTGCCAGATGTCAGTGCGGTCACTTCAGTCTTGCCCGCGAGCCCTGAGTGAAACCCTCCGACAGACCACCTACGGCGGGCGCTCTATTGCGGGACGTGCAGCAAACTCGCAGCACCGGCGTCACCTCGACTGTCATTTCCAAAGCACCGGCAAATATAAGGAGCGTCGGCGCAAATGACAACGAATGCACCATGGCGGTCCCGTGCCAGATCGGCCCTCCATGGATTCAGGCTAGCGTCGTTCGGTCACATTTGAGCTACCTCAAGGCGAAATCCGCATGCCCTCCTAAGGTGCAAATAGGGCTGAGCGTCCTTCTCAGGCGTTGGCGGCCCCGGCTTCCATGGAGGCGGCAATGAAGGTCCTGGCGGATGCCGAAGCCGCGCTGAGGGAGGTCGAGCGCGATAGCGACAAGCTACGATCGAAAGAGCTTCGCGAGGCGATCCAACGGCACATCCACGAGCAAAGAGAAGCGATCAAGGCCCTGCGTCGGCTCTACAACTAGCGGCGCCCGAGGTGACCGTTCTCCCTCGTTCTTCCTGACCCAAGGTCACATCATCTCCTCGGCGCGACCTCCGCTACTGCGTGACCGAGCCGCAACTCGACCTCGGAGCGCCTCTGCAGTCCGCGCTCCAGGAGTGACGCCGACCGCGCACGTGTGCCCGGATGAGCGACTGAAGAGAAGAAAGCAGAAAGCGCCGGAGGAAACACTGAATTTGCGGGCAACGAGACCTCATTCATCAACGCCTTGGCGCCGACGAGCGCGTGCTTTTCGAACGACGCCATGCGACGAGCGAAAGTGTCGACGAAATCTTCAATCTCCGCATCGGGTATCGCGCGGTTGACGTAGCCGTAGCGTTCGGCGAGCTCGGCCGAAAAATCGTCAGGGCCCAGAATCACCCCCAACCTCCGTCCGCGGCCCATCCGGAATATTCAGCGATCTTCATTCGCGACTCGGCATTTTGCCGGCCGCGCGCGGAAAGCGAACGATAGAAACGGCAAAGGCAAGAGAGTGTTGTCGGGCACGTTAGTTTCCATTCTCAGTATCGAGTAGAGGTCTCTGCTTGCAGATACGAATCCAGTTCAGCTCGAGTTGGAACTATTACTTAAACTTGGTGAGCGCCATGCCGACGTCGATTACCAGTGCAAGCACCACGGCACCGCCGCCGAGTCCGAACAATACTAGATAGTCGTTGCCGGTCTGGGCGTAAATCCAGGAGAAGCCGTAAGCGGCCGCTGCCTGGAACAGCGCAAAGCTGGTGGTGGTGTGGCTCCATGTCGCGCGCTGCTGCTCCGCCGAATGCGGCACTAGCTCGTGGATGCGCCCGAGCACCAGCGGCACGATCCCCGGCGTGAAGCCGCCGACCACGGCACTCGATACGATCAGCGAGAGCGGCGCGGTGCTGACGGTCGGGAGCAGCACGGCCGCCGCCTCGATCAGGAACGCCGTGCGCAGGGCCGGGCCGAAGCCGGAGCGGTCGCCGAGATGGCCGGTGACCAGCGGGCCGACGATCGCGCCCAGGCCGTACAGCACCCAGTAGCGCGATCCCGCGGCGATGCCCTGGCCGAGGCCTCGGGCGACGAAGTCGACGATGAAGATCATGTGCGGCACCAGCGCCACCGCATTGAGGCCGTATTGGACCAGCAAGGCGCGGGCGGCCGGCGACCGCCGATGGTGCTTGGCTTGAAGCGAAGGCACAGCGTCCGCCTTGGCACCGGCAGGCCAGTTCCACCAACTCGCAAGCGTGAGCACGGCCGAGAGCACGCCGAGGCCGTACCAGCTCTGCTGCAAGCCCTGTTGCAGCAGCAGCGGCACCAGCGTGCCGGAAGCCGAGACGCCGAGGCCAACGCCTGCAAAGATCACGCCGCCGAAGATGCCGCGCCGCGCCGACGAGATATGCGGCAGGATGACCGACGCTGCCAGCACCATGATGATGCCGCCTGCGAGCCCCGACAGGAGGCGCCAGACGAAGAACCAGGCGAACGAGATCGGTGCCGAGCTGGCGAAGAAGGAGAGGGTCGCGAGCAGCATCATCGCGCGCAGGGCCCGGACCGCGCCGATGCGTGTGGCGAGAGCCCTTGCCGCCAGCGCGCCGGCGAGATAGCCGGCCAGGTTCGCAGCGCCGAGATAGACGACGTCGGATGTGTTGAACCACTTTGCTGCGATCAGGGCGGGGATCAGTGGTGTGTAGGAAAAGCGGGCGAGACCAAGTCCCACCAGCGATGCGGACAGGCCTGCCGCGGCGTATCGCCAAGTCGCCTGCAACGCCAATTCCCGCTGCGGATGCAGCCGGGTCTCCATGTGTTGCTTCATGTTCGCGTTGCTCATCTTATCCTGCTGCGCGTCAGCGCCGCCTCAATCATCCGGTTTGGCTCGCGCGGCGGCGCCGGAATTCCTGGACGGGCAGACCGCCCCAGCCCCAGTTGTCGGTGTCGACTTCCTCGATCACGACGAAGGTCGATTCTACCGGCTTGCCGAGGACGTCGAGCAGGAGCTGGCTAGAGCCCTTGATTAGCGCGGCCTTTTCCTCCGCCGTGAGCGACGCCGCTTCCGGCGTCGTTCCCTCACGGGTCACTTGAATGGTGACGATCGGCATCGTGGTTCTCCTCGCTTCAGTGACCGGCGCTCTGGCCGCCGTCGACATGCAGGATCTCGCCGGTGACGAAGGGGGCAGCTTCGAGGTAGAGCACGGCATCGACGATGTCGGACATCTCGCCCATGTGGCCCACAGGGTGCAGCGCGCCGAGCTGGGCGTGCGTCGCGACGGGATGCATCGGCGACTTGATGATGCCGGGCGAGACCGCGTTCACGCGAATGCCACGCCTCGCATATTCGATCGCGAGCGACCTGGTCGCGGCGTTCAGTCCGCCCTTGCTCAGCGAGGCCAGCACCGATGGCACGTTCGAGTTGGCATGATCGACCAGAGTGGTCGTGATCTGGACGACATGGCCGGCCCCCTGCTTCTCCATCTCGGCGATGGCGAGCTGTGTGATGTTGAAGAATCCTGCGACGTTGGTGCCGATCACCGCGGCAAAGTCTTCGGCGGTGTACTGCGTGAACGGCTTGGCGACGAAGATGCCGGCATTGTTGACCAGCGTGTCGACCCGGCCGAAGCGGGCCACGGCCTGCGCGACCACGCGCTCCGCGGTGGACCGGTCGGCGATGTCGCCGGCAACGGCCAGGACGTCGTCGTCGCTCGACGGCCTGATTGTCCGCGCCGTTGCGACGACCCGATAGTTGCGATCGCGAAAACCCTGGACCAGGGCGGCGCCGATGCCCTGCGATGCTCCGGTGATGATGGCGACCTTCTGCTCGATACCCATGACGGGCTCCTGTTGTTGGCTTGAAGACCAGCGCCAGCAGCGGCTGGCTTACCCGCTGAGGTACGCCGCGGCATGTTGCTTGCGAATATCCGTTGCGCGGCAGACACTCTTTCGCGGCGCGAACGAATGCCGGTCGGCGTCCGGCGGTGGTTGTCGCGACCGCGGCGGACGCCTAGTTTACGGCCGAAAACCTGGGGCGGCGGGACGCGAATGGATCGTCTGGATGCGATGAAGGTGTTCGTTCTCGCGGTGGACGAGGGCAGCTTGGCTGCCGCGGGTCGTAAGCTCGGCCGCTCGCCGGCGGCAGTGAGCCGAGCGATCAGCTTCCTTGAGCAGCGCGTCGGCGCAGAACTGCTGCACCGGACCACGCGGTCGATCAAGCTGAGCGAGGAGGGCGAGCGCTATGTCGCTATCTGCCGCCGCGTGCTCACCGAGTTGGAGGAGGCCGACGACATTTCGGCCGGACCGCGCACGGCTCCGCGGGGCCTGCTCACGATCACAGCTCCCGTCGTCTCGGGCGAAATGATGCTCCGGCCTATCCTCGATGCCTTTCTCGATGCCTATCCGGCCGTGTCGGCAAAGCTTCTGCTGTTCGACCAGGCGGTCAATCTGATCGAGGAGGGCGTCGACGTTGCACTTCGCATCGGCCCGCTCGCGGATTCGTCGATGATCGCAATGCGGGTCGGCGAGATCAGCCGCGTCGTGGTGGCCGCGCCGCGCTATCTGAGGCAGCATCCGCGCATCACCGAACCGGGCGATCTCGCCAAGCACCAGATCGTGGCGATGACGCATCTGCCCAATTCCTTGACCTTTGCACCGCAGGCTGACTCATCGGCGCCGCGTACTGTGCAGTTCACTCCGCGCCTCGCCGTCAACAGCACCTACGCGGCGGTGGCTTCCGCGGTCGCCGGGCGCGGCGTGGCGCGGATGTATTCTTACCAAGTGGCCGAGCAGGTCGCGCGCGGCGAACTCGAGATTGTGCTGGCCGGCGGTGAGGACCCTGAGATGCCCGCGCATCTGATCTGCCCGCAGGGTCGAATCTCGGTGCCCAAGGTTCGAGCCTTCATAGACTTTGCCGTGCCGCGGCTCAAAAAGCAGTTTGCAGGCCTTAGGAAGAGTGTCACCGCGCGCCACACATGATAACCTGGGAGGGTTGGGCCGGCCGACAAGCGACCAATCTGTAGGTCCGTCGTGCACCCCATGAGGCAACCAGGCTGCTTGTATATTTCGGCTGAGGACAGCAATCGCGGCCCTAATCGCGTGAAACGCTCCGCTCAAAATTAAAATGCCGACGATCGGCAGAACGCGCCTTTGAAGCTCGTGTTGCCAACGTTGAAAATTTCAGCGCGCCATGGCAGGTTGGATTAGCCTTGGGGCTACACCCCGGGGCTACACCAGAGACCTCTGGCGTGCAGTAAGGCCTGATTTTACGGGGCTTTCTTGAAGCCGTTTTATTATGGCGGAGAGGGAGGGATTCGAACCCCCGTTATCCCGGCGCGCTTCCGCAAACTGTCATCCCGCACGCCTTCTGACCGCACTGATGCTGACCCGTTGATCGCGATCGTTCATGCGCGAATTGATCCGCGACCATTCCAGATGTATCAATGAGACATCCCTCGTGTCGGAAACACCGATCGGCCAAATCTGAGGAAATCAATGGGTTACGCTGGATATGGTAGCGGAGGAGCGCTACCCACGTTCCCCCCGACAGTTTTCCGCTGAGTTTATGGTGTCTGTGGCCTAGCCCTGCGCGAGAGCCACCTTCTCCCCTTGTGGGATGCTTTATGACGGGAAAAATCCAATAATATCAATGTCTTGCCCCGTTAGTATCCGCACAGTGTCAGAAGTAACCCTTTCTAATGCGGAAAAGCGTTCGCGGGGCATTTCTATCAGCCCGATCCTGAATGGTCGGGTCTTTTTTCCTTTGAAATGACGCTGAAATACACCATTTGGCCGCTGGCGCATTTATGCAAAAGCCCAACGGATGTCCGTCTGCGTTAGCGTGCTGCGCGCGCGGCTCGGCTGCCGGATTGATCTAACGAAGCGTGATGTTGCCGAAATCGGGGCCGAGGCTACGGCAAAGCCGGGAACCCCGAATGTCCCTAGAAGATTTCATTGCGCGTAAACGTCGCGAGCAGCATCAAGAGCAGGAAAGGATGCGCGAGTTCATCGAAGCCTTTCGTGCGGGCGACATTGATCAGTTCTTTGATGCGATGATCGCGCTCGACGAGAACTGCCCTTGGCGTTGGGCTGACGCTATGCGTGCCGTGGGCGAAGTCCTCCATCCCGCTGGATCAGTTTCGCCGTTCCCTGTTACATATCTGGCGGCATCACGGTGAACACATCCGTCAAGAGGTGGGGAACGATCTGCTATTGGCCGATGCTCTGCGGGTGATGCTGCCGCCGTACACCGGGCAAACAATCAGGCTGTATCGGGGCGAAGGTTTTCGTAATCGCAAATACCATACTTATGGCCTGTCATGGTCGAGCGACGAAGAGACCGCCCGCGCATTTGCAGAAACCGGCCTGTGGCGGACCACTCTCGGCGGTAGTATGTTGCTCGAAGCGACGGCACCACCCGAAGCGATCATTTGTCAGGTGCTCGAAGCCGATGACAGCTACCTTGAGAGAAAGGTCATAGTTGATCGCCGGCGGCTGCGCGGAGTGAAGGTGGTGGAGCGGTTCAATCAGCTTGGTTTCGCCGAATTTGGGCAGTTTCAGGAGAGCGCAAAGAAATGACGGCCATGTCGCCGCAACGCACTGCGCCCACTGATCTCGCCGCCGCGCTTACCGCCTCGCACCGAGATCGGGGCGCCCGCTAAGTTTTCAACAGCCACGACCAACAGTAGGCTCACGCCGCTGCCACCCGCGAGGGCTTGATGATTTGCCAGCCGTCGAAACGCGACGCTTTTATGGTGCCATGCCACGGCGTCCATATATTTGTGTCCCAATCCGCTGCGGACCTGGCATCTGATAATTTTGCACTCGTTGGCCGCTTCCGCTCCCGTGGCCCCAGCATCCGACCTGATGCAAATCCCGGCGCCGAAATCGCACTGTCAGTACGATTGCCGCTTCTAATCCCGCCTGCGTATGAGGACCGCGGCAGCCCGGCCGCCCGGAGAAAAGGACCTTGCTGATTTACCGACCGTCCTCGCGCTTATACCGCCAGATGCTCTTGAATAATCGAGGCGACGTCGGTCGCCGGAGCCGGACGACCGAAGAAGAAGCCCTGCACCTGATCGGCGTTGGCGTCGTACAGGAAATCGACCTGCTTGGCAGTCTCGACGCCCTCGACGGTCACGCGCTTGTGCAGTTCGCGCCCGAGCGCGATGATCGCCCTCACCACCGTCTCGACATCGCCGGCTGAGCCTTCGTAGCCCTGCATGAAGCTGCGGTCGATCTTGATCTTGTCGAACGGGAACTGCCACAGGTAGCTCAAGCTCGAATAGCCGGTCCCGAAATCGTCCATGACGATGGCAACGCCCATCTCCTTCAACTTGCCAAGCTCTTCCGTGGTGTGGTCGTTGTTGCGGAGGAGTAGCGATTCAGTGATCTCGAGTTCGAGGCGATGTGGTTCGAGTCCGGTTTCGGTCAGCACAGTCTCAACCATGTGGCTGATACTTTTCATTTCGAACTGGGATGACGACAGATTGACCGCCACGGTCAAGCTTCGCGGCCAGGTCATCGCCGCGCGGCACGCCTCGCGCAACGCCCAGATGCCGACCTTGTCGATAAGCCGCATCTCTTCGATCATCGGGATGAACGTCGCTGGCGGCATCATGCTGCCGTCCGGCCGCGGAAGCCGCAGCAGTGCCTCGAAACCGACCAGGCGTCCGTCTCTTATCTCAAAGACCGGCTGATAGTACAGCACGAAGCGCTCGTTGGCGATCGCATCGCGAATGACGCTCTCGAGCTCCAGGCGTTGCTTGAATGCCTCGTCCATTTCCGGCGAAAAGAAACGAATACAATTGCGTCCCTCGGTTTTGCCGTTGTAGAGCGCGAGATCGGCGGATTTGAGCAGCTGGTCCCGCGTAACACCATCGCTCGGCGTGCGCGCGATACCGATGGTGAACCCGACCGTGATTTCCTGTTGCTTGTACCAGATCGGCGGTATCAGCGCGCTCATGAGACGCTCCGCAAACGCTTCCGCTTGCTGCTTGCTGCGGAGCTCCGTCTGCACAACAACGAATTCGTCGCCGCCCAGACGCGCGATCGTGTCTTCCGCGCGAACGACTTCTCGCAGGCGCTGAGCCACCGTGCGCAGCAGGAAATCACCGCCGTCATGACCGAACCAATCATTGACCTGCTTGAAGCGATCGAGGTCGATGAAATGCAAGGCAAGCTGCGCGCCGGTGGAAGGTAGGAGGGCCAGTGCATCGTCCAGGCGCTCGATGAGACGCGCGCGATTGGCGAGGCCGGTCAATTCATCATGATGCGCAAGATAGCGGATGCGGCGGTCGGCGTGCTGCTTTTCCTTCGTGCGGCGATACCAGGCGATTGTCGGCACGCCGAACGCAAATCCGACCAGGGCGCAAAGCACCGGCACGGAAGCGAGGACCCCGTATTGGAGGCGGTTGCGTACGTCGGTCTCGTCCACATAGGCCCCGACCACCGCGACGGTCTCGCCTCGGACGACTGCCGGGATGAACGCCTCTGCGAAATAGCCAGGCCGATCAGGTGAGCTCGTCGTGTTCATGGCCACCACGACTTGCCCCGTCGTCGCCGCGCGGCCCGCCTCGGCGCTTCGTTCCGAAAGGTCTACCAGCACGATCCTGTCGCGGCTCGAAACGAGCTGCGAGTAACCGTCGCGATTGAAAATGATATAGCGGTACACCGCCTCCGATTTGCGTGCGGTCTGAAGGAATCTCATGCTGGCTGCCGACGGCTGCTCTCCCGCAGCGATCTGCTCCAAGTCGGCCACATTGGCCCCAACGAACTGCGCCCAGTCACGCGCAGTTGCTAGGGCGTGCGCGTTCATCAGCCGGTCCGCCGCCACCTGGATCATTGCCCAGATGCCGCCGAACAGGACGACAAGGATCATGACAAGCAGAATGACGCCGAGGCGTAGCGAGAGGTTTGTCATCTGGGCACGAGGGATCTCATTGCGACGGGCGGACCTTGGCTCGATTGAGCCTGAGCGGCTCTGCCAAGGCCGCGGTTGACAGCAGCAGCTCCGCGATAGCGGCCAAATACACACGTGTACCTAACAAGTGCGTTCCCTATTGCCTGGCGCGAGACCCGTCGGGGTCTGAGCGCCCCTGCTCCTGCCGCAGCTTGACAAGCTCGGCCTTGACCGTTCGCAAGAGTTCGCGGTTGCGCTCGCTTGAGCTTGCCCAGTCATCGATAACCAGGTCGAAGATATGCTGCGCCTTCTCACGATCGGCGACCGATGGAAAGACCAGGGTCCGCTTGGGATCGGACTTGAGCTGCCGCATCACCGCCTCGTCGCCGGCGTCATAGGTCGCGATAAAGCGTTCGGCCGGCCATTCCTCGCTATAGGCGCGGATGATATCTTGCGTCTGGTTCGGCAGCGCCTCGAACCGCTTACGGTTCATGAGCGTGAGCAGAGGCGCTCCGCTCGTTCGGAGAAAGTAGTGATACGGCGTGACCCGCTTGATGCCGTAATCCGACAACGGTGTGGGATTGACCATGGCGGCATCGAGTTTGCCGCTGCTGATCGCCTCCGTAATTTTTGTGATCGGCATTAGTACCGGAATGGCCCCAAGCTTCTCGAGAACGGCCCCCTCGCGCGGATTGTTGATGCGGATTCGCTTGCCGGACAGGTCGGCAAGAGACTTGATCGGCACGTGACTATGGATGGTCTCCGGTTCGGTGACACAGGCGGCAATCACATAAAAATCATCGTAGCCGCGCAGCATATTTTGCGCGATCAACCGAGTGTAAACGAGCGTGGCTTCGCGGCTGTCACGGAACAGGCCAGGCAGTTCAAGCACGGCATTGTCAGGGAATAGATCGGGCGAGACACCGGGAACGGCAAAGGCGATGTCGGCGGCGCCGTCGCGAACGATTTGCGGCTGCATGGTAACGTCTTTGCCGAGCGCACCGCTGAAGAAGAACTCGAACTGGATCGCGCCATTGGCCGCGGAACCAACGGCGTCAGTAAACGGCTTGACCGCCCCCAGAAAGCTCATGGACTGGTCGGACGAGTAGAAAGCGACCTTCAGCTTGATCGGTTCGGCAATCAGCGATGACGGCAGCAGGCTCAGACTAATGATAGCCAGGAAGGCAAGCAGCTTTTGCATCGTACCTCCTCGGGGGCTAGATCTCGAACGTCCCTATTTCTTCGTGATAAGCATGCGGCGGATTCCCGACGGCCCCGGCTTCCTGCGACACGACGGTATGCGAACGTTGGCCTGGCTGTTCGTGTGCGATCCGGCTATCACAACGTCCGGCGATAAAATCATATAGCCTCAACCCCTACTCTAACCATAGCAGTCATAGCGATCAACTCGGCTGAACGATCTAGGACACCGCTTCAGCCAGCCGGCCAAGGCTAGATTCGATGGAACTCGTCGGATGCAGGCTTCGAACCCCGGCAAGATGTGCCAAATCGTCGGTCCGCGGTCGAGGTGGAATGACCAGGCTCTCCGCCGGCAGACGCTCAGCCGGCGCGGATTGCGCGCCCTTTGTGACCGCGTGCGGCAACTGTGCGTTCATGGACCAGATCTTCTTGAACATCGCCCTGTTCACCGAGCATGAGACAGCATTGTTCCCCCTCAGAAGGGCACCGGTAAACAGCTTGCGGATCAGCAGGTCCCGCTCCAGCGAGCGCGCCAAATTGAACTTCACCCCAACGAGCTGGCCTCTGTGCTGCACAACCGTCGCGTCGATCCAGCCGACCTGCATGATGTGCACGCGCAGCGGTGCTGCGCGCCCAAAGAGACCGCTGGCGCCGGAATCGGTGAGAAGGCCGGCGCCGGCGAGCGAGATATCCTTGATTCGGCCCGACAGCAGCTCGCCGCCTGCTGTACTGATCAAGATCGGCTCGTCGATCTCGAAACGTTCTTCGGTCCGCGGCATGCGTGCCTGGAGCGAAGTCATGCAGACGAAGAAAAGTACGACGATGTTGATCACCGACCAAAAGGCGACCATCGGAAAAGCGGCCGGGTGATCGATCATCCGCCATTCCGGGATCGTGTTCAGGACCAGGCCGATGATCGTCAGCGCCATGAGCGCCGCCGCCGGCCAGAATATCTCGCTGGCGTAACTTGCGCCGCGCGCGGCAGCCCCCTTTGGCGTCACCTTGAACGCATGTCCTTTTGGCTTGACCAGGGTCGCGAGCACCGTCGGCAGAAGCTTGAAGCTCTGGATGGTCGCCGACACCTGAGCGGCGAGCGGAAAATGCTCGTGCGGCGCAAACCAGGAAATACCGCCGTTGAGCGCCAGGATCGCGGGGAACAAGTAGTAGAAGACCGACTCAGGGGTGACGTCGACCACAGGCGCGAGGCCGGTCCACATGAACACGATCGGAACCACCACGACCATGAGCGCGCGCAAGCCCAGTGAGAGCCAATGCGTCGGAAAGAAGAGGAGCCGATGCATCAAGCTCAGTCCGGGGCCGAGCGGGCCGGCGGCAAGATACAGGGTCTGGATCGCGCCACGCGCCCAGCGTTGCCGTTGCACAAAAAAGGCAGCAAGGCTTTCTGGCGCCAATCCAATTGCCAGCGGTTCGCAAAGATAACGGGTGACGTATCCTTTGCGCAGCAGGACCAGCGTCAGCAGGATGTCTTCCGTAATGGACTGGGTCGGCAAGGAATCGCCTACCGCGCGGAGTGCTGCCCGACGCGTGACGGAGTTGGATCCACAACAAAACGCACCATCCCAGCCGTCGCGCGCGGGCATGATGGAATCGAAGAAGAACCGTTGTTCGTCCGGCAGTCCCCTGTGCAGGCCGAGATTCGCCTGCATCGGGTCGTCATTGTAGAAGGCGTGCGGGATCTGAACGATTCCGATCTTGGGATCGGCGAAGAAGCCCATTGTGCGCATCAGGAAATTGCGCTGCGGCACGAAGTCCGCGTCAAAGATCGCGAA
Source organism: Bradyrhizobium sp. Rc2d (assembly GCF_900099855.1). Taxonomy (NCBI): domain Bacteria; kingdom Pseudomonadati; phylum Pseudomonadota; class Alphaproteobacteria; order Hyphomicrobiales; family Nitrobacteraceae; genus Bradyrhizobium; species Bradyrhizobium sp. Rc2d. The sequence continues at coordinate 137,841 of NZ_FNCU01000014.1, read as the reverse complement.
GAACTCGCCATGCGTCATCGTCAGCGCATGATTGATATTGCCGGCTTTCGCATCCACATTGTCGGAACGGGTGAGATACCCGGCCCCCTTGCGCTCGCAGAGTTCCTTGAGCCAGGGCCTGCGACCATCATCCAGGACCCAGACCTGGGAGTTTGGATAGTCCAGACATAGTGCGCCCGTGATCGTCTTTTCCAGCACCTCGAACGGCTCGTCATAGGTTGGAATGAAGACGTCGACCGAGGCCAGCTCATCATCCGGCAGGCCGCGAAGCCGACGTTCATGCTGATCTGCCTCGCTGCGGCGATCGGTCCTGCGAAGGAAGGTCAGATAGAGAATGAACTGATCCGTGAAGGTCAGGAGCTCAACGAAGAGACAGAACCAGATCCAGCCGACCTGATACCAGGTCCTGCTTGCCGGCAGCACTGTGGTGAAGATACGCCATTCGAGATAGCGGGCAACGACAAGCCAAACCGCGACAAAAATCGCGACACGCACCCAGAGGCGCGCGACTGCAAAGGTCGGCGCCAACAGGTACATCGCCGCAAAGACGCCCAGCATCGGCGCGAACAGCTGAGCGAAAGACAGAGTCATGACCTGCACGGAATTTCTCGCTCACAGGGATGACTGGTCGAGGTCCAGCCGAGCGGTCAGCCATTTCAGCTTCGAGCTGACCAATCGAAGCAGGCCGTCGGAGCTGCGCTCGAAGCGCACTTCGGCCAGCCGCCCGATGTCGCAGGAGCCGTTGTGGTCGGCCGCCGTCTCGTTAGGCGGCAACGAGATCTCAACAGTAATATTGCCCGGATCGGGTCGCGGCACCCGAGCGGCGAGCAGTCGATCATCGGCGTACGCTGCCGAGCCGCGAACTTGCCGGATCTGGCCGGTCTTCCACTCTCGGCTCCCGATCAGGCGGACGGTCGCCGCATCTCCGGGCTTGATCTTCTCGAAATCGCGCTCGGGCAGTTCAACGACGATGAATCGGCGTTCGCAATCTGCAAAGTCGAAGACCGATTGCCCTTCCGTGACCATCGAGCCCGGGCTGGCCGCGACCGACCAGACCACATGGGCTGCAGGCAACGATAGATCGTAGTGTTGAAGGCGATCAAGCCGAGCGCGCTCCTCTGCGATTTCCGCGGCCAGCTGCGCGGCACGTGAGCTGTTCTGCAACAGGTCCGTCTCGAGCTCCTGGCGACGGAGAACAAGCCGCTCGCGCTGTTGCTGAGAATAGGGCACGTCATTGGCATCGCCACGAAGATAAATGCCCTTCTCGGCCGCCGCCAACTCGGTCTTGAAGCGCTGCAGTCGTTCATCGGCCATCTGGCACCGCGTTGCGGTTGCCTCCTGGGAGGCTTGGGCTTCGGAAGAACGGATCTGTGAACTGATGCCGAGCTTGACGAGCTTCTCCATCCGGCCCGCGACATCGTTCCGCTGCCGCGCCTCGGCGAGACAGCCACCTCTTTCGGCCTCCGTTTCTCCGATCTCGTGGCTCAGGCGTGCGACCGCTCCCAAACGATAGTCCTCGCTGCGCTCGCGGAGCTTGCGATCGAGCTCGGCGATTTCCTCAAGTTGCCGACCTGCGAGCTCTGCGCGCTTGCTGGACACGGCAAGCTGCTGATCGAGGTCCATGAGGTGCCGGCGATCCGCCGAACGCGCCTCGACCAGCGACACGACCCGAGCGCGCTGGAAATATTCACCTTTGCGCGGAAGATCAGGCGCGAGCTGACCCGCGATCGGCGCAGTCACGCGCATGAGCTCGGCGTTGACAAAGGCGGACGGAGCGATTCTGTAAGTCACATACGGCAACAGGGCCCATCCGCTCAGAGCGATGATGCCGAGCGCCAGGGATCGTCGGACAATCCGGCTGCGAATGAAACGTTCGATCTGCAAGCGAACCACGACTGGATCTCCGATGGGCTTTGATCGCTGAAGTCTGACCAAGCAAAACGCTCACAGGCGTTCGCCGCAGGCCCTCGCGTTGGTGCGTATCTGCGCTCTCGAGGCACGGGTAAACCCGATAGCCTTTCCAAATCAGGGGTCGCCGCAACGGCAAACTGGTTCGCAACCGAAAGACGCTTGAGCGTGCTTTCACCACATTGGATTGCGCCTTGTCAAAACCGGAAGACTACGGTCGGGGAATTGGGATCAAGATGCAAACTCGTTCCGGCTTGAAGTCGGTGCGCCGTTTGCGCTGATCTCCTCCGCCTCTACCAGAACCTCGAAAGTCGAGCCGCCCAAAGTACAAGGCACCACCCATGCGCGGCTTGAACTCGGCGTCTTCGCTTTGCGCCAGTGCTTCTCACTCGCCTACCGATCCCTTCAGCGTGAGCGCTTGGGCAGTTTCGGGAAGTTTGCTCGGATCGAACCTCGGTGCGGGCTCGTTCTTTGGCGCAGCGGACTGCTGTTCGCCGAGAATAAGCGTGCCTTCAAGGAGCACTCCCGGAAACTGCTCAGCCGTGTCGACATACCTGGCTATCTTGCCGGTGCAAGTTCCGACGAGCTTCAACTGTAGTTCATCGTCGCTGCCGAAAACCGTGGGCTGACCTTCGGTGTGCCTTTTGGTCGTGACGGTCGCGGTGAACGGATCGCCGTCGATTTCGCACGAGCCGCTATAAGTCATGACGCTATCACGACCCCAGATTTTTCCGTCTGCGACATGGGCGATGCCGGTGCCTTGGCCCAGCGGGGTCTTGAACCACGCCGCGTAAGTGTCATTCGGCCTGCAATATTGGGTCTGACTCAGATCTGATGATGTTTTCTGCCGAGCTTGCGATTCTCCAACGGGGGAATCAGGACCATGCGAGCCGGCATTCGAACTTCGTCGCTTGTGCCGAGTGGATTGGTTATCGAGAGCGTAAGTGATTCATCTGACTCGATTATTATAGCCGTCCGGGCGGAAAGCGGCGTCGCCGCGTGCCCATTGTGCGGGGCGAGATCAAGCCGAATCCATAGCCGATACGACAGACAGGCTGCGGATTTGCCCTGTGCAGGCAAGGAAATACGCCTCCGCGTAGTCACACGGAGGTTCGTTTGCGAGGTCCCTCATTGTCGGCGACGGATTTTCGCTGAACGGTTCGGGGACGATGTTCTCCCATCCCGATCGCGCCGAACCGCACGGCTGGATTGCATCGTCCACCATCTGGGGCTGGCACTCGGCGGCAGGCCGGCAGCGAGTTTCGCCAAACGGCTGATGCTGCCGGTCAGCAACGATACATTGCTCCGGGTTGTGCGACGGAGAGCGGCGTCACGAGCCGATCCTCTGACCGTTGTCGGCATCGACGATTGGGCCTTTCGACGCAATCGTCGATACGGAACGATTGTCTGCGATCTCGAGCGACGACGGATTGTGACGTTGTTGCCAGATCGCGAGGTCGCGACAGTTCGAGCTTGGCTCGCCGAACATCCTGGGATCAAGATCGTGTCGCGCGATCGCGGTGGCGGTTATGGTGAGGCGGTTGCCAAGGCGCTACCAGATACGGTTCAAGTCGCCGATCGTTGGCACCTGATGGAGAACGCCAGCGCGGCCTTCCTCAACGCGGTACGCAAGTCCATGCGCGCAATCCGCAACGCGATCGGTGCGCCGACAATCACCCCAGAGCTGCTCACCTCGGTAGAAAAGCTGCGGTACGAGAGCTATCTGCGGCGGGAGGATACAAATGCGGCAATCGCGAAGCTCGCCCGCGACGGCTTGTCGATCAAGCAGATTGTCCGCCGCTTGGGTCATAGTCGCAATCTCGTTCGACAGACGCTGCGTGGCGGACGAACCGATGTGTTCCACACGCGGCAACAGTCGCTCGATGCGTACTATCTGTTCCTTGAGGGCCAGTGGAGCGGCGGCTGCCGCAATGGCGCCGAACTCTGGCGTCGCTTGCAGTCGCAAGGGTTCGGGGGATCCTTGCGCGCTGTTGGTGAGTGGGCAACGCGCCGACGTCGATCGGAGGCGGTCAGCAAACAACAGCTGCAAAGGATTCCCTCGGCCAGAACTATTGCCCGTCTCATGACGATTAAACGACATTGCATGACTAAGGCTGATGCCGCCATCGAGGCCGGTGTGCCGCCCCTCGTTGAGGCCCGCGCGCTCGTCGACCAGTTCCAAGACATGATCCGAAAGAAGGACGAGGCCAAACTCGACGCCTGGATCGCAAACGCAAAGACAAGCCTGGTCTCATCCCTCGCCATGGGAGTCCTCAAGGACAGAGCCGCAGTGCGTGCTGCGATTACCCAGCCTTGGTCAAACGGCCAAGTTGAAGCACAGATTACGAAACTCAAACTAGTCAAACGACAAATGTATGGCCGAGCGAAAATCGACCTTCTCGAAGCACGATTGCTCGGGACTGCGTGATCCGCGACGCTGTCATCAAAAGTGCGTCAGAGCCCAATATTGACCCCCCGTATTGCCGCAGCTACGAATGTCACCCTGATGGCGCCATTGCCGATGACGATCCGATGTCGATTAATCGGTCGCGCCAGATGGCTTTCCCGGCTTGCTCGACGAGAGGGGCTGTGGGCGGGTCGGGCCCTACATAGCCCGAGCCGTCCACAACCCGGGGCAATGGGGCAGCGGTCGTGGCGTCGTCGAGCGGGCCTTGGGCGACCAACCGTTCGGCAGCCCTCCGTCTGAGCGCCCTCAGCAGACGTTGCACAATCGAATGCTGTCTCTTTCCGAACTCCTCGGGGTATTTCTCGCGCAGCCGACCGACAATTGCGCGCGCCGTCAGCTGCGGCTGCTCTGCGAGCCACGCTTCGATCGCGGCAATATGCGGGTCGAGCTTGGACGGCATGCGAACTCTGGTCTTATAGGGCCGACGAGTTCGCCGGTGCGTGGCACGCGGCTCGCCGACCGTCGCGGTCTTGCCGAGCGTCTTCGCGAACGTCGCCGCGGTCGCTGGCAGGATGCTAGTGTGAGCGGGTTGCAGGCCGCGCGCCTGTCCGGCACGACGATCGACGCGATTGCCTAGTTCCTCTTGGGTTGTGCGAATCTCCGCCAACAGCGCGACCGGATCGAGCGAGCGATACTGATCGCGTAGCCGTTTCTTCACGGCCGCGGTCACCTTGGGATGCGCCAAGGCACGCTCATAGGGCGTCGATGGGAGATGATATCGCTTGATCACTTTAGCCCCTTCGCGACGCTTCTCCTTCAGCTTGAACGACGGCTGGAAGAAGTTGACGTAGAGCCGTGCCGCCGCATAGAGGCGGCCCATCATACGCGCCGTCTCGACGCCATCGAAGCGGCCATAGCCCATGAGGCGGCGGACGACGGCACCATTCTTCTGCTCGACAAACGCCTGGTCGTTCTTCTTATAGGCACGCGAGCGAGTGACTTCGAGCTTCTGTTCGCGACACCATGGCACGACGACATCGTTCATGAAGGCGCTGTCGTTGTCGAAGTCCACGCCGCGCAACAGCCAGGGGAACAGGCTCTGTGCGCGGTTGATCGCCTCGACGACGAGCGAACCTTCCCGCGTCAGCAACGGCAGGCACTCCGTCCAGCCGGTGGCGACATCGACCATCGTCAGGGTTTGGATGAACGAGCCAGCCACCGACGTGTCGCCATGGGCGACCATGTCGACCTCGCAGAAGCCGGGCACCGGGCTGTTCCAGTCATTGAACGCGCGGATCGGGACCTCGCGCCGGATTGCCGAATAGAATCCGGCACGGCGCCGCCTGCCGCCGCTCGCCGCGATCCTCACATCGACGAGCAGGCGATCGATGGTGGCGGCGCTGATAACCAGAACACGATCACGGTCCGACTGGCCAAGCTGCAGTCGGCCATGTTGCTCAAGGGCAGGCAGCAAGGTCGGGATCATCACCTTGAGCCGCTTGCCGCACACACGATCCGACGCCTCCCACAGCGCCGTCAGCGCGTCCTTGATCGTCGCGCCATATCTGCGTCTTCGCTTTCTTGTTGCCTCGACCTCGCCCGGTCCAACCGTCTCGCGTCGCCGGAGCGCGCGCACCGCATGCTTGCGATGCCAGCCCGTCGTCGCGCACAGCTCGTCGAGGATCCGTCCCTTCTCCGCTCGTTTGGCCGACCGGTAACGCTCCGTTACCGCCGACACCACCTCGCGCCGCGCGCCCATGCTGATCTTTCCCGCCATAGACGCCACCGAACCAATTCGATGGCACCGACCCAATCATCGGCGAGAAGTTGTCCAGTAACATTCGGGGTGAGGCAATGCGCCCCCTAAGCCGGGGGATCGGCGTCCAAAATTGCAGGCCGAATGACAGACAGTGATGCCCAGCGCCTTCGCGGCCTTGAGATTGCAGTGGAGAAGGTGCGACGCTTGCGCGCGATGGGTTCGCTGTGCCGTCAACAGGCCGCGTACAACGGCATGAACAAATGGAAGCTCCTCGCGGAAGCGGAATACTGGGAGCACTTAGCTGAGATTGAGCTGTCGGCCTACTTCCAGGAATGCAACGTCGATAGCTCGACCAGTTCGCATGATCTGGCCGTGGTGAGAAAACTCCTGCAATCCGGGGATGAAGTCACTCTAAAGCCCAAAGTTGGGCCAACTCGTCAAACATCAGGGGCCCTGCAATGAGCAACCGTAATCGGGCGTACAACCGCGTTGTCCTGTGCCAGCGCGCTCAGGCGCTTCTTTCTCAGCTTGCCGAACTGGAGATCCTTCGAGGCCGAGTGCAAGAGGCCGAGGAGAATGCACGTCTCCGTCAATCGGCAGATCCGGTGAAGTCAACCATTCACTAGTCATCCTGCCGGGCTTACTCAACAGGCGACCTTGTGTGATCGTCCGGGACACGGAAGTCGTCGAGGTTCTTTCCCGAGGCCAATTGTGCACTGAGCCAACGGGGTTGCTTGCCTCGCCCTGCCCAAGTCTCGGTCGGTCGTTCAGGGTTTCTGTACTTTGGAAGTACCCGTGGATACCGTCGCCGGACACTAGTGGTGCTCGTAGTAGTAGCTGCCGTCCCAAGCTGCCGCAGTCGCGCGTCGAGCTGCGCCTGTTCGGCTGCTATTTTGCGAGCAAGTATTTCTGACACCTGCTCGTAAAGCGACCAAAGCTGGTCGATGGTCATCGATTTCAGATCAGACGGGTTCATCTTCGGCTTTAATGCTGACGGTCGCGCTTACAGCCGCCCGCAACACCGCCAAACACGATAAAATGGTGATGGAAGCGCACTACGCGGGGCCAATAAGGCACTCCGGTTACGTCGTCGCCCAAACTCGACTTAGTCATTTCTTCTTTGATTTCAAGAGGCAGTGCGCGGGCGGGCTGACACTGGCCTCGGCGACGCTGGTGGCGATGAGCGGCATATTAGCGATGTGTCTGCAGTTGGATAAGCATCGCGTTGCGTGCTTCTCGGCCTGCGTGAACGTACCGCCGATCTTGGTCGCGCCTCTGCTCACATAGAGCGGCCTGCCGTCGCGCTCCAGGCGGAGGCGATAGCCGTCGTACTTCACCTCGTGGACCCAGTCGGAAGCAGTTGGAAACGTTGGTTGAGTTGGTCGGCAGGCAGAACTCAAAGGCGCTACGCATGCGGCGCAGATAAGCATCCCGCCTGCGCAATTCCATCACCCAAGCTCAGTCGTCATCTCGGTCGTGGTGATGATGACGATGATGATGGTGGTCTTCGTGTCCGCCGGAGCTTTGCCCGCCGGACCTAGCAATTGCGGTTGATTCAGGGAGGTCGCGAGGAGCAGTGTCATGGCCGGAGGCGTCACCGCGGCGAACCTTCCGCAGGTCTTCAAGAATTCACGCCGGTCGCCGTCCTCATCCATCTAAACATGGCACATCCCTCACCAATCATTTAATCCATAATTAAATAAGCCGACGTTTCAAGCGGGCTTACGTAAACAGTCCAAACGGGTTCACACAAGCGCGGGAGCACTGGCGCCGAGCAAACACGGATGCAGCCACGAAGCCCTGGACTGGGGCCGCTTCATGGGCGTCCGCTAGATTAAATAAATTTAATGGCGGCAAGTATTTAATTTATGGCCTAGCATGGGCCGCTAGGCGCCTACCGCTGGCGCCAAGCCTCGAAACGGCTCCAGGATCTTATTCCAGCCCCCGACCCCAAGATGCCGGACCGTTTCGTGCCACCGGGCCATAAGTAATTGCAGCGCACCAGACGCGAGTGTCGCGCCACGCTTAATCATCCTGAGCAGGCGTAGAGGTTATCCGTTGGCAGGGACGGCGCCTGTAGATCTGCACGGCTCTGCGGTCCTCAATTGGAGGCAATTCTCTGAGGTGCGTCATCTCGCGCTCGCACGTCCCGCAGGCGGGAGGTCGCTGAGTATTGCTGTTGGCTCGCATGACAAGGAGCGCTAACCGATCCGCGACCGCTCGACACTTGGGGATTACGGGAGTGACCGAGACCAAAGTTGTAGCCTCACCGAACCAGCACCCTTTCGCCGCGCGCCCATACTTCCGCGCCTTTGACCCGGACCAGACATCACCAACCTTTCAATACCATCATTTCAGCGGCTATGATGGCAAGTCGCGCGCTGCCGAAATCGGAAATGACATGATCGGAGCGATCATGATTGGGCGCCGGTGTTTTATAAGTTTGATCGGAGCGGCCATCGTCGTCGCGCCGCTCTCGACACGCGCGCAGCAGCCGGCCACACCGGTCATTGGATTCCTCAACAACTTGTCGCCTGGTGCGATCGCCCGCCCCGTAGCCGCGTTCCGCGAGGGCCTGAAGGAAGCGGGCTTTATCGAAGGCCACAACCTCGTGATCGAATATCGCTGGGCCGAGAATCACAATGATCGCTTGCCCGCGCTGGCTGCCGATCTGGTCCGGCGCCAGGTTGCGGTGATTGTTGCGACCGGCGGTGGCGCCTCGGCGCTCGCCGCCAAGGCTGCGATCACCACGATTCCGACCGTGTTTTCCTCAGCCACTGATCCTGTCAAGCTGGGCCTCGTTGTCAGCCTAAACCGACCCGGCGGAAACGCCACCGGCGTTCATGTGATGACCAACTCTTTGGAAGCCAAGCGGCTGGACCTGCTGCACGAACTGGTGCCAAACGCCGCCACCATCGCCATGCTGGTCAATCCGGGCACCCCCGGCGCCGACAGCCAGTTGACGGAAGCGAAGACGGCTGCGCAAACCCTCGCGCGGAAGATTCACGTTCTAAGGGCACACAACGAGCCGGAACTTGACAGGGCCTTCGCGATCCTGGCCGAGCACCATGCCGACGCTCTCCTTGTCGCGGCTGATCCGTTCTTCAACGCTCACCGCCAGCAGATCGTCACACTGGCAACGCGCTACGCCGTTCCCGCAATCTACGAGTTCCGAGAGTTTGCCGTGGCCGGCGGCCTGATGAGCTACGGGATCAGCCTGGCCGACGCGTACCGGCAGGTTGGACTTGATGACCAACTCGAATTTGGTCGGCTGCACAACCGGCAAGTCGGCGGCCTTGACGCCCTGAAGAATCTTGCCGGCATAAATCAAGTGACCGCTTTGGGCCTGACTGCGAAGTCTCTGATCGCAGCGGTTTAGTCCGCTGCTCATTCGGCAGCCGACGTGCCCATTGTCACGGCTGCTTAGCTCAGGGCCAGAGTCGAAGTCGGATTCCTGGAAATCGTCTTGCGTTCGCTACTTGGGTCGGCGCCGGGTCGCGGTTGAGGATCGTTTCGCGCTACCGGAACGGCCGTTAACCCGCAGTTCCGGTTTCCCGGTGCCGTCAGCCGGCAGGAGACCAGCCGCTCGATAGCCATCGATTAGTGCATCGAAGAGAGAGATGTCCGAGCGACTCCGTGCCATGAGTTGGGCACCCGCAACGGCGGCGTAGATCGAGCGGGCTCGGGCTTCGCTCTCCTCGCGTCGGACCAAACCGGCCGCGACAAGAGTTCTGCTCAGCCACGCCACGTTGACATCGGCGAAGGCCTGGACCTCCTTCTTCACTGCTTCCGGCAGGTCGTCGTATTCGGCGGACATGAAGCTGCCGAGACAGAGGCGGTTATCGCTCTCGAGCGACTTGCGGAAAATATTCGGATATTCGTGCAGGGAGTGCACCGGATCCGAGGTCTCGGCCGAGATTGCTTCGAGATTGGCCGCCGTGTCCTCCCAATAGCGCCTTGCCACCGCTGCGCCGAGATCGGCTTTGCTCGGGAAGTGATGGTAGATGCTCGGAGCTCTTATCCCCACTTCGGTCGCGAGATCGCGAAAATTCAGGCCGTTGTAGCCGTGAGCCTGCGCCGCTCGCTTGGCCGCGGCCAGGATCACTTCCTTCGAATTCGTATTCATGTGCGGTCTCGAGTTCCCCGAAAAAGAAAACCTACCATGTGGTAGATAGCCATTGACAGTGAAAAAGGAAAGTCTTAAGTCCAGCCTACCAAGTGGACGGTAGGAGAATAGCTAATGAAACCTGAAATCATCTACTCCGACGCGACCAAGCTGGCCGAACTGATCCGCACCAAGGAGGTGTCGCCGGTCGAGGTCGTGCAGGCGCATCTCAATCGCATCGAAGCCGTGGACCCGAAGGTCAACGCGATCGTCACGGCCGCCGACGGCGCGCTCGAAGCCGCGAAGGCGGCGGAGGCGGCCGTGCTGGCGGGCGAAGAACTCGGCCCGTTGCACGGCGTCCCCTTCACGGTGAAGGACTCCATCGACACCGCAGGGGTGTTGACCCAGCGTGGTTCGCCGATCTTCAAGGGTCGCGTTCCCGACGCCGACGCGACGAGCGTGGCGCGCATGAAGAAGGCGGGCGGTATCCTGCTCGGCAAGACCAACCTTCCCGAATTCTCCTACTGGATCGAGAGCGACAACCTGCTCTCCGGCCGGTCGAACAACCCCTGGGACCTTGAGCGCACGCCGGGCGGGTCGAGCGGCGGTGAATCGGCCGCGATCGCGGCGGGCATGTCGCCGATCGGTCTCGGCACCGATCTCGCGATCTCTGTGCGTGGCCCGGCTGCGCAAACCGGCATCACATCGATGAAGGCAACTCATGGCCGCGTGCCCATGACCGGCATCTGGCCGCACGCGCCGCGTCGCTTCTGGCATGTCGGGCCGATGGCCCGCTCCGTTCGAGACGTCGCACTCGCCTTCTCGCAACTCGTCGGGCCTGACGGCCAGGACGCGTTCGCCACCAGCACGGTCCAGTTCGATGCGGGAATCGGCCGCCAGCCCTACCGCCAGCTCCGCGTGGGCTGGATGATCGGACCCGGCTTCGGACCGGTCGACCCCGAGGTTGCGGCGACCGTCAAGGCGGCGGCCGAGGCGCTGAAGGACATCGGCGTCTTTGTCGAGCAGGTGAGCATTCCGGCGCTGGAGCGCGACTTCGCTCTCGACGTGTTTAACCGCCTCCATGTCATGGAGATGAAGCCCGCATTTGCGGAGGCCACCGCCGGCCGCAGCCAGGATGAACTCTACAAGATGGCGAAGACCATGCTCTCGCTGCCCGACACGTCGATGAAGGACTATATCGACGCCGAGCAGGCGGCCGAGCGGCTGTGCGATGGCTATGCCGATTACTTCTCGCGCTACGACGCGCTGATCACCCATGTGCTGCCGATCCCGGCCCACAAGCATGGCGTCGAGGAGTTCACCATCGACGGCCAGACCGTGGACGCCACCTACCTTCAGGGCGCGACCGTCCCGCTCAACGTCACCGGGTTGCCCGGCGTGGCGATGCGGTTCGGCACGAGCGAGGAAGGGCTGCCGATCAACGTGCAGATCGTCGGCAAGTGGCAGGCGGAGTCAACCATCCTTCACGTCGCCTCGCTGCTCGAAGGCGTCAGCCCGGTTCGCGGCCTCCACCCGGCTCTCTGATGTCGGAGGACACCCGGAAGCGGTGCGCTTCCGGGTGCCGCCCATGGTGAACCGCAAAATTCCGAAAGAAGCGAGAAATACTTCCAAAGATCAGCGGAAGAAGATCGCTGATTCACTGGCCCAATCCCTTGCCGAGGGATTCGGTCTGCCAGTGGAAGACCCGTTCGTCGTCGTGAGCGAGCACGGCGACGGTTGGATGTTCATCCATCCAACGTACATGGACATCCAGCGATCACCCGACGCCATGATCATGCCGCCGTGGCTGCCGGAGTCGACAATCCTGCACCTGGCTTCGTTGCTGGAAAGGGTGAGTCCGGTCCGAGATCTCCATCCAGAGTTATCTCGGCCATGATTCCGACTCCTTATCTCTACGTCGCCGCCGGCGGCGCCATCGGTAGTGTCGGCCGCTACTGGGTCGGGCTGGTCGCAGCCCGCGCCGGGGGCGAGGCATTCCCTTGGGGCACGATCCTGATCAACATCGTCGGCAGCTTCATTATTGGCTTCTTCTCCACGCTCACTTTGCCCAGCGGCCCGTTACCTGCGAGCGCCGACCTACGCACCTTCGTCATCGTCGGCGTGTGCGGCGGCTTCACCACATTCTCCTCGTTCAGCCTGCAAACCCTGGCGCTGCTGCGCGCAGGGGACTGGGTTGGGGCCATGGGCAACGTGCTGATGTCGGTCGTGCTGTGCATCGCCGCGGTGACGCTGGGCCATGCACTCGCCACGCGCATCGGCGCAGGAGGATTGGTGAGTCCGTGAGCGCGCCGCGCATCCTGGCCAGGCTGGCGCAGTGAAAGCGTTCATCGACCGACCGCAAACTTGGGATCGAGAATTTGATATCGACAGGAGATTACGATGAGTATCGCGATACGTTTCACGCAAACCGGAGGCCCGGACGTTCTACAGGTCGGGCCGATCGTGGAGACACAACCCGGCGCAGGCGGGGTATGGATCGAACAGGAAGCGATCGGCGTCAATTATCTCGACGTAACCCAACGCAACGGGGCCGTCCCGATTCCGCTTCCAAGCGGCGTGGGTGTCGAAGCCGCCGGCCGTGTGGCGGCGATCGGGCGCGACGTCGCGAACGTCACGGTGGGCGAACGCGTCGCTTATATTCTCGGACCCATCGGCGGTTACGCCAGCGGTCGTCTCTACCCGGCCCCGAACGCCTCGTCCGACTGCCCGACGAACTGAGCGCCGAAGATGCCGCGGCAGTGCTGTTCAAGGGCATTACCACTCACTACCTGCTGCACAGCACTTACGCCGTCGGTCCCGGTACCGTGGTGCTGCTCTACGGGGCGGCGGGTGCCCTCGGCCAAATCATGGTCTCCTGGGCCAAGTCGCTGGGCGCCTTCGTCATCGGCGTTGTTTCGAAGGAGGCAAGCGTAGCGCGGGCGCAAGCGGCCGGCTGCGATGTCGCGCTCGTCTGGAACGCCTGCGATCTTCCGGCCGATTGGCTAAGGCATCAGGCGGCCAAAAAGCGAATGTGGTATACGATGGGATCGGCAAATCGACCTTCGCGACTTCGCTCGAATGCCTACGCTCGCGCGTCGGTGCGTCCAGCGGAGCGCCCGATCCCGTCGCGGTCGGCACGCTGAACGCCGAGGGCTCGCTATTCCTGACGCGGCCGGGCTTGGCTCATCATGCGACCGACGCAGACGAATATCGAGAGCGGGCGCTCTGCGTATTCGACGCCGCCAAAAAGGGAATCATCAAGCCCGCGATCTGGAAGACGTTCCCACTCGCCGAGGCGGCGGAGGCGCATGCGGCGCTCGAGGGCCGCAAGTCGGCCGGCGCGATCGTTCTGAAGCCGTAACATGGAAGCCACGATCGAAATCGTGCTCCACGCCGGCCGCAGCGCGGTCGATGTGGCGCTCTACACCTTGCTGCCAATCATCGTGCTCATGACGATAGCGATGCGCTTTCTCGAAGTCAGCGGCGTTCTGACTGGATCAGGGAGCTCGTCCGCCAACAAGGAGCGTGGGCAAACATTCCACCGAAACGAAATCGCAAAGACCCAATCTGCTTTAGCCCGTATCTGTATCGTGCACGTAACTTGATCGAGCGGTTCTTCAACAAGATCAAGCAATGTCGGCGCGTCGCGACCCGATATGGCAAACTCGCCACCAACTATCTATCTGGCTTTCGTCAAACTCGCATCAATCCGAATTTGGCTACCTGCTAATGAGACCACACCTAGTCGAAGGTCAGGTCATCAAGGCTCGTGACCGAGTCGTCCTGCTTGCATCTCAAGGCAGGACGGTACGCACCGGCGCCGCTCTGAACGGATCATCGTAACTGCCATCGGCATGGGCGTCCTCGACGGCAAGCGAGATGGCGCCGTCGTGCCTGAAGCGCGTCAAGCATTCGCGCTTGAATTCGCCGAGCTTCAAGCGGTCGGGTGCCCTGACTACCTCCGTACAGAAAAGCAGCCGGTCCAGGATCGGACCCGTTCGGCACAACTTCGGAATGCGCCCCCACGCTCCGACCGCTTCCTCGACCTCGGCGAGCGCGGTCCGTCGATCGTCCTTGAAATCGACGCGACCGACGACCCCCTCGGCCGTCAGGCCTTCTACGTCGACGAGAAGCCCGAGTCGGAATTCTTCACTGACGATCTCACGGATGAACTCGACATATTGGGTAACGATCTCGAAACGCATCCGGGCGATCGCGGTCTCGTCGGCGGCCGGCTTGTGCTTTATTAGGGCCTGCTGAAATTCGGCGCTCCAACCCCAGGCGTCGAAATTCTTAAACTTCAACAGCGTTTCCGTTTCGCCCTTCATTGCTCACCTTTCGCCTCAGGATCCGAAGCCGCCGTCAACTCTTCCGAGATTTCGCGCAATTGATAGTCGCAGCACGGCGAATTTGCTCATTGCGGGAGTGAGACCTACGTCCGAAGGCCCACATCTCCCAGAACAACGTTGCGCACGCCGACGGTTAAGGACGCGTAATGCTGCGGGTACTCGACCTCGAACACGGTGTAGATTTCGTGTTTGCGCCCATCGTGGGCCTCGAATCTCCAGCGGTATTCTTCTTCGCGACCGAAGAACCTGATGACGCAGGCAAGCGCTTCGACGACATTGTGCTCCCGCTCGATCCGGAGAAGCGCCTCGCTGTGCACGAAGTGCTGTCCCTGCCTGCGGCGGCGGCGCGTCGAATCCAATCATCCGCGCCGCGTCCCGGCCCTGCCCCGCGTAGCTGATGTAGCCGCCGCGGCCGATGGCCGCCGCCGAAATCGCGATCGAGGCCGCGCGCGGATGCCCCGTCGAAGTCATCACCGACACGATGATTGCGCCTCTTAGGGAAGCTAACTCGCCTTAGCTTCCCATCGCTTGCAGCGCACGAACTGGAGCTGGCGGATGTCTTCACGGAGGCGAGCAAAGGAGCCTGCGAGGGCGCCGGGTGCCGAAGCCGAAGGTGTGAAATCATGTTCACTGCGGTGGGAAATCGTTCACGGCCGAGGCGCCTGGTGGAAAATCACTTACGTCGGTGCAAAATTGCTTATCCAGACTGCGTCGGGTGCAAGATCGCTAACGCAGAAAATCCTGTACTTGCGCAGAAAAAGCCTGATTCCGGCGTTGGTGAATCCTAACGAATGGTGAAGGCGCACCAAGGACTGGTGGCAAGCTTATCACGGCGTGGCGTTTTCCTAGGCGCCAGTCGAAACTGCCTCGATCTGAGGAGTTGCGACTGCCAGGAATCGCAGATGGTTTGTACGGATTTTGTACGGGCCGATTTTTGGGTCGATTTTCCTGGGGTTTGAAATCGCGAAAACATCAACGATTTCAAATGGTAGCGGGGGAGGGACTCGAACCCCCGACCCCAGGATTATGATTCCCGTGCTCTAACCAGCTGAGCTACCCCGCCACAGAGCTCGCGGTGGCCGAAACGGCCGATCTCGCGAACGCGCGGCATATAAGGAGGGGGGCGGCGGGAAGTCAAGCAAAGCCCGGTCGATTAGCTGAGTGAATTCAGCGACGGACCGGCCCATTCCGACACCAGACCTGTGGAGAGTCCCCCTCACCCGTAATCCGCGCTTTTCCGCGGATTCCGGACTCTCCCCGCATCCGCCTTCGCCAAGGCTTCGGCGGGACAAGCGCGGGGAGAGGCGAAGGAAGGGGCGAAGAATCAGCCTATTTCGGCCGCACGTTCGGATCGCCGCCGGGGCTGCCCGGGGGTGGGATCACCGGGGTGTTGGCGCCGGTGTCGGGCGCGGGCGCGTGCATCTCGGGGTCGATGCCGGCGGGCGGGCAGAGCACGCCCTCGGATTTGGCCAGCTTGTCGCCTAGCGGTTCCCGGGCCTGGCCGGTGGTGGTGCCGTCAGGCTGGCGGTTCAGACGGTCCTGGGCTGTGCAATTGGTCGGATGTTGCGGAGATGGCGGCGCGGTCTGTTGCGGCGGCGTCGCCGGGGCGGGCGGGGCCTGCGCGATCGCGCTGCCGGAGGCGGCGATCAGGAGGCCCGCTAGGATGATGTTTGATGTCGTGCGCATGGGAAGGAAACGCGCTGGGCCAGCGGCTCGTTCCCGGGCCAAGCGCGATGTGATCGCGCGGTCCCCTGAGGTATTCCCCCGTCATTGCAATGACGGGGTGGTGAAAGCTTTATCCGCGCGAGAGATGTCGCTGGTGGAGAGAGCCCTCTCCCCTACCCTCTCCCGCAAGCGGGAGAGGGGGCGCACTGCTGGCTTGGCTCGGCTGCGCGCCAGTCCAATCACCATCACGATTTGCGGTAGCGGATCAGCGAAAAATGCCCCATCGGCGGCATCGGCCGGCGCTCGGCAAGCGTGACGCCGCCGTGCTTGGCGGCCCAATTGACGAGGCGCTCCCACGGGAATTCCGGGCGCCAGCCGAGGCGGCGGGCTACGGGTGCGAAGGCGAGCTCGAACAGTTTTCGCGGGCCCGTCTCGGCGCCGATATGATTGACGAGGATCAGTTCGCCGCCGTGCTTGAGCACGCGCACGAACTCGTCGAGCGTGCCTTCGGGATCGGGCACGGCGGTGATGACGTATTGCGCGACCACCGCATCGAAGAAGTTTTCGGGGAAGGCGAGGTTTTTCGCGTCCATCACCGAGAGCACTTCGACATTGGAAAGCCGCAGCGCGCGCACGCGCGCCTGTGCCTTGCGCAGCATCGGCTCGGAGATGTCGACGCCGCAGATTTTCGTGGTGCGCGCATAGTCCGACAGCGACAGGCCGGTGCCGACGCCGACGTCGAGGATGCGGCCGCCGATGCGATCAGCCTCCGCGATGGTCGACTGCCGTCCGGCGTCGAACACCTTGCCGAACACGAGATCATAGACCGGCGCCCAGCGGCCATAGGCCTTCTCGACCCCGGCCCGCGAGATGTCTGCTGCCATGCCCCCTGCCCTTGCGCGCTTCTAATGTGTGATGCGTGTTGGTGAGATCGGTGCCAGCGCCGATCTCGCTGCACCTCCCCCGCTCTTGTCCGCCGAAGCCTTGGCGAAGGCGGATGCGGGAGAGGTCGGCGCGTAGCGCCGGGTGAGGGTTCTATCCGCTCGCGAGATATCGCGTGTGGAGAGAGCCCTCTCCCCAACCCTCTCCCGCAAGCGGGAGAGGGGGCGCACTTCCGGTGCCGCGGCAGTGCGATCCAATTTCGTCATGATTAGCCGCGCACGGCTTCCGCGAGCGGCCTTGCCGTGCTCGTACCGACCTTCGCAGCGGCGCTCTGAATGAAGCCGCCGCCGAGCACGCGCGCCTGACCGCCAGGCGCATCGTAGAACACGCAAGCCTGGCCCGGTGAGACGCCCTCCTCGCCGGCGACGAGCTCGACCTCGTAATGACCATTGCCGCCGCGCAGCCACGCAGGCTGGGGGCTGCGGGTCGAGCGCACACGCACGAACATTTCGAGACCGCCGCCGATGGCGCGGTCGATGTCACCGTCGCCGATCCAGTTGACGTCGCGCAGCACGATGCGGTGCATCTTCAGGGCATCGCGCGGACCGACCACGACGCGGCGATTGGCGGCTTCAAGGCGCACCACGAACAGCGGCGCGGTCGCCGCAATGCCGAGGCCGCGGCGCTGGCCGACGGTGAAATTGGCGATGCCGTTGTGCTGGCCGAGCACGCGTCCGTCGAGATCGATGATGTCGCCGGGGTCCATCGCGTTCGGTCGCAGACGGGTGATGATGTCGGTATAGCGCCCGGTCGGCACGAAGCAGATGTCCTGGCTGTCGTGCTTGTCGGCGACCGCGAGCCCAAAGCGGCGCGCGAGCTCGCGCGTCTGCGGCTTGGTCATGTCGCCCAGGGGAAAGCGCAGAAAGTCGAGCTGCTCGCGCGTGGTCGCGAACAGGAAATAGCTCTGGTCGCGATCGGCGTCGGCGGCGCACACCAGCGCGCGCGAGCCGTCATTCAGGCGGCGCGAGGCGACGTAATGGCCGGTGGCAAGCGCGGTGGCGCCGAGCTCGCGTGCGGTCTTCAGGAGATCGCGGAACTTGACCGAACGGTTGCACTCGATGCACGGCACCGGCGTCTCGCCGAGCGCGTAAGAGTCGGCAAAGTTGTCGATGACGGACTCGCGAAAACGGTCCTCATAGTCGAGCACGTAATGGGGGATGCCGAGCTTGGCCGCGACGTCGCGCGCGTCGTGGATATCCTGGCCGGCGCAGCAGGCGCCCTTGCGATGGGTCGCCGCACCATGATCGTAGAGCTGGAGCGTGATGCCGACGACGTCGTAGCCCTCAGCCTTGAGCAGCGCAGCCGTCGTCGAAGAATCGACGCCGCCCGACATGGCAACGACGACCCTGGTGTCCTCAGGACGGCCTTCGAGATCCAGACTGTTGAGCATGGGCCTTAAAGCGTTGTGACGGCGGCGTGGCGTGATCCGCGTTTCCTGTGCTTCCGGCGGGATATCGGGCGATCCCCGGGAACCCTGGTTCCCCCGGGGGGCACGACTGCCCGGTCGAAAGCGGCTGAGAGTGACCCCTTTAATATAGGCGGCATTCCGGTGAAGCAATCACGCGGGCGGCCAGCTTAGGGCAATTCTTGCCGGGGCGGCAGAAATGACGGGGTCGCGGCAGGCCTCGCGCGGCCGCACCGATTTCGCAAGACTTTGATTTTGCTGTTGAAATAGACATGAAGGGGCGCTGGCCCGCTCCTTGCTCCCCTCCATGCCGAAGATGTTTCCAAGGGGTCGCCTGTGGTCGGTCGGACGTCAGATGTTGTGGCAAGCGTGCAAGTCCAAAGCGCGCAGCAAAAGCCTGCCCGGTCGCAGGCGACGAAGGATCCGGCCGCGACCGACTCCTTCGGCTCGCTGGTCGACAGCAACACCCAGGCGATCAGCAACGCAGCGTCACAGGCGCAGGACAGCGCGCCGCGCCGGAGCGATGCTTCGTCTTCGTCGTCCTCCTCGGACAGAGCTGCGCGCGACACGTCGTCCACGGATCAGGCCCCGCAGAGCAAGGCGAGCGACGACACCGACGCGTCCGCGCCCGCCAAGGACGATAGCAAGGTCGACGACACGACGACCGATCCGGCCAAGGACGCCGGCAAGACCAAGGACAAGGTCGAGACCTCCGACGCCAAATCGGCGGACAAATCCGACGAGACCAAGGGTGACAAGACCGACGGCACCGACCCCCTCGCGCCCGCCGTCGATGCGGCGGCTGCCGTGGCGACCGATGCGACGCAAGTCGCCGTGCCCGATCCGAACGCGATCGTCGTTGCCGCACCGGTCGTGCCGGTCGATCCGAATGCGGCTGCGAACCAGGCCACCGGCTCCGCCTCACCGCTGACGATCGCCGCCGCCGGCCTCGCCTCCAGCGCCTCCACCGCGGCGCAGATCCAGGGCGCCAAGACCGATACTGCCACCGCGGGCGACAAGAGCGCCAAGACCGCGACCGCCGAGGTCGATGCGGACACCACGACCACGCTCGGCGAGACCGCGACCGGCACGCCAGCGGCAAGCGCGACCGATGCGAAAGCCAATGGCGGCCTGATCGCCGCCGTGGACCAGGTCACGCCGAAGACCTCATTCAAGGCCGCGGCCACGGCGCAGGCCCAGACCGACATCTCCAATATTGGCCAGGACAGCGGCAAGGCGAACGCCGCCACGCCGCAAGCAGCGGGCGCAGCGCCCCTCAACGGCGCCGCGCATCCGCAGGCCGCCAAGCCGCAAGGCGATAGCGGAACGACTGACGCGAAGGCGGCTGGCACCGAGCGCACCGCCGATGCGGCCCCTGGCGCATCCGCCACACACGTTCATGCGGGACCGCAGGCGGCTGTCGCCGCGACGGATACCAGCGCACAAGCCGCCTCCGCCGTGCAGGCGCCGCTGACCAATACCACCTCGACCGCCACCGCATCGACCGCGACGCTCACCGCGACCGCGGCAAGCAACACGGCCGTGCCGATCAGCGGCGTCCCGATCGAGATCGCGGCCGCCGTGCGCGCCGGCAAGTCCCGCTTCGACATCAGCCTCGATCCGGTCGAGCTCGGCCGCATCGACGTCCGCATCAATGTCGACCGCAACGGCCAGGTCACCTCGCATCTCACCGTGGAGAAGCCGGAGACGCTGCAGATGCTGCGTCAGGACGCGCCGCAATTGCAGCGCGCGCTCGACGATGCCGGCTTCAAGACCGGCAGCAACGGGTTGTCCTTCAGCCTGCGCGACCAGAATTCATCGGGCCAGAACTCCGGCCAGAACCACGACAATGGCGGCAACGCCCGCCGGCTGATCATCAGCGAGGACGAAACCGTTGCAGCGACGCCCGTCGGGCGTGGCTACGGCCGCATGTATGGGCCGAGCAGCGGCGTCGACATCAGAGTGTAAGGAGTATTCGACATGGCCACCACGAATGCCGCCACCGCACCTTCCGTTGTCTCCGGCACGACCGACATCCCGAAATCCTCCTCGTCGAACTCGCTGAGCTCGACCACGGGATCGACGCTCGCCGGCAATTTCCAGACCTTCCTGACGCTGCTGACGACGCAGCTGCAGAACCAGAATCCGCTGGATCCGCTCGATACCAACCAGTTCACCCAGCAGCTGGTGCAGTTCGCCGGCGTCGAGCAGCAGCTCAAGACCAATGATTCGTTGTCCCAGCTCGTCACCCTGCAGCAGACCACGCAGGCGACCCAGGCGCTGGGCTTCGTCGGCAAGACCGCTCTGGTCGACGGCTCGACCGCGACGATGACGAAATCGTCGGCGACCTGGCATCTCAACGTGCCGACCGACTCGACCGTCGACATCACCGTCGCCAACGCCAGCGGCCAGACTGTGTTCACCGGCAAATATACCGCCGCCGCCGGCACCGACATCCCCTTCACCTGGAACGGAATGGGCAATGACGGCACACAATGGCCTGACGGCAAGTACACGATCTCGGCCACGGGCAAGGATGTGGCGAACAACACCGTCGGCATCGCCGCGCAGGTGCAGGGCACGGTGTCATCGGTCGACCTGACCCAGTCGCCGCCGCTGCTCACAATCGACGGCGCCAGCTACACCCTGAGCCAGGTCAAGAGCATCATCGCAACCGGCAGCAATTGAGATAGGTGCGGCTACACATTCAGTGTCGTCCTGGCGAAAGCCAGGACCCATAGCCACCGAAAGTCGCTTTTGAAGCGAGGACGTAACCCCGAGTCTTCGTGAGAACTACTCCCCGGGGTAATGGGTCCTGGCTTTCGCCAGGACGACAATTAGGGCCATGCAGCACCCCGCGCAGCCCTCGTTCGTTAGTAAAGTATTTACGAAGTCCCCCTCGACCGGCCTGGACGCACCCGTCCGGCCGGCCGAGACGAGCGCGTTCCAGCCAGTTTCAACGAGAATTGTATTGAAGCCTTAGGCTTAGCGGATTTTTAAGCCGCGGGGCGTAGGGTTACGGCGTGAGTTCAGTGGTTGAGAGTTTGTGAGTACGCCATGACAGAACCCCATCGCCCGAGGGTAAAATACGTCATCGGGCCGGACGGCAGTCCGTTGACGATCGCGGATCTGCCCGCACCCGGCACCAAACGCTGGGTCATCCGCCGCAAGGCCGAAGTCGTCGCCGCTGTGCGTGGCGGACTTCTCTCCCTTGAGGAGGCCTGCAGTCGTTATACCCTGACGGTCGACGAATTCCTCTCCTGGCAGTTTTCCATCGACCAGCACGGTCTGGCGGGTCTTCGCACCACCCGCATCCAGCAATATCGCCAGTAAGCGATCCGGAAATCTGCAGCTTTTGACGAAAATCGGCCTCGCCCTGCGAGGCCGATTTTTCATGATGTTAACTTTTGTCCGACCTCTTAACCGTCGTTAACCATATCGAAACCATCACCTAGGCAATAATTGCCCACTCGGCCTTTCCAGTGAAAGCGGCCGAAGCTGTTGGGGCGGTTGCTTGCAAGGTCTGGTCGACTTCCTGAAAGGTATCGGGGCCGCCCGATTCGGGGCGATGATCGCGGTCACCGCCGCGCTCATCGGCTTCTTCGCGTTCGTCATCATGCGCGTCACCACGCCGCAGATGACGACGCTGTTCACGGACCTCAGCGTCGAGGATTCCTCGGGCATCATCAAGGACCTGGAACGCCAGGGCATCCAGTTCGAGATCCGTAACGAGGGCTCCATCATCATGGTGCCCAAGGACAAGGTCACGCGCCTGCGGATGAAGCTTGCCGAGGGCGGCCTGCCCAAGGGCGGCGGCGTCGGCTACGAGGTGTTCGACAAGTCGGACGCGCTCGGCACCACCTCCTTCGTCCAGAACATCAATCACCTGCGCGCGCTCGAAGGCGAGCTCGCCCGCACCATCCGCGCCATCGACCGCATCCAGGCCGCCCGCGTCCACCTGGTGCTGCCCGAGCGCCCGCTGTTCGCGCGCGAGGCGCCGGAGCCGTCGGCCTCGATCGTGGTCCGCGTCCGCGGCTCGCTGGAAGCCCAGCAGATCCGCGCCATCCGCCACCTCGTCGCCTCCGCCGTCAACGGGCTGAAGCCGCAGCGGGTCTCGATCGTCGACGAAGCCGGCCAGCTGCTGGCCGACGGCGCCGCGACCGATCCGGAGCAGGCGGTCGGCGACGAGCGCCGCATCGCCTTCGAGAAGCGGATGCGCAAGCAGGTCGAGGACATCGTCTCCTCCGTGGTCGGCTCGGGCCGCGCCCGCGTGCAGCTCTCCGCCGATTTCGACTTCAACAAGGTCACCCAGACCTCGGACAAGTTCGATCCCGAAGGCCGCGTGCTGCGCTCGAGCCAGACCCGCGAAGAGCAGAGCATGACCGCCGACAGCAACGGCCAGGTCACAGTCAATAACGAGCTGCCCGGCAACCAGCAGAACAACGGCGTCGCGGCCAAGGACCAGAGCAAGAAGACCGAAGAGACCAACAATTACGAGATCTCCCGCACCACCAAGACCGAAGTGACCGAGGCCGGCCGGGTCAACCGCATCTCGGTCGCGGTGCTGGTCGACGGCATCTATTCCAAGAACGACAAGGGCGAGCTGGCCTATCAGGACCGCACCAAGGAGCAGCTCGACCGCATCGCCGCGCTGGTGCGCTCGGCGATCGGCTTCGACCAGAAGCGCGGCGACCAGGTCGAGGTCGTCAACCTCCGCTTTGCCGATGCGCCCTCCACCGCTCCGATCGGCGAACCCAGCGGCTTCCTCGGCATGCTCCAGTTCACCAAGGACGACGTCATGTACTTCGTCGAGCTCGGCGTGATGATGCTGCTCGGCCTGGTCGTGCTGTTCCTGGTGATCCGCCCGCTGGTCAAGCGCATCCTCGCCTCCGACGAAGTCGCCGCCGCCATCTCCGGCGTGCTGACGGGCCCCTCCGCTTCGGAAGAGGCCGCACCCGCCACCGGCCAGCCGCTGCTGCCGGGCGGCGCCGCCAGCGCCATCGACGTCGCCACCATCCAGGGCCAGGTCCACGCCCAGTCCGTTCATCGCGTCGGCGAGCTCGCCGAGCGCAACCCCAACGAAACCGTCGCCATTATCCGCCAGTGGCTGACCGAACCCGCGAAATAACGCAAGCCAAGTAACTTTGCCAAGTGAATCAAGAAGTGATCTGACATGGCCGCCAATCTGCAAAACGCCAACTCCAACGACATCACCAGCGTGATCTCCACGCTCGGTCAGCGCGCTGGCAACCGCGCGGGCGGTGCCAAGACCGCAGCGCTGGGCGGGCCGAAGCGTGCCGCGATCCTGATGCTGGCGCTGGGCGAGCAATATGGCGGCAAGATCTGGTCGCTGCTCGACGACGACGAGGTGCGCCAGCTCTCGCTGGAGATGTCGACGCTCGGTACCGTCGAGGTCGACACCGTCGAGGACATGCTGCTCGAATTCGTCTCGCGCATGTCGGCCTCGGGCGCGCTGATGGGCAATTTCGACGCCACCGAGCGGCTGCTCCAGCAATACCTGCCGCCGGAGCGCGTCAACGGCATCATGGACGAGATCCGCGGCCCCGCCGGCCGCAACATGTGGGAGAAGCTCTCCAACGTGCAGGAAGAGGTGCTCGCGAACTATCTCAAGAACGAGTATCCGCAAACCATCGCGGTGGTGCTGTCGAAGCTGAAGCCGGAGCACGCCGCGCGCGTGCTCGGCATCTTCCCGGAAGAGCTCGCGCTCGACGTCGTCAACCGCATGCTGAAGATGGAAGCCGTGCAGAAGGAGGTGATCGAGAGCGTGGAGAAGACGCTGCGCACCGAATTCATGTCCAACCTGTCGCAGACCCGCCGTCGCGACGCCCACGAGGTGATGGCGGAAATCTTCAACAATTTCGACCGCCAGACCGAGACCCGCTTCATCACCTCGCTGGAAGAGGAGAACCGGGAATCGGCCGAGCGCATCAAGGCGCTGATGTTCACCTTCGACGACCTCGTCAAGCTGGACTCCGGCTCGGCCCAGACCCTGATGCGCAACGTCGACAAGGACAAGCTCGGTGTCGCGCTCAAGAGCGCCAACGAGGACGTCCGCAACTTCTTCTTCGGCAACATGTCCTCGCGCGCGGCCAAGATGCTGCAGGACGACATGGCGGCGATGGGCCCGGTGCGCCTGCGCGACGTCGACGAGGCCCAGGCGCTGCTCGTCAACCTCGCCAAGGACCTCGCCGCCAAGGGCGAGATCATGCTGACCAAGAACCGCGCCGACGACGAGCTGGTGTACTGATGGGCGCTCCGGCAAAATTCCTGTTCGATACCGACTTCGCCACACCCGAGCGCTCGACGCGCGAGAGGGCCGCGACGGCGGCCGAGATCGCCCAGAAGGTCGCGGAAGCCGAGGCACGCGCCTATCAGGACGGCTTTGCCGCCGGCCAGCGCGAGGCCAAGGCCGAGAGCGACCGCCGCGTCGCGCTCGCCATGGAGGAGATCAACATCGCGATCCGGGGCATCGCCTCCGGCATCGGCAACATCGAGTCCAAGATGGAGACCGAGGCAGTCGACGTCGCGGTCGCGGTGGCGCGCAAGCTGTGCGCCGATCTGGTCGCCGCCGAGCCGCTCGGCGAGATCGTCGCGCTGGTCAAGGACTGCTTCTCGCATCTGGTGGCGACGCCGCATCTCGTCGTTCGCGTCAACGACGCGCTCTACGATGCTGCGCGCGACAAGATCGAGCGGCTCGCCAAGCAGAGCGGCTTCGAAGGCCGGCTGGTGATCCTGGCCGAGCCGGAGATTGCCACCGGCGACTGCCGGATCGAATGGGCCGATGGCGGCGTCGTGCTGGAGCGCGGCGCCATCGCAGCCAAGATCGACGACATGGTCGGACGCTACATCGCGTCCCGCAGGGGGAATTAAGCCATGAGCGACACCGACGGACAGGTCCCGCTGCCCGATCTCAACGGCCCGATGCCGCCTGCCGGCACCGACGTCGGCTACAACGAGGATGAATATGCGGCGCGCGTCGCTGCTGACCTCGAAGCCGTGTTCGATGTTCCGGTGCAGGTCTCGGCCGTGCTCGGCCGCTCCAAGATGGATGTCGGTGAGCTGTTGAAGCTCGGGCCCGGCACCGTGCTCGAGCTCGACCGTCGCGTCGGCGAGGCCATCGACATCTACGTCAACAACCGTCTCGTCGCCCGCGGCGAGGTGGTGCTGGTCGAGGACAAGCTTGGCGTGACCATGACCGAAATCATCAAGACCGAGCGCGGTTAGCACAAAAGGGAATGACGCGCGGCAGCGCGACCAGACGGACAGGAGACTGACATGCGGCTTCTCATCGTTGGCACATTGAAGGGCCAGCTCACCACCGCCACCAAGATCGCGATGGAGAACGGCGCCACCGTGACCCATGCCGAGGATCACGAGCAGGCGATGCGCGTCTTGCGCGGCGGCAAGGGTGCCGACCTCCTGCTGGTCGACGTCGCGCTCGACATCCGCGACCTCGTGATGCGGCTGGAGGCCGAGCACATTCACGCCCCGATCGTCGCCTGCGGCATCACCAACGATGCCCGCGCCGCGGTCGCCGCGATCCATGCCGGCGCCAAGGAATACATCCCGCTGCCGCCGGATCCGGAGCTGATCGCCGCGGTGCTGGCTGCCGTTGCCAATGATTCCCGCGAGCTGGTCTATCGCGACGAGGCGATGGCCAAGGTGATCAAGCTCGCCCAACAGATCGCGAGCTCCGACGCCTCGGTGATGATCACCGGCGAATCCGGCACCGGCAAGGAAGTGCTGGCCCGCTACGTCCACACCCGATCGGCACGCGCCAAGCGTCCGTTCATCTCGATCAACTGCGCCGCGATCCCCGAGCATCTGCTGGAATCCGAGCTGTTCGGCCACGAGAAGGGCGCCTTCACCGGTGCGATCGCCCGCCGCATCGGCAAGTTCGAAGAGGCGACCGGCGGCACGCTGCTGCTCGACGAAATCTCGGAGATGGACGTCCGCCTGCAATCGAAGCTGCTCCGCGCCATCCAGGAGCGCGTGATCGACCGCGTCGGCGGCACCAAGCCTGTCGCCGTCGACATCCGCATCATTGCGACCTCGAACCGCAACCTCGCTGAAGCTGTGCGCGAAGGCAGGTTCCGCGAGGATCTGCTGTTCCGCCTCAACGTCGTGAATTTGAAGATCCCGCCGCTGCGCGAGCGTCCCGCCGACATCCTCGAGCTCGCCCAGCACTTCGTGAAGAAATATGCCGAGGCCAACGGCGTGCCGCTGCGCCCGATCTCGGCGGAAGCGCGCCGCGTGCTCTCCAGCAACCGCTGGCAGGGCAACGTTCGCGAGCTCGAAAACACCATGCATCGCGCCGTGCTGATGGCGCAGGGCGACGAGATCGGCGCCGACGCGATCATCACGCCCGACGGCGACCGCCTCGACCTCGCCAAGACTGCACCGGCGGTGGCGCATGCCACCATGGCCGCCGAGCAGGTGACGCGCGCGCTTGTGGGGCGCACGGTCGCCGATGTCGAGCGCGACCTGATCCTGGAGACGCTGAAGCACTGCCTCGGCAACCGCACCCATGCCGCCAACATCTTAGGGATCTCGATCCGCACGCTGCGCAACAAGCTCAACGAATACGCCGACGGCGGCATCCCGATCCCGCCCGCGGGCACGCCAGGTGAATATCCGCGCGTGCCGATCGGGGCGTGAGGCGGCCACGCTGATTGAGAATGCAGATGCCCGGGCTTGGCCTGGGCATTTTGTTTGGTGGTGATTGCCACACCCTCAGTGTCGTCCCGGCGAAGGCCGGGACCCATAACCCCAGGGAGAGGTTTGGCGAAGATTAGTCGTCCGGTACGGCTACCCCACGCTCTCGATGGATTCCGCGGTATAGGTCCCGGCCTTCGCCGGGACGACATTGAGGGTTTGCGCTCTGAACATCGGCATGGCCGCACCGCATCCGGCGACTAGGTCGCGCCAGCGCGAGGCTCTATAACCCCCGTGAGAACCACACGGGGATAAACATGTCTGAAGCTCAAATCACGGACTGGCTGGCGGCGCAGCGGCAGGCGATGATCGATCTGCTCCGCGATGTCGTGAACATCGATTCCGGATCCTACGACAAGGAAGGCGTCGATGCGGTCGGGGCGCGGTTCGAGCGGCATTTTGCCGAGCACGGCATTCCGTTCCGGCGCGAAAGCCATGGCACGTTTGGCGACGCCATCCATGCCGAGGTCGCAAAGCCCGGCAGCAACGAGAAGCCGGTGCTGTTGATGGGACATCGCGACACCGTGTTCGGCAAGGGCGAGGCCGGACGGCGTCCACTCACGATTCGAGATGGCCGCGCCTATGGACCCGGCGTTGCCGACATGAAGTCCGGGCTCGTCATGAACGTGTTCGTGGCGACCGCCTTCCACAAATTCGGCGGCAATCCGCATCCAATCAAGCTGCTGATCACCTCGGACGAGGAGATCGGCTCGCCCTCCTCAAGGCCGGTGATCGAGCGCGAAGGAGGCGCCGCGCGCGCCGTGTTCAATTCGGAGCCGGGCCGCCCCACCGGGAACGTCGTCACTGGGCGCAAGGGCGGCATCTTCATGCATCTTGCCATCACAGGTAAAGCCGCGCATTCCGGCGCCAATTTCGCCGCCGGCGTCAGCGCGATCGGCGAGCTCGCGCACAAGATCGTGCAGATCCACGCGCTGACCAATCTCGACAAGGGCATCACGCTCAATGTCGGCCTGGTCTCGGGCGGGCAATCCGTCAACACCACGGCGCCTTACGCGGAAGGCCAGATCGACCTGCGCTATGTCGATCCCGCAGACCGCGCGACGGTGATGGCCGCGATCGAGCAGATCGTCGCGACGCCCTACGTGTCGGGCACCAGCGCGACGCTGACGATCAAGGGCGAGTTCGTACCGGTGGTGCAGAGCGCGGAGTCGAAGGCGCTGTTTGAAGGCTATCAGGCCGCCGCAAGAAAGGTCGGCCTTACCACGCTCCAGGGCGAGTTCTCGGGCGGCTGCGCCGATTCCGGCTTCACCGCCGCCGTGGGCACGCCCACTATCTGCGGCCTCGGACCAGTCGGCGGGCTCGCGCACACGCCGGAGGAATATCTCGAGCTCGACAGCATCGTGCCGCGCGCACAGGCGCTGGCGTTGGCGATTTTAAGGGGGTGAACGCAGGTGCCGTAGGATGGGCAAAGGCGCACTTGCACCGTGCCCACCATTTGTCTTCGCTGGATAGAAGTGGTGGGCACGCTTCGCTTTGCCCACCCTACGAGACCTAAGAGGTCCTACGAATAACTCGGCGCGTCGGGCTTGCGGAAGATGTGGATGGGGTCGCCGGGCACGATCGGCTGGCCGCTGAACATCGCATAGGCGTAGAGCGCGAGATAGGCGATCGCGAGCGCGCCGATAGCGTAGAAGGCCCAGGTCGCGACGCGCTTCATCCATCGGCTCCATTGCCGTTCCGGCGGGAAGGCTGAGGGCGCTTCTAGAGCGATGACGGGAAAAAGGCCAGCCTGCGTGCCGCCGGCCAGCGGCGATCAAATGCCGCGCCGAGCGCGCGCGGGAACGCTGACGTCGGCGAGCCTGGCCGCGTCTTCGTCCTGGTCGACTGCCACATATTGCCCATGCCAATAGGCCAGCGCGGCGGTGCGGGTCGAGCTCCTGATATCCCTGACACGGCCGATGACGATGCCGTGCGAGTGACGCTCGATGATCTCCTCGACCTCGCAGTCGAACGCCGAGAGCGCGCCCACCAGCAGCGGAACACCCGAGACGGATGTCACCCATTGGGCGCCTGCAAAGCGGTCGGCGCCCTTCAGTCCGCCCTTGCCGGCAAAACGTTCGGCGACATCGAGCTGGTCGGCATTGAGGATGTTCACGCCGAAGGCACTGTGGCGGCGAATCAATGGAAAGGACGAGGCGTCCCTGTTGACGCTGACCAGTAGCGTCGGCGGCTCGACTGACAGCGAGGTCACCGAGGTCACCGTCATGCCGGTGATGTCCCTGCCCCGCCCGGCGGTGATGACGCTGACGCCGCCGGTGAGGTGGCGCATGGCGCCGCGGAAATCGGCGGACGAGACGGGGATTTCGGTCATGAGATCGCGGGGCACTACATTCATGGCGTTGCTCCCCGAAATGGGGGTTCCCTGTATTTAGGTACGATCGTCCGCCGATAACAGGTGGCTCAGGATCGAGCCTTCGAGGCCCGCAAGCTCGGCCGAACCACGTTGCCGCGGCCGGGCCGCGTTAACCGTGACGTCATGGGCGATCCGGCCGTCCTCGATCACCAGCACGCGGTCTGCCAGCGCGACCGCTTCGGCGACATCGTGGGTCACCAGGATCGCGGTAAAGCCCTGGTCGCGCCAGACGCGCTCCAAGAGACGTTGCATCGAGATTCGGGTCAAAGCGTCCAGCGCGCCGAGCGGCTCGTCGAAGGCCAGCACGCGCGGGCGGGAGACCAGCGCGCGGCCAAGCGCGACGCGCTGCTTCTGGCCACCTGACAGCACCGAGGGCCACTGATCGCGCTTGTCGGCAAGGCCAACTTCGGTCAGCGCCTTCTCGGCGCGCGCATGCGCATCGCCGGAGGCGCGATCGCGACCAAGGCCGACCTCGACATTGGCGAGCACGCGCGCCCAGGGCAGCAGCCGCGGCTCCTGGAACATGACGCGGATGTCCTCGGGCTGGATATCCTGGCCGAAGCTGATGCTGCCGGCGTCGATTTTTTCCAGACCGGCGATGAGGCGCAGCAGCGTGCTCTTGCCGCAACCGCTCTTGCCGACGATGGCGACGAACTGGCCGGCGGGAATGTGCAAATCGATGCCGCGCAGCACCTCGTTGTCGCCGAAGGATTTGCGCAAGCCACGGATGCTGAGCGGCAGGCCGGCGGTAGTCGTCGGGCGCTCCTCGCGCACCACACGGGCATGCGGCGCGAAATTGGCGCGGCTGGCGAGCTCGGTTTCCGGAAGGGAGGTACGAAGCGCTGTCTGCATGTGATTCCCAGTATTTCTGCTCAACGTTTCTGGAAGGCGGGGTGCCAGGAGAGCGTCGCCCGCTCCAGCACGCGGGAGGCGCTGTCGGCGAGCTTGCCGAGTAGGGCATAGATCAGGATCGAGAGCACGACGACGTCGATCAGCATGAACTCGCGCGCCTGCATCGCCATGTAGCCGAGGCCCGACGAGGCCGCGATGGTCTCGGCGACGATCAGCGTCAGCCACATGATTCCGAGCGCGAAGCGGATGCCGACGAAGATCGAGGGCAGCGCGCCCGGGAAGATCACCCGGCGAAACAATTCGCCATCGGTCATGCCGTAGATGCGGCCCATCTCGATCAGCTGCGGATCGACGGTGCGGATGCCGTGCAGCGTGTTGAGATAGATCGGGAAGAACGCGCCCAGAGCCACCAGGAACAGCTTTGCACTCTCGTCGATGCCAAACCAGAGGATGACCAGCGGGATCAGCGCCAGATGCGGCACGTTGCGCGCCATCTGGAGCGTGGTGTCGGTGAGCTTTGCCGAGAGCTGCGACAGGCCGTTGGCGAGCCCGAACGCGAAACCGATGCTGCCACCGATCAGGAAGCCGATCGAGGCACGCCAGAATGAGACCCAGATGTTGCGAACGAGCTCGCCGGAGAGCAGCAGCTTCCAGCCTGCGAGCACGACGTCGCTCGGCGCCGGCAGCACCCGCGTCGGCACGAAGCCGGTGACGCTCGCGACCTGCCAGATCGCGATGATGGCGAGCGGCACGATCCACTGGATCAGGCCATCGACCCGCGGCAAACGTATGCTGCGCGGGAGCGGAATGCTGTCGATCAGGCTCATGACTGCGACACCCGGTGCTGCGGACGGAAATCGCTGCCGACCGTTTCGCCGAAGGGACCGCCGTTGAAGTGCAGCTTCGTCACGTTCGAGGGTTGCTCCAACGCGAGCAGCGGGAACACCAGCTCGGCGAAGCGATAGGCTTCTTCTAGATGCGGATAGCCCGACATGATGAAGGTATCGATGCCGAGATCCTGATACTCCCTGATGCGCGCCGCGACGGTCTGGGCGTCGCCGACGAGCGCGGTGCCAGCGCCGCCGCGCACGAGGCCGACACCAGCCCACAGGTTCGGCGCGATTTCGAGCTGGTCGCGTTTGCCACCATGAAGCTGCGCCATGCGCTGCTGGCCGACGGAGTCCATGCGGGCAAAATTCTTCTGCGCCAGCGCGATGGTGTCGTCGCTGACATGCTTGATCAGCTGGTTCGCGGCGCGCCAGGCGGCTTCATTGGTTTCGCGGACGATCACGTGAAGGCGGATGCCGAAGGAGAGTTTTCGCCCGCGCGCAGCGGCGACGTCCCTCACCTTCGCGATCTTCTCGGCCACCAGCGCCGGCGGCTCGCCCCAGGTCAGATATTTGTCGACCGCGTCGACGGCGACGTCGATGCCGGCATCGGAGGAGCCGCCGAAATAGAGCGGTGGGCGCGGCGACTGCACCGGAGGAAACAGCAGCTTGCCGCCCTCGATGTGGATATGCTTGCCCTCGACATTGACGGTCTTGCCGGCGAGCAGGTCGCTGTAGACGTTGAGGAACTCGCGGGTGACCTCGTAGCGCTCGTCATGGCCGAGGAAGATGCCGTCGCCCTTGTTCTCGACGGGATCACCGCCGGTGACGACATTGACGAGAAGCCGCCCGTTCGAGATGCGATCGAGCGTCGCCGTCATGCGCGCCGCCACACTCGGCGATTGCAGGCCGGGCCGGACGGCGACGAGATAGCGCAGCCGCTCGGTGAATGGCGCGACGCTGGAGGCGACGATCCAGGAATCTTCGCAAGACCGCCCGGTCGGCAGCAGCACGCCGAAATAGCCGAGCTGATCGGCAGCTTGCGCAATCTGGCGCAGATAGTTGAAGTTGACCTCGCGGCCGCCGATGCCGGTGCCGAGATAACGGCCGTCGCCGTGGGTCGGCAGGACCCAGAGGATGTTGGCGTTCGCTTGCTTACTCATCGTGCTGCTCATGTTCCTGGTTTGCGCGCCACGTCGGAAATCTTGATTGCCTTGGGGATCAGACCTAACGCGAAGAACGCGTCGGCGACCTGCTGCTGGTCGGCGATGACGGCGTCGGTGATCGGCTTGATGCCGTAGGCCTGCCGCTTCAACGCGACCTCGACCACGGGGACCGACAGACCGATCGATGGCGCCAGCTGCTCGGCCACCGCATGGATGTCGCCCTTGGCCCAATCGTCGACTGCGCTCAGTTCAGCGAGCACGGCGTCGACGATCTTCGGATTGGCTTCGAGAAATTTCTTGGAGGAGAAATAGAACTGGTAGTTGGCGACGATGCCGGTGCCGTCGGCGAGCGTGCGCGCGCCCGTGGCCGCCTCCGCCGCGGCCTGGAACGGATCCCAGATCACCCAGGCATCGACCGCGCCGCGCTCGAAGGCGGCCCGCGCGTCGGCCGGCGCCAGGAACACCGGCTCGATCTCGGAATACCTCACGCCCGCCTTCTCCAGCGCCTTGACCAGGAGGTAGTGGACGTTGGAGCCCTTGTTGAGCGCGACCTTCTTGCCCTTGAGGTCGGTGACCGATTTCAGCGCGCTGTCCTTCGGCACCAGGATCGCCTCGCCCTTCGGCGCCGGCGGCTCATAGGCGATATACTGGATCGGCGCGCCGGCGGCCTGCGCAAAGATCGGCGGGGCTTCGCCGGTGTTGCCGAAGTCGATCGCGCCGACATTGAGCGCTTCGAGCAGCGGCGGACCCGACGGGAATTCGATCCACACCACCTTGTAGCCGTCGGCGGCGAGCTTCGGCTCCAACGTGCCCTTGCTCTTGAGCAGCACCAGCTTGCCGTATTTCTGGTAGCCGATGCGGACCACTTTATCCTGTCCGTAGGAGGTGCCGACCGCGGCGGCGACGATGCCGATCGACAGCACGATGGCTGCGATCAGGCGCTGAATGATACGCCTCATGTTCAAACCCTTTTGGATGGGAAGGCTGGTCGGCACGATCAGGCTGCCGGGTTGCGCCAGACGATGTCGCGGATGACGATCGGCTTCGGGATCAGGCCGAGCTTGTAGAAGCGGTCGGCAACGCCCTGCTGGGTCGCAACGATGTCGTCGGTGACGGGGCCGACCACGAAATTCGCGCGATTGGCCGCGACGGTCTGAATGTCCAACGGGACGCCGGTGATCGCGGCGAGCGATTTGGCGACCTCGTCGCGGTGCTGTTCGGCCCATTTGCCCGCCGCGGTCGTCACATCGACGATCTGTTGCAGGAGCGCCCCGTGGTTCTTCGCGAATTCGCGATTGGCGATGTAGAAGGAATTGGTCCTGGTGACGTCACGCGAATTGATCAGGATGCGGCCACCCTGCTTGGTCTCGCCGATCGCAAAGTAAGGATCCCAGATCGCCCAGGCCTCGATGCTGCCATTGGCAAAGGCAGGCCCGGCATCCGGCGGCGTCAGATAGACCGGCGTGATGTCGGCATAGGTGAGGCCCGCCTTCTCCAGGGTCTGCACCACGATGTTGTGCGCGCTGGAGCCCTTGGTGAAGCCGATACGCTTGCCCTTGAGATCAGCGATGGAGCGGATCGGCGAATCCTTCGGCACCAGGATGCCTTGGCCGTTGGTGATGGGCTGGCCCGCAGCATAGACGATCGCGGCGCCCGCGGCCTGGGCGAACACCGGCGGGGAATCGCCGACCGCGCCGAAATCGACGCTGCCGACATTCATGGCTTCCATCATCGGCGGGCCCGAAGAGAACTCGATCCATTTCACGTCGATACCTTGCGGCGTGAAATGTTTTTCCAGCGCGGCCTGCTGGCGCGCGATCACCAGCACGCCGGTCTTCTGGTAGCCGATACGAATTTCCTTCACCGCGCCTTGCGCGTTGGACGCGAACGCCGCTGCGGCCGCAGTTCCAACGGAAAGCTTCAGAAAGTCCCGACGCTGCATTCAACACTCCCGGCCGCACGCGGCCGTCCTTCATTCGCGTTTCTCGAATGATGGTGCGACTTATCGGAGGTGTCGAGACGTGCGGAGAAATAGCGATACGAGCACTGCGCGCGAGGCGGCGCGCATGATCAATCTTTCAATCGGGGAAGCGAATGCAGCGCGAATTTTTTCTGCACGCGAATGTGACAATCGCACGCACCCGGTAAGAAAGTGCGAAAACAACCCCATGCACAGTAGCCAAGGTCTTGCTTCAACACGGATTTCTTATTTTACGAAATTCGTTTGACGCGTCGGGCAAAACAGTGGCATTATGTCATCGTCGCGGACTAGGAGCCGTGTGGCGCGAAGCTCCATGCACCACCTCCGCTGTCATTCCCCGCGAAGGCGGGGAATCCAGTATTCCAGAGGCGTCAATGCTTCACACAACCGCCGCGGCGTACTGGATCGCCCGCCTTCGCGGGCGATGACACCGAACGTACGAGGGACGCGTGTCACAATCCCGCTGACGCGTACGCAGGCACCAGCGGCTTAATGCCGCCATCTCAACGGCAGATTGAGCAGCCCGCGGAAGGCCCAGCCGCCGAACCGCGCCGGCTCGTCATCGGCGATCTCGAGCTGCTTGACGCGCGCGAACACGGTCGGCAGCGCGACGTCGGCGATCATGGCGCGGGAAGCCCAGGCGCCGGCGCAGAAATGCGGGCCGGCGCCGAAGGCAACGCTCTTGGACGTGTCTCGTCTCACGTCAAACTGGTCGGCACGCTCAAAATGCTTCTCGTCGCGATTGGCCGAGCCGAACATCAGGAACACGCGCTCATCGAGCTCGAATGACACGTCGCGGATGCTCCAAGGTCTTGCGATGCGGCGCGGCGACATGCCGATCGGCGAGATCCAGCGGGCGTATTCCTCGAAGGCTTGGAGCCAGGACACCTCGCCCCTGCGCACGAGATCGAACTGGTCGGGACGCCCAGACCGTGCCGGCGATGGCCTTGCGCGGCTCGTTCTGGCCGCCCGATATCGCAAGCTTGACGTTGGCGCGCACGCTTTCCATGGGCATGCCGGAGGCAAGGAGGACGCCGAGGATGCTCTGGTCGGGATTTTTGCGCATCACCGGCAGGATATCGTCGATCGCAGCATCAATGCCTGACGTCGCGGCGTGGCAGCGCGCCTCGACCGCGGGATCGCCGGCATAGTTGGCGATGCCCTCGATCATACCCTGGGACCACGCGTCCATATCCCAAAAGCCGATATTGGTGAGGCCGGTGATCGACTTCAGGCATTCGCCGGAGACGGCAAGGCGAAGTCGCGCATGAAATCGATGCGCCCGGGTTCGATCGCGTCGAGGATGCGGTCGGCATGGGCCTGGAACTGCGCGGTCCAATGCGCCTTCACCGTCTTCGGCGACACCGTTGGAAACATCGCGCGGCGCTCGACCTGATGCGCCTCGCCGTCCTTGCGCATCATGTTGTGGCCCATCAGCCGGTTCATCAGGCCCGCGGGCTGGTGCGAGGAGAACACGTCGATCTGCTTCTCGGAAATCGAGATGTCGTCGCGGCTCGCCAGCAGCGTCGAGCCGAGCTGCGGCACGAAGGCGATCGGCGCCTCCTTGCGCATTTTCGCGAGCATCGGATAGGGGTCGGCCCAGAATGTATCAGGGTCGATGTCGATGCGCGGCGCGGTGCTCAAGACGGCCCCCTGATCTCGTGTGCTTGAGGCCAGACTAGCGAACTCCGCGGCCGGCGTCTGTCCCTAGCGATAGGGACGGACTGAGTTACTGGCCTCGGCGATCCTCGGTCCAGATGACGGCATCTGCGCATTGGCTGCCAAGGGCCGGTTCGGCGGCGATGCCCGGTCCGGCGATCGGAAAGCGGCGTCTAGCGGCGCTCCCTGGGATGGTCGGCGGGCAGCGGTCGCCGGAAGCACGATCACTTTCGCCCCGACCTTCACCCGCTCATAGAGGTCCACGACGTCCTCATTGGTCAGCCGGATGCAGCCGGACGAAACCCGCTTCCCGATCGTATCGGGCTTGTTGGTGCCGTGAATTCGATATTCGGTCTCGCCCAGATACATCGCCCGAGCGCCGAGCGGGTTGCCGGGACCGCCTGCCATGAACCGTGGCAGATAAGGCTGACGCGAGACCATCTCCGCAGGCGGATGCCAATCCGGCCATTCTGCTTTACGGGCCACAGTCTGTTCACCGGACCATGTGAAACCTTCGCGGCCGACACCGATGCCGTAGCGCATCGCTTGCCTGTCGTTCAGAACGAAATAAAGGAAAGTGTTTCCGGTATCGATGATCACGGTGCCCGGCGTCTGATGGCTGGCGTAGTCAACCACCTGCCGAACAAGGGCTCCGGGACCGTCAGCAGCTTTTGGTGGTTCGACCAGAGGCGCCGGGGCCGGAATCGGAGCCGGAGCCGGCGCTGATGCACGAACTGGAGTTGACACGTAAACCGGAGTTGACGACGCCTGGGCTTGTTGCGCGGCCGGTTTTCGTATCGGTTGCACGCTCGTCGGGCGAGACAGCAAACTGTACCCCACTACGGCGACGGCCACGGCGCCAATCGCGACTCTCGCGACCATTGGTATCGCGAGCGTCTCTGCCTTTCCACGTTTCGCCCGCTTACCCATATCTTTCCCCAGGTCACTGTGCCTGGAAGAGGTACCCAGCAAAATTTAAGAAACTTCGAAGCGATGTCGCTCAGATCGGAACCGTCAGCGATGGTTAACGCCGAATCGTTGTTCGGCGTATCCGCTTTGGAAATGGATATCTCGGACTTAGAGTCCCCTCAGTTCAGGCCATGAGGCCCCGCGAGCAGGCGCAGCACAATTCCGAACAATTCATTCTGCGAGGAGATGCCGAGCCGCTCATAGGCGCGCTTGCGATAGGTCAGGGTCGAATGCAGGCTGATGCCGAGTCCTTTCGAGATCGCCTCGGAGCTGTAGCCTGCGAGGATGTGCCTGCAGACCTCCTGCTCGCGCGGGGTGAGAGCGGCGAGCGGAGCGCAGCTCGCGAATAACGCGGCCAGTGTCTGATCGGGCGTTGCGGTCTGCTGAAAATGGCGCGCGACGCTTGCGGCAATCGCCGGCGCAATCGCCTCAAGCCGTTGGTGCTGCTCGGCACTGAAGCGGCCCTGCGCGGCGATGCGGTAGAAATTGACGTAGAAGCAAGTGTCATCGACCCAGATCGCGATCGCGCATTTGTCGACGATGCCGGAATCCTGGAAGAAGATTTTCCGGTAGCGCGCCCCATACATGCGCGGCGCAAACGCGGGCAGCATGATCGGCGCGCTGCTCTCGCGTTCGAACAGCGCGTCGCGGTTGGGATCGGATTCGTGGAACTGTCCGGCATAGGCGGCACCGAGATCGCCGCCGATCGGGATGTTGCCGGCATCGAGCAGGCAGCGCGCAGCGCCGGCGCGGCTCAGCGCGAACACCATGCAATGGCCGACATCGGCCTGCCGCCGCAGAGTGTCGATCAGGACATTTGGAAAATCGGAGCGGCCGATGGCGAGCACCGCCGACGTGACATCGCCAGCCGCTGGATGTGCAGGCACCGCCTGAGACCGCATCGTTCTCTCCCTAGCGCTTTGTGCCGATTTTACCAGCAACCGCGACAGGTCGAAAGGCTGCAACGGGGTCAAAACCTGCCGTGGACCAAGGCCGATGTTGTGTCCGCGATGGGCGCAGAAGCGTAAGCGGTAACGGCCGGCAATCTAGGCGGTGGTTGCAGCGAGCTCACCAGTTCCGCCGCGAGGAACGATCGCATCAGCCCGGCTTTATTCGTCAGCATCATCAGAGTTTGAAGCGGTTTGCGGTATCTGGGCCGCCAACCGAAGGACCCGGTAATGCGCATCCTTCTCGTTGGGGGTACGGGGCTTATCGGATCGGCAATCCACGCCAGGCTGTCCGCCGAAGGGCATGAATGCGTGTTGGTGTCGCGTCATGCGGCGGCACCCGATACGCGCCACATCAGCCTCGATGTTGCTCGGACCACCGATGCTTCGACATGGAAGAGCCTGCTTGCGGGCGTCGATGCCGTCATCAACGCGGCGGGTGCCCTGCAGGGGCAGGACATGCAAGGCGTTCATGTCGCCGGCAGTGCGGCGCTTTATGCCGCCTGTGAAAGCGCGGGCGTCCGCCGTGTCATCCTGTTCTCGGCGATCGGCAGCGATCGCGATGCCCGGACCGATTTTTCTCGCACCAAGCGGGACGGCGAAGCCGCCTTGATGGCGCGGGACCTCGATTGGGTCGTACTGCGGCCTTCCGTCGTGGTGGGCCGGCCCGCCTATGGTGGCAGCGCGCTATTGCGAGGGCTGGCGTCACTACCGGTTCTACCGGTCATGCCGGACACGGCGGCGATCCAACCGGTGCATCTCGACGACGTCGTCGACACGGCTGTGTTCTTCCTGCAACCTGGCGCGCCTTCCCGCCTCGCGCTTGATCTGGCCGGTCCACGGCGGATGGCCTTTAGCGACGCTGTCGCGCTGTTTCGCTCTTGGCTGCGCTGGAGGCCGGCTTACCGCCTGCACCTGCCTTCCTGGGCGGCTTCGGCAGCCTACCGCGCCGGTGACGTTGCGCAGATGCTGGGCTGGGCAACGCCGGTCAACGCGACGGCACAGGGCGAGATGCGGCGCGGCGCGACCGGTGATCCCGAGCCCTGGCGTCAGGTCACCGGGGTGAGGCCGCGCGATCTCGAACTCGCGCTCGCACGCGAGCCCGCCTCGGTGCAGGAACGCTGGTTCGCACGGCTCTATGTGCTCAAGCCGCTGGTATTCTGCGTCTTCGGCCTGTTCTGGATCGCCACAGGCATCATCTCGCTCGGCCCGGGCTGGGAAATTGGAATGTCGTTGCTCCGGGAAGGCAGGCTGCAAGAACAGTTCGCGGCCCTCACCGTCATCGCCGGCGCACTCGCCGACATCGTCATTGGCCTTGCAATTCTTTACCGGCCTCTGAGCCGCTATGGGCTGTGGGCAGCACTGATCATCTCGCTCACCTATGTCGTGATCGGTACGACACTGGTGCCGCGGCTGTGGGCCGATCCACTCGGGCCGATGCTGAAGATCTGGCCGGTGCTGATGCTCAATCTGGTCGCCATGGCGATCCGAGAGGACCGCTGATGCTCTATTTCCTTGTGAAGATGCTGCACATCATCGGTGCTGCGGTCCTGCTCGGCACCGGTGCCGGCATCGCTTTCTTCATGCTGGTGGCGCATCTACGCGGTGACCCGCGCGAGATCGCGGGGGTCGGGCGGACGGTCGTGCTCGCCGATGTCCTGTTCACGGCGAGTGCCGTGATCCTGCAGCCGATCACCGGCACATGGCTCGCCTGGTCGAGCGGGTATTCCCTTGGCGATGGCTGGATTGCGGCATCCATCGCACTCTATGTGGTGACCGGCGCCTTCTGGCTGCCTGTCGTGTGGATGCAGATGCAAATGCGCGATCTTGCCGTCCGTGCGGTCGAGACCGACGCCAAGCTGCCCGCCGAGTATGACCGTCTCTTCCGGTGGTGGTTCGCCTTCGGATTTCCGGCGTTCGCAGCGGTGCTGGCTATCTTCTGGCTGATGATCGCCCGCCCAGCCATTCCATACTGGGACTAGATTGACGCGCCTCTTCAGAGCCTCGCTGTCCGGGACGTGCACTGCCGCTTCCACGTCGGATTTTCAGCCCACTGGTCCCAGTGTCCAATCGTCCCCCGAAAGCGGGCTGACCCTCACGTCCTTAATGACTCCGCGCTCCAGGCTCGGATCGAAATGGCGCATCGTGCGCTCGTTGAAGTCAATGATGCGGCCGGGCCTGAGTGGTCCGACGTCATTGATCTTGACGATGACCTTCTTGCCTGCGGCTTCGACGAGGGCATATTTCGGCCTCACACCAAATTGGACCCCACCAAATTTCCGGCGCAAGCTTGTCTTGATGGCAGCCGTCCAGGCAGAGGGATCATAACGCTCGCCGGATGCTGTGCGCGGACCGCCCTCCTCCTTGCCGGGCTTGAATGGATTGTACATGGATGCGGCGCCTACGACCGCATTCCCAGAGACGGCATCGACATCGACGATGGCATTTGAGTGACCTCCACGCGTTTCACTTCGAGCAACGGTAACAGAAACGGCAAGCGCAAGCAGGGCGCCGCAAATTGCGGCGCTCGAGCGGAACAGCATCATAACTCCTGTGATTTTTTCGTCGTCCGGTTCCCGACACCGCAAACAGGCGCAAGCGAACGCGGAAGCGTTCACGATACTTGCGCCGATGTTTTGCGGATTCGCGCCAACCCCTTGGCTATGGAACCGTTGTGTGAACCAGGGCGGTTCCCACGCAGTGTTTTAAGTTGTCACCGACTAAGACAGAGATTGCGTCAGCAACATGACTTAACGAACGGCCTATCCCGCGGCCGCCTTCACCGGGGCGACGTTGATCGCGAGCTTGCCGTAGCGATCCGTAAAAGCCTGGGTATCGATCTCTTCCAGCTTGATCTCGCCGCTCATCACACCCTGTTTCCACGCCGCCTGGGCCGGATCGTTCTGGAACTCGGGCATCACCTCGCGGCCGAACAGCTCCAGCGATTCGCAGATGTGCTCGTGGCTGTTCTTGCCGGCCTGGTTGAGCAGGATGACTTGGTCGATATGCGAAGACTGGAATCGCTTCAGCTTCCTGCGGATGGTCTCGGGCGAGCCGATCAGGCCGCCGCGCAAGGCCGCCTCCTGCGCTTGCGGATTGTCGCGCTTCCACTTGTTGTACTCGTCCCACATGTTGACGGTGCCGGGCGCGGGCCGCTGGCGGTTCTGCGAGGCACCGTAGAAGCGCAGCGCGAACTGGAAGAAGGTGGCTCCGTCGGCGCGGGCACGCGCCTCTTCGTCGGTCTTGGCGCACATGAAGAACGAGACCAGCGCCATGTTCGGATTGATCTCGTAATCGGCGAGCTTGGTGAGCCGCTTGGTCATCGCGTTGTAATATGCGTGCACCCAGGCATGCGCGGCATCGGCGCTGACGAACTGGAAGCCGAGCGCACCGAAGCCGTGGCGGCCGGCGCGCTCGATGGTCGGCAGTTGCGAGCACGCCATCCACAGCGGCGGATGCGGCTTCTGCACCGGCTTCGGCACGACGTTGCGCAAGGGGATGTCGAAATACTTGCCGTGATGCTCGCTGCCGCCGTCTTTGAACATCGGGAAGATCGCGCGCACGGCCTCCTCGAACACCTCCTTCTTGGTCTCCATGTCGCGGCTGAACGGGGTGAGCTCCGTGATGGACGCGCTCTCGCCCATGCCGAATTCGCAGCGGCCGTTACTGAGCAGATCGAGCACCGCGACGCGTTCGGCGACGCGCGCCGGATGGTTGGTCGTGAGCTGGAGGATGCCGTGGCCGAGCCTGATCTTCTGCGTGCGCTGGCTGGCCGCCGCCAGGAAGGATTCCGGGGAAGGCGAGTGCGAATATTCTTCGAGGAAATGATGCTCGACCACCCAGGCGTGGTCGTAGCCGAGCTTGTCGGCTAACTCCATCTGCGAGAGCGCGTTCTGGTAGAGCCTGAGTTCGTCGCCGGCCACCCAAGGCCGTGGCAGTTGCAGCTCGTAGAAGATGCCGAACTTCATGGCGTCGCTCTCCCGCATTGTTCTTGTTAAGCGCATCTTAATGCGCGAGGTGGCGCTGTCCATCGACTAGCAATTCCGTCATACGGACATCGCTCGGCATGACGCGGGATCAACGCAACGCTAACGCTTGCTGTGTGCGACGCGCCCTCGCCCTGAGCCGTTGATCCAAATCAAGGTAACTGGACCTCATCCTCCTAAGGTGCCGGCAGGTAACGGCCCGGATGCCGTCTCGCTTCCCATATCCCTATCAGAGAGTCCGAATATGTCGGCCCCTGACGACACGACAGACCGCGTGCGCCGTAAGCGCATGGAGATCTTCGCCTTCCTGTTTCTGACCGCAATCGTGATGCCCGTCCTCGCGGTTGGGACCGTCGGCTCTTACGGCCTCGGCGTCTGGATCTACCAGATGTTCGCCGGCCCTCCCGGCCCGCCACCCTCCCCGCATTGATCCCTAAGAAGCGAAAGGCAGGCATCATGGCCCAAGCCTCACTGAACAAAGCCTCACTCAACAAAGCCTCATTCAACAAGGCCACACTCAACCGCCGTGCCCTAGTCACCGGCCGGGTGCTCAGCAATGAACGCATCATCCCGCCGCCGGGATGCGAGATCGCCAGCATCCTGGTGCAGGCGCGGCCCGAGCGGCTCGCTGAGGTCGAAGCCGAAATCACTGGGTTGGCCGGCTGCGAGATCCATGGCCGCGACGCGCGCGGCAAACTCGTCGTCGTGACCGAAGCGCCTGATGCAGGCAGCCTCGGCACCCTGCTCAACACCATCCAGTCGCTGCCAAACGTTTATTCCGCGGCGCTGGTCTTTCACGCCATCGAAACCGCCTAAAGGCCGGGAGAGCCATCATGACATCGCCCAAGCTCGACCGCCGCCAGATGCTGAAGTTGGAGGCGGCCGCCATCGCGGCCGCTGCCGCCGGGCTGCCGGCTCCGGCGCTCGCCGCCAATCTCGTCACCGAGCGCAACAACAGCGAAATGAAGTGGGACAAGGCCGCCTGCCGCTTCTGCGGCACCGGCTGCTCGGTGATGGTCGCGACCAAGGACAATCGCATCGTCGCCACCCATGGCGACATCAAGGCCGAGGTCAATCGCGGCCTCAACTGCGTCAAGGGCTACTTCCTCTCCAAGATCATGTACGGCCATGACCGCCTGACGCAGCCGATGCTGCGCAAGACGGGTGGCAAATACGACAAGAACGGCGAGTTCACGCCTGTTACCTGGACCGAAGCCTTCGACATCATGGAGCTGAAGTGGAAGGAGGCGATTAAGAAGCGCGGGCCGAACGGCGTCGCCATGTTCGGCTCCGGCCAGTGGACGATCTGGGAAGGTTATGCCGCCTCAAAGCTGTTCAAGGCCGGCTTCCGCACCAACAACATCGATCCCAATGCGCGTCACTGCATGGCTTCCGCGGTGGCCGGCATGATGCGCACCTTCGGCATCGACGAGCCGCCCGGCTGCTATGACGACATCGAGGCGACCGACGCCTTCGTGCTGTGGGGCTCCAACATGGCGGAGATGCACCCGATCCTGTGGACGCGTCTGGCCGACCGCCGTCTCTCCGCGCCGCATGTCCGCGTCGCCGTGCTCTCGACCTTCGAGCATCGCTCGTTCGACCTCGCCGATATCGGCATGGTGTTCAAGCCGCAGACCGACCTCTACATCCTCAACGCCATCGCCAACCACATTATCAAGACCGGCCGCGTCAACAAGGATTTTGTTGCCGCACATACGGTATTCAAGCGCGGCCAGACCGACATCGGTTATGGATTGCGGCCTGAGCATCCGTTGCAGAAGAAGGCGACCGGCGCGGCGAAACCCAACGATGCCACCGACATGAGCTATGACGAGTTCGTCAAGTTCGTCTCGGAATATACGCTGGAGAAGGCGGCGCAGATGTCCGGCGTGCCGCTGAACCGCCTCGAGGCGCTCGCCGAGCTCTACGCCGATCCAAAAACAAAAGTGGTCTCGTTCTGGACCATGGGCTTCAACCAGCACACCCGCGGCGTCTGGTGCAACAACCTCGTCTACAACATCCATCTTTTGACCGGAAAGATCTCCGCGCCCGGCAACAGCCCGTTCTCGCTGACCGGCCAGCCGTCGGCCTGCGGCACCGCGCGCGAGGTCGGCACCTTCTCGCACCGCCTGCCGGCCGACATGGTCGTG
This sequence comes from Bradyrhizobium sp. Rc2d, assembly GCF_900099855.1. Taxonomy (NCBI): domain Bacteria; kingdom Pseudomonadati; phylum Pseudomonadota; class Alphaproteobacteria; order Hyphomicrobiales; family Nitrobacteraceae; genus Bradyrhizobium; species Bradyrhizobium sp. Rc2d. The sequence goes on along the minus strand of NZ_FNCU01000014.1, from coordinate 93,654 downwards.
ACCAACAAGGCGCACCGCGATCACGCCGAGCACATCTGGCAGCTGCCCGAGGGCACGATTCCCGACAAGAACGGCGCGCACGCCGTGCTGCAAAGCCGGATGCTGAAGGACGGCCTGATCAACGCCTATTGGGTGCAGGTCAACAACAACCTGCAAGCCGGGCCCAACGCCAACGAGGAGACCTATCCCGGCTTCCGCAACCCCGACAATTTCATCGTGGTCTCGGACGCCTATCCGTCGGTGACCGCGCTTGCCGCCGATTTGATCCTGCCGACCGCGATGTGGGTGGAGAAAGAAGGCGCCTATGGCAATGCCGAGCGGCGCACGCAGTTCTGGCATCAGCTCGTCTCCGCGCCCGGCGAGGCGAAATCCGATCTCTGGCAGCTGATGGAATTTTCAAAACGCTTCAAGATCGAGGAGGTCTGGCCCGAGGAGCTGATCGCCAAGAAGCCGGAGGTTCGCGGCAAGACGCTGTTCGACGTGCTCTACCGGAACGGCCAGGTCGACAAATTTCCGGTCTCCGACATCGAGCCCGGCTATCTCAACGACGAGTCCAAGGCGTTCGGCTTCTACGTCCACAAGGGCCTGTTCGAGGAGTACGCCACCTTCGGCCGCGGCCATGGCCACGACCTCGCGCCGTTCGACGCCTATCACCGTGAGCGCGGGCTGCGCTGGCCCGTCGTTAACGGCCAGGAGACGAAATGGCGCTTCCGCGAGGGCAGCGACCCCTACGTCAAGCAGGGCACGGACGTGCAGTTCTACGGCTATCCCGACGGCAAGGCGCGCATCTTCGCGCTGCCCTACGAACCGCCGGCGGAATCGCCCGACAACGACTATCCGTTCTGGCTGTCCACCGGCCGCGTGCTGGAGCACTGGCATTCCGGCACCATGACGCGCCGCGTGCCCGAGCTCTACAAGGCGTTCCCCGAAGCCGTCTGCTTCATGCATCCTGACGACGCGCAGGAGGCGAAGCTCCGCCGCGGGGATGAAGTGAAGGTGGTCTCCCGCCGCGGCTTCATCCGCGCCCGCGTCGAGACGCGCGGCCGCGACCGGCCGCCGCGCGGCCTCGTGTTCGTGCCGTGGTTCGACGAATCCAAGCTGATCAACAAGGTGACGCTGGACGCCACCGATCCGATCTCGCTGCAAACCGACTTCAAGAAATGCGCCGTGCGCATCGAGCGGGTGAGCATGTCATGATGAAACGATCCGCAATCGTCCTGCTCGCCTTCGCGATCGCAGCTGGCGCGAGCTCCCTGACCGCGCAGACGGTGACATCGGGCCTGCGCGGCCCGACCCCGCTCAACGACGAGGGCCCGGCGCCGCCGATGCTGCCGAACCGCAATACTTCCGAGAGGGAGGTGCGCAATTATCCGGAGCAACCGCCGGTGATCCCCCACACGATCGATGGCTACCAGGTCGATCTCAACGGCAACAAGTGCCTGTCCTGCCACGCGCGGGCGCGCACCGCGGAATCGCAGGCGCCGATGGTCTCGATCACGCACTTCATGGACCGTGACGGCCAGTTGCTGGGCTCGGTCTCACCGCGGCGCTTCTTCTGCACGGAATGCCACGTGCCGCAGAATACCGCCAATCCGCCCGTCAGCAACGATTTCACCGACATCGACACGCTGCTGTCGCGCGCCAGCCCCGGTGGCCGGCGATGACGACGACCGCTGATGAATCCAAGCGCAAGACGACGCGCGGCCTTCTCGCGCGCAGCTGGGATTTTGCGCTCGAACTCTGGCAGGTGCTGATCCGGCCGAGCTCGGTGTTCGGGCTCGGCGTGCTGGTGCTGGCGGGCTTTGCGGCCGGCGTGATCTTCTGGGGCGGCTTCAACACCGCGCTGGAAATCACCAACACCGAGAAGTTCTGCACCGGCTGCCACGAGATGAAGGACAACGTTTTTGCCGAGCTGAAATCGACCATCCATTTCAGCAACCGCTCCGGTGTGCGTGCCACCTGCCCGGACTGCCACGTGCCGCACAACTGGACCGACAAGATCGCGCGCAAGATGCAGGCCTCCAAGGAGGTCTGGGGCAAGATCTTTGGCACGATCGACACAAGAGAGAAATTCCTCGACCACCGGCTCGAACTCGCGGCGCATGAATGGGAGCGTTTCAAGGCCAACGATTCCCTGGAATGCCGCAACTGCCACAGCGCCGATTCCATGGACATCACGAAACAGTCGCCGCGGGCCTCGGTGGCGCACCAGCGCTTCCTGTTCACCAAGGAAAAGACCTGCATCGACTGCCACAAGGGCATCGCCCATCAATTGCCCGACATGCGCGGCGTTCCCGGCTGGCAGTAGGGTGGTCGGCCCGGCTTGAACGGGCGCTGCGAATGGTTAGTTTTGGGGGATGGCGAATCGGTCGATTTCGCCCTTCTTCAAGACAGACATGGCGACATTCACCCCGCATCAGGACGCCGCGCTCAAGGCCGTTGGCGATTGGCTCAAAGCAAAGCCCGGCCGGGGTGGCACGCCGCCGGTGTTCCGCCTGTTCGGCTTTGCCGGCACGGGCAAGACCACGCTGGCGCGGCACATCGCTGAGGGCGTTGACGGCGAGGTGAAGTTCGCCGCCTTCACCGGCAAGGCGGCGCTGGTCATGCGCAACAAGGGTTGCGACGATGCCTCCACCATCCACTCCCTGATCTACCGCGCCCGCGAATCAGGTGAGGAGCAGCCGAGTTTTGAGCTGTGGGACGACGCGCCGGCCTCAAAAGCCAAGCTGATCGTGATCGACGAATGCTCCATGGTCGACGCCGAATTGGGCCGAGACCTGATGTCGTTCGACTGCCCGCTGCTGGTGTTAGGGGACCCCGCGCAGCTGCCACCGATCCAGGGCGGCGGCTTCTTCACCAATTCGGAGCCGGATGCGATGCTGACCGAGGTGCATCGCCAGGCCCAGGACGATCCGATCGTGCGGATGTCGATGGACGTTCGCGAGGGCCGCGAGCTCGACATCGGCCGTTACGGCGAGAGCGAGGTGGTCTCGCGCAAGGAGCTCGACCCTGACCGCGTCATGGGCGCCGACCAGGTCCTGGTCGGGCGCAACAATACCCGACGCGCCTACAACATGCGGGTGCGCCAGCGCCAGAACATCGAGGATCAATTCCCGGTCGCCGGCGACAAGCTGGTATGCCTGCGCAACAACCGCAAGAAGGGCCTGTTCAACGGCGGCTTGTGGCGCGTGAAGTCGCGCAACACCTCACGCTCGAAATCGCGCATCCTCAGCATGCGGCTGTCGCCCGACGAGGATTTCGGCCACAAGGTGACGAAGGTCTCGGTACGTGCCGACTGCTTCGAGGGCGGCATCGAGCAGATCGCCTGGGAGCAGCGCAAGCCCTATGACGAGTTCGACTATGGCTACGTGCTCACCGTGCACAAATCGCAAGGCTCGCAATGGGACGACGTCGTGCTGTTCGACGAAAGCTTTGCGTTTCAGGACTCGAGGGCGCGGTGGCTGTACACGGGCATCACGCGGGCGGCGAAGCGATTGAGCGTGGTGGTGTGACGCTGCCGTAGGGTGGGCAAAGGCGCGAAGGGCCGTGCCCACCACTTATCCAAGCACACGTTAAAAATGGTGGGCACGCTTCCGCCTTCGCTCTTCGAGCTATGGCGGACAAGTCGCTTTGCCCACCCTACGGCACATCGTGAATGTGGCGCCGGTGTCGTGTCACACGTCACTTCCCCGCAACAAAATAAAAATTTTCGCGCCCCGGCGCGCCTGGATGACGCCGCGGTTGTTGTAGGGAACGCCGTAGGCCGGCCGCTTCTGGAGCGCGAGATTGTAGTCGGCCATCGCGAGGTCGTCCTCGCCCCTGCGCTCATGGGCGAGACCGCGCAGATTGAGCGCCACGACATAATCGGGATCGAGGTCGAGGGCCGTGGACAGGACTTCGATGGCGTGGACGTAGTCGCGCTTGTTGATCAGCGTGTTGCCGCGCACGGACAGCGCGATCGCCTTGTCCTTGCCGGCGACACGGTCGGCGTTGAGCAGATTGTCGCAGGCCGTCGCGCGGGCCTGAAGCTCAGCCTGGCGGTCACGGCAAATGGCGAGATCGTCGCCGACTTGCGGATCGGCCAAGGCGAGCGAGGCGGAGGCGGCCAGGACGACGAGGATCAGGGAAATGACGCGCAGCATGTTGTCAGGTCCGCTCCAGCCACCATTTTCCAGATCGATCATCGATCGTGCGGGTTCATCTAGCGCGGAGTTCCGCATCCCGCCAAGTCGCGCGCTCCGAAGCCACTTCTCACGGACTCGTGTCCATCCCGGCGTAACGATCGCCCCCCGTGCCCGTATCTCGGATGATCGAAAACGCCGCCGCGCAGGCTGTTCGCCCGACGCCGGCCGCCCTAGACTGTCAGACCTTCGGAAAGAGGATCGCCATGCGCCGACCTGCCGTCCTGTCCCTGTTCGCCGCAACCGCCGCCCTGACGCTGGCCTTTGCCATGCCGTCCCGGGCCGCGGAGGATGCGGTCGTGATCCCGGCCCCCGCCATGGATGCAGCGCCCGCGAGCGGAATCCAGACCGCCGTCGTCGCCGGCGGCTGCTTCTGGGGCGTTCAGGGCGTCTTCCAGCACACCGCAGGCGTCATCAATGCCGTCTCCGGCTATGCCGGCGGCACCAAGGCGACCGCCGACTACCAGACTGTCTCGAGCGGCCGCACCGGTCACGCCGAGTCGGTCGAGATCAAGTACGACCCGAAGAAGATCTCCTATGGAAAGATCCTCCAGATCTACTTCTCGGTGGTGCACGACCCGACCCAGCTCAACCGCCAGGGCCCTGACGTGGGCTCGCAATACCGCTCGGCGATCTTCACCACCTCCGACGAGCAGAAGAAGGTGGCGGAGGCCTATATCGCCCAGCTCAATGGCGCCCGCGTCTTCAACAAGCCGATCGTGACCAAGGTCGGTGCGCTGGAGGCATTCTATCCGGCGGAGGCCTATCATCAGGACTATCTGACGCTGCACCCGAACCAGCCCTACATCGCCTATAACGACCTCCCCAAGGTCGAGAACCTGAAAAAGCTGTTCGCGGATAATTACATTCAGAAGCCGACGCTGGTGAATGCCAGCAAGGCAACCAACTGATCGCGAGATCACGAGAGAAACGGGAGACCCATGCCCGACGCCAAGACGAAAATAACGGACGACAAGGTCATCAAGAGCGAAGAGCAGTGGCGGCGCGAGCTGACGCCGATGCAGTACGCGGTGCTGCGCGAGAAGGCGACCGAGCGTCCCTTCTCCGGCGAATATGAGCACGACGAGCGCGCCGGCACTTACGTCTGCGCCGGCTGCGGCAACGTGTTGTTTGAGTCCGACGCCAAGTTCGATTCCGGCTGCGGCTGGCCGAGCTTCACCGAGCCCGCGGTCGAGAGCCATATCGACGAGGAGCGGGACACCAGCCACGGCATGATCCGCACCGAGGTGCTGTGCGCCAAGTGCAGCGGCCATCTCGGCCATGTCTTTCCCGACGGCCCCGGGCCGACCGGCCTGCGTTACTGCATCAACTCCGCAGCGCTGAAGCTCGAGCCGAAATAAGCTCGCGCGCGCCGGGTTCCAGCATGGAACCCGGCGGCTTGATGTGCTTTTCTCCTCTGGCGGTGCGGCCGATCAGCGCATTTTGGCGGCCGCCAGGGAGGGATGCCATGTCACTCGGGACCATCCTGATCATCCTGGTGATCATCTATCTCGTGGGCGGCCTGTCCGGCCGCTTCGGCGGTTATGGCTATGGCCTTGGCCATTCCGGCATGGGGATCGGCGGCGTCGTACTGGTAGTGCTGGTCGTGCTGTTGCTTCTTGGCAAATTGTAAACCATACAACACATTGAAATTGCTTGATTTATTTCGCGCGCGGGGCTGCCATGCGCGGATTCATGTTCTCCCATCGCAGGGGTCGCATTTCTGTCAAAACGGCCTATATTAGGGGGCGAAAATGACATGTGCGGCGGGCCCGCTCGATTGCGGCCTCTGCCCTCCCCAACCCCACGCGCTTAAAGCCCCAGAGAAGATCACGAGGTCTTTGACCATGCGTCCACTGCGTCCGTTCAACTTCAACACCTCCGCCGAACTTTTCCCCGCCGCGATCCGCAAGAAGAAGCGCGCGGGCTTTACCTATCGTCGGTTCGGCACCGCGGCCGAAGCCGTGCAGTTCGCGATGGAGCAGTTGCCGACGGATTCGCTGAACGGCGCCTATCTCCAGGTCGAGGAAGCGCGCTTCGACCAGAACGGCATCCGCTCGCTCTATGAGAGCGAAGCCTTCCCGCTGCCCCGTCGCCGCAAGGCTGATGCCAGCACCGACGCCGACGCGGCGTAAGCTTTTTCGCAAGCCTCCGATGTGCGCAGAAAGCGCGATGGCCGAAGGGCCGTCGCGCTTTTTGCATTGTTAGTTCTCCTCTCCCGCTTGCGGGAGAGGGCTGGGGTGAGGGTATCTCCGCGATCGAGAACCCCCAAGAGGCGAAAACCCTCACCCGGCGCTACGCGCCGACCTCTCCCGCAAGCGGGAGGGGTGTAGCGAGCCTGACACTCGAATGGCTCATCAAAATTCCTAGGACTTCAGATCCGCGGCTGCTTCTCCAGCCAGCGGCGGAGCAGGCGCACGTTGCGCATGTTGGCGCGGAACATGACGTCGAAGGCGTCGCCCGCGAACGGCACCATGCCGACCACGCCGTCGACCGCGACATTGCCGAGCATGCGCGCCGTGATGTACCAGGGCGCGCCCAGCGCCCTCGCCTCGCGCACCAGCCACAACGAGATCGCGGTGGTGATGATGTCACCGACGACCGGGATCAGTCCGATCAGCCCGTCGATGCCGTAGCGGATGTTGGTGCCGGGCAGGATGAAGGCGACGTCGAGCAACTTTGCGATCGCCTCGAGCCGCGCGATCCGCTGCTCGCGCGTCAGATTGCCGAACGGATTGCCTTGGCCGAACTCGAAGCGAAACTCGCGAAACCCCTGCTCCAGCGTCTCGGGACGGATCTCGTGCCCCTCCTGGTCGATGATCGGCCCGCGCGCCTCCTTGCCTGAAAAGGTCGCCCGCGAGCCGCTTCCCGAACGGGATCGGCGCGGAGCAAGGATATCGTCGTCGGACATGGTCATGGCCTCCAAAGAACGCGCTGCCGCGGCAGAGGTTGCGGCGCCGCGCCCGATGGTCGCGCGCTCAGGTCGGTGCCGCCACGGCTTGCGGCTCCTCGACATATCGATGCACGAGCCAGGACGAAATCACCGCGGGCACGAACCCGACGAGGCCGTACAGGATGAACTGCACCGCGCCCGAATCCGGCCCGCGCGAGCTGTAGATCAGCGAGGCCAGGACGAAGGCGAGCAGGCCGACCAGCAGCATCCGCAAGCCCGGGCCGATCCGCCTGATGTGGACCAGGATGTCGTCGACCGCGCCAAGCATCACCGAGGGCAGGATGCCGAACAGATAGCTGTATTGCAGGGACTTGAAGAACACAGCGAACAGCTTGCCAACCTCGCCGAGGCTGGTCTGGGCCCAATAGCCGGACTGATAGGTCGTCGTCAGCAGCAGTAGGAACCCGCCGACGAACGGGCCGACCAGCGCAAACACCAGATAGCGTTTCATCGAGCATCCCCTCAACTTCGCCAGCCTTATAGCAGCGCCACGGGAACCTTGAATAGCGGGGCGCAGGCCTCCTTGAGGGGAACAAGTGGCAGGGCGATGAGTTCATGCAGGACCTGAATTTAACCCTGGCAGATTGGAGCCGCCGATGGCCCGTCAACTCGTTCTGGCGACAATCGCGCTGGCAGCCCTGACCGGTCTGTCGAACGCACCTGCTCTTGCCCAAGGCCAAGGCCACATGGGCACGCCGCAGGAGCAGAAGGCCTGCTCGCGGGATGCATCGCGCCTGTGCCGCAAGGACCTCGGCAACGACAGCGCGGTTCAGAGCTGCCTGCAGGCCAACCGGGCCAAGCTGTCGAAGTCTTGCAGCAAGGTGTTTCAGAGCCACGGCATGTGAGGACCGGAACCCGCGAACGGAGTGTGAGGCCATGCTGCGCGACGAACAACTCTCGATCCTGCGGGACATCAGCCAGTCGGTTGCCTTCGCCGACGACCGCCACGGCAAGATCGGCGAACTGATCGCCGATGGCTATGTGATGAAGGACGGCGATCTGTTCGAGCTCACGCCCAAGGGTGTCACCGCCGTGGAGGAACACGCCGCCGCTCTCGGCGCGAGCGATGCAGAACAAGCGAGCGCATCCTCCGATCGGCTGATCTGATCGCGCGCGACGTGACTCGCGTGCAACAATTGCGAATTCCTTTGCGCTGACCATTGCAGCCGCGTGACAATGGCGCATACTTCGCTTCGGGCGGCGCAGCACTTTTCGATTCGAACATCAGGAAATCGAGCGACCACATGCGGGATTGAGTTCCCGACGTGAAGGCTGTGACATGCGGCAGATCAAGCCGCGTGCGGCGCCCCAAAAACCAAGTGGCTCAAGCCCACGGAACTCGGGGACCCATTCAGCATGACACGCTCTCAGACGATCGCAGCTCTCTTCGCCGTCGCCACCACCGCCGTCGCATTCCAGTCATCACCTGGTCTCGCCTTCTCGTCCGAAGCGCAGCAGATGTGCTCGGGCGATGCGATGCGGCTGTGCTCCAGTGAAATCCCTGATATCCCCAGAATCACCGCCTGCATGGTGCGGAACAAGGCGCGGGTCAGCCCTGCCTGCCGCGCTGTCATGGACCGCGAGCACGCAGCCGCCGCAGCATCGCGCAAGCGGGAAGCGGCGGCGCAGTAACAATCATTTCGTCCATCCAGGATGTCATTCCGGGGCGACGCGACGGGACCCGCAAAGCGCGGCCCGGAAACGTCGAACCCGGAATCCATTTGTCGACGTCACCCGCCGCGCGATGGATTCCGGGTTCGCGCCTTCGCTCTTCGAGCTTCGGCGGACAAGCTGCGCGTCCCGGAATGACGAAGGTCGTATCTGCTTGGCCCTAATCGCCCCATTGCGCGAACGCGTCGTTGAAGGCCCGCTCGCCGGGGGCGCCCTTCTCGATCGCGATGATGGCGCGGCGCTGGTTGGCGTAGACCAGCGGCACGTCGAACCATGAGCGCTCCTTCAGGAGCTGGACGTTGCGGGAGCGGTCGGCGTCGACATTGGACAGGCCGACCAGGAAGAAGCCGTCGGTGACCTTGACCGCGAGGCCGGCGAGCGGCGTACCGCGCGCCTGCTCGTTCGACTTCATCAGGATGCCCGGTACGTTGGAGACGCTGCCGCCCGGAAAATCCTGCGGCAGGATGAAGGTCAGTTCCGCGGTGTGGCTCGCCGGCAGCGAGGAGTCGGTATTGCGGCGGAACGACATCGTCATCTTGAACTTGCGGTCGGGAATCTCGATGTCGGCGCGCACGGCGAGGTCGGCCTTCTGGTTGCCGGACGCCTTGATCGGCTCCAGCCGCCACACCACCGAGCCGACATATTGCTTGCCCTTCGGATCGGACGGATCCTCGTCATAGAGCACGACCTTCTGCGCCACCGGCGCAACCGGCTGGTCGCTCGCCGAAGGCTGGCCGACGCGATCCGGGATCTTCGGCTTGCTCTGCGGCTGGGCCGGACTCGGCGCCTCCACCACCTGGGTCGCGGACGGCTTGAGAAAGCCGTTGACGACCTGGACCAGCTGCTTGCCCCAGAGGATGCCGGCACCGACTAGGATCAGCACGATGCCGACGGCGATCGCGCTCTTGAACGGGAAGGCGGAGCCGGTGCGGACGCGCTTCTTGGCGTCGCGCTCGGCGGCGATGCGCGGACGCGGCGACTGCGGCGTGTAGCGCTCGGCCTCCTCGATCGACTCGTCGTAGGAATAGGGCGCCTCTGCCTCGCCGCTACGGTTTTCCAGGCTCGGCTCAAGCCGGTCGAACTCCGGTGAGGGCGAGGGCACATTGGCGTAGGTGCGGCGCGCGGCACGGCTCGCCTGCGCGGCAGCACCGCCGAGATCGTTGGCATCGGCCGTGATGTCGCGGAAGCCGCGCACGCCCGGTGCGGGTGGCAGCGGTGGCGGCGGGCCCATGTCCGGCGGACGGCGCGCACCCGCGCGATCGCGTCCGGCCGGTGGAGGCGCCGGCGGCTCCGGCGGCGGCGCGGACGGGCCGGGCTGGCGCGGGGCGTCGAAACGCGGCGCGCGCGGCGGCCGCGGCGCCTCGTCCTGGTCATCGACGTTGAAGGACGGGCGGTCGGCACGCGGCGGGGTCGGGGCCGGACGCGTGCGCGGTGCGGCCGGCTGAGATGCGGGAGCGTTGCCTTCGGCGGCGCGGGCGCTGGCCCGGCGGAAGGCATCGCCGCTGCCGCTGCTGCGCGTGCCCCCACCGGGGCGCGAGGCCTCGCGGGCGCGCTGGGCGGCCTCCGATTCGACCTTGCGGACGGCCTCTTCCAGCGACAGCCGTTCGCGGGTGATCTCGGATTCGGAGAGCGGCGGCTGCACGCTGCGGAGCTGCGCGATCAGCGCCGTGCGCGCCCGCTCATAGAGCGCGCGACGGCTTTCGCCGGGAGCGTTGGGATCCAGGGCGGCAATTGCGCGGGCGATCAGCGGATAGTAATCAGCCATTTCAACTCAACTATACGCGCGTCCCGGTAAGATATCGTTAAGCCTCAAACGGATTTTGCACCAGGATAGTATCCTCGCGTTCGGGGCTGGTGGAAAGCAGTGCGACCGGGCAGCCGACCAATTCCTCGATCCGGCGGACATATTTGATGGCCTGAGCCGGCAGGTCGGCCCAGGACCGCGCGCTGGCGGTCGGCTCCTTCCAGCCCTCGATGGTCTCGTAGATCGGCTCGACTCGGCTTTGCGCGCCCTCGCCGGCCGGGAAATGGTCGATCTCCTTGCCGTCGAGCTTGTAGCCGGTGCAGACCTCGATCGTGTCGAAGCCGTCGAGAATGTCCAGCTTGGTCAGCGCCAGGCCGTTGATGCCGCAGGTCCGGACCGCCTGGCGGACCAGCACGGCGTCGAACCAGCCGCAACGGCGGGGCCGCCCGGTATTGGTGCCGAACTCGCGGCCGCGCTCGCCGATCTTGCGGCCGGTCTCGTTGTCCTGCTCAGTCGGGAACGGGCCCTGGCCGACGCGGGTCGTATAGGCCTTGCACAGGCCAAGCACGTAGCCGACCGCGCCCGGCCCGAGGCCGGCTCCGGTCGCGGCCTGCGCCGCCACCGTGTTGGACGAGGTGACGTAGGGATAAGTGCCGTGATCGACGTCGAGCAGCGCGCCTTGCGCGCCCTCGAATAGCATGCGTTTGCCGGCGCGCCGCTCGATGTCGAGCAGCCGCCACACCGTCTCGGCATAGGGCAGCAGCTGCGGCGCCATCGCCATCAGCTCTTTCAGGATCACCGCGCTGTCGAATTCCGGCAGGTTGAGGCCGCGGCGCAGCGCGTTGTGATGCGCCAGCAGGCGGTCGATCTTGTGCGGCAGCGTCTGATGATCGGCAAGATCCATCAGGCGGATGGCGCGGCGGCCGACCTTGTCCTCATAGGCAGGACCAATGCCGCGGCGCGTCGTGCCGATCGCGGTCGCCGCACTGGCGGATTCGCGGTGCGCATCGAGCTCACGGTGCAGCGGCAGGATCAGCGTGACGTTTTCCGCGATGCGCAGATTGTCTGGGCTGACTTCGACCCCCTGCGCCCTGAGCTTGGCGACCTCGTCGAGGAAGGCGGCCGGATCGAACACCACGCCATTGCCGATCACCGACAGCTTGCCCTCGCGCAGCACGCCGGAGGGCAGCAGCGCGAGCTTGTAGGTCTTGCCGTTGATCACCAGCGTGTGGCCGGCGTTATGGCCGCCCTGGAAGCGGACGACGATGTCCGCCTGCTCCGACAACCAGTCGACGATCTTGCCCTTCCCTTCGTCGCCCCACTGGGCGCCGACGACGACAACGTTGGCCATTCGCGGGTAATCCCTATTCAATCTGTCTCTAGGAGGCATGATCCTCGCGGAAAACCGGTGCCCACTCTTCCGGGATCATGCCTGCGCCCAGCCCAATCGGCGGCCGGAGCCGCCCGCACGCAAGGCAGCCAACCGGATAAAGGAAGCAGCCCCTCTAGGCAAGCAAGAACGGGGCTTTTTCGAGGTCCAAAGCCCGACCCAAGCCTTTGATATCCCCTGAAAATCCAGAAGCCTCTGGAACGGCGGAACGGGCTTCGACCAAAGCGTAAGGCGCCATGTCGGTCCCTGCATAGTCGCGATGCATCCGCCCCCCGTTGATGCGATCTCGATTTCCGTGTCTTTGAGCAGAGCCGGGCGATGAGCCGGCCCGGACCTTTCCGGACCGGGGCGCTCGGCGCTATCCGCGGGGCCATGACGATCACAATGTCCGCAACCGCCCAGACCACCGGCACCGATACATCCGGTCACAGCTGGATCGCCAACCAGCCCTACCTGCTGCTCAGCATCACCGCGCTGTGCTGGGCCGGCAACGCCATCGTCGGTCGGCTCGCCGCCGGCCACATCCCGCCGGTGACGCTGTCGTTCCTGCGCTGGTTCTTTGCGTTCCTTTTGGTGCTGCCATTCGCCTGGAAGCATCTTGCTCAGGACTGGGCCGCGATCCGCGGGCGGCTCGGCCTGATGGTCACGCTCTCGGTCACCGGCATCGGCGCCTTCAACACGCTGCAATATTGGGCGCTGGAGCATACCCAGGCGCTGAACACGCTGCTGCTCCAGTCGGCCGCGCCGCTGATCGTGGCATTGTGGTCGCTGGCCATTCTCGGCGTCCGACTCACCGCGGCGCAGGCTTTCGGCGTGCTGCTGTCGATGTGCGGCGTGCTCACGATCCTGCTGCATGGCGATTTCACCACGCTGTCGAACATCGAGTTCAACAAGGGCGACCTCATCTTCATCGTCGCGCTCGTCATTTTCGCGCTCTATTCGGTGCTGACCTTGAAGCGTCCACCGATGCACGGCCTCTCGTTCCTCGCCTTCACCTTCGGCTGCGGCGCCGCCTGCCTCATTCCGCTGGAGATCTGGGAATTGTTCGCGCGCCCCGTGATGAAGCTCGACGGGCCGAACCTGCTGACCCTGTTCTATGTCGCGGTGTTCCCCTCGACGCTCGCTTATCTCTGCTTCAACCGCGGCGTCCGGCTGATCGGCGCCAACCGCGCCGCGCCGTTCTTCCACGTCGTGCCGGTGTTCGGCTCGATCATGGCGATGGTCTTTTTGGGCGAGCGCCCGCAGGCGTTCCACTTCATCGGTTTTGCATTGGTGCTGTCGGGCGTGTTCGTGGCGTCGCGGAAGCAGGCGAGCTAGGCATCCTTCAGATGTAGCGCGGTGCGCCCATGCAGAGCGCGGCGATGCCGAGCAGGCCCGCCGCCACGCGTTGAGCCCCGGCGATACGTGAACGCAGATCCTCCGGATTGCCGACGCCACGACGCAAGGACGCGAGCGCACGGGGACCGATTGCCGCCTGAACACCGGCCGCGATCAGTGCGCAGACCGCACCGACCGCGAGCACCTGCTCTGTCGTGCCGAAGCTGCCGGCATGAATGAGATGTCCGAGATAGCCGCCGGTCAGGATCGCAATCGTTGCCGCGCCGAGTTGTGGAAAGACCAGTTGCTCGCCGCCCACTCCGCCGATGCGGGCCAACGCGAAGCTTGATCCCGCCCAGAACACGGATGACAACACGTGAAGCGACAGGGCGATCACAAGGGCGGTGTGCATGGCAAGCTCCGAACCAGCTTCTAAATTTGATATACATTATGTATAGTCAATACGTCAACAGAATGGCAAGGCCATGCCGAAGCGCAACTATGTGAGCTCCGCGCGGGCTTCCGCGGCGGCGGAGACGCGCGAACGTATCATCGCGGCCGGTGCGCGCCTGTTGCGCAAGGACGCGAGCATTGCGAACTTCTCACTCGATGTGGTGGCGAAGGCGGCCGGCGTCACGCGGCTGACCGTCTACAACCAGTTCGGATCGCGGCGCGGATTGCTGGAGGCCGTGTTCGACAACATCGCACGCCAGGGCGGGCTGTTCGAACTGGCCGAGGTGATGGCGATGGCGGATCCCCGCGCCGCGCTCGACCGCGTGGTCGAAATATTCTGTACGTTCTGGGGGCACGACGCCGCGGTCGGCGGACTCAACCAGGCCATCGCAACCGATCCCGAATTCGGCGAAGCGCTGCTTGAACGCAACGAGCGACGGCGCGAATTGCTAGCTGCGCTGCTGTCGCGCATCGTCGGCAAACACGCGGCAAAGCGCGCCGTGCGGGACTCGGTCGATCTGATCTTCGTGCTGACGAGCTATCCGACGTTTGCAGCGCTGCGCCCGCAGCGGTCGACGGAGGAGGTCTGCCGCCTGTTACAGACGGCATGCCACGCGGCCGTGGATGCGTTGACGCCGGACCAGCGTGGAAGCGCGGAACGGAAGAAGTAAATGTCGTCGCGATGACCCTTCTTCCTTCTCCCCTTGTGGGAGAAGGTGGCGCGAAGCGCCGGATGAGGGGTCTTTATCTGCGCACTCAAATGAGAGTTGGACGCGCGGAGAGAGACCCCTCACCCGTCTCGCCGCTATCGCGGCGAGCCACCCTCTCCCACAAGGGGGAGGGAAAGAGCAGCGCGCGCTACTTTGCCGTAAGCTTGCTGTACGCCTCGCTGGTGGCAATGATGACGTGCTCGGCGCAGCCGTTGACGCGATGCGGGTCGGCCTGTGTCTCGTAGGCCTCCGATGTCATCATGTCGAGGAAGGCTGTGACCGACGGATAGAAGACCAGCGCGACGAAATCCCAGTCGTTCCCCTCCTGCGGTCCGAGTGCGACAGCCCTGGCTTCGCCGGTCCAGAGCAAGGTGCCGCCGCGCGCCTTGATCATCGGCACGGTGATGGCGCTGTAGCGCAGATAAGCGTCCCAGCCGGAGCCGTTGCCGTCGCGCGAACGCGCGTGGAAGCGCATCAGGTTCAGCATAACCACCGGCGCGTTTGGATCGAGCCGTTCCAGGCCCTCGATGTTCAACATATTAACCGCCAAAGGCGCCTCCCCGGTTCATGCCTGCATTGTAGCATTGCGGCCGCGTGACTTGTGCCACGACGCCGATCCGGCGCAAGCTCCCATCAACGCCAATGACGATCGCTTCGCCCGCGCCAAAGGCCGCCAATCCGGCCAGTTGGCTCAACAACCAGCCTTATCTGCTGCTCAGCCTGAGCTCGCTGTTCTGGGCCGGCAACATCGTGCTCGCGCGCCATGTCGGCGCGCATGTGCCGCCGCTGACGGTGACCACGATCCGCTGGTTCGGCGTGTTCCTGATCCTGTTGCCATTCGCATGGCCGCATCTGAAGCGCGACTGGCCCGCCTTGCGCAACAGCCTTCCCCTGATGCTGTTCCTGTCGCTGGTGGGCTTTGCCTTCAACAACGCGATCTCGTACTGGGCGATGCAATACACGGAAGCGCTGAACGCGCTGCTGATCCAGTCGGCAGGTCCGCTGTTCGTGGCGCTGTGGTCGCTGGCGCTGTTCGGGGTGCGGCTGACCGGCGCGCAGTTCGCGGGCATCGCGATCTCGCTTGCCGGCGTGCTGATCATCATCCTGCGCGGCGATCTCGCCGCGCTCGCGAGCATCAGCTTCAACAGGGGCGACATCATGTTCGCCTCTTCGCTGGTGGCGTTCGGTCTCTACTCGGCCTTCATCCCGCGGCGGCCGAAGATCCATCAGCTCTCATTTCTCTCCTTCACCACCTGCTGCGGCGCGACCATGCTGCTGCCGACCGCGATCTGGGAGGCGGCAAGCGGCCGCGTGCTGCAATTCGACGGGACGACGCTGGCGACTCTCGGCTACATCCTGATTTTCCCCTCGACGCTGGCCTATCTCTTCTTCAACCGCGGCGTCGCGCTGATCGGTCCGAACCGCGCAGCGCCATTCTTCCATCTGGTGCCGGTGTTCGGCTCGGCGCTGGCGATCCTGCTGCTCGGCGAAAAGCTCCAGCCGTTCCATCTGATCGGCTACGCGCTGGTGCTCGCCGGCGTCGTGATCGCCTCGCGCCAGGGTTCTGCGGTGAAGTAATTCCGCGGCGCGGACGCGTTCACTACCTACGGCCATCTTTCGAATCCGGTTTTGACAAGCTACGTTCCCGGCCAACGAAAAAGAGGGAACGTCCAGACATGATTTCAGCGTTGATTCGAAACCTGCGTGCCATCGGCGCGGCCGCGCTGTGCCTCGCCGCCGCATCCACGGCCCAGGCCGACAATTATCCGAGCCGCAACATCACGCTGGTGCTGCCGTTCGCGGCCGGCAGCGGTACCGACACCACGACGCGGCTGATCTCGCAGCATCTGTCGCAGGCGCTCGGCGTCGGCATCGTGATCGAGAACAAGGCGGGTGCCAACGGCATGCTCGCCGCGACCTATGTCGCGCGCGCCGCGCCCGACGGCTACACGCTGCTGGTGACGACCAACACCACGCATTCGGCCAATCCCTTCCTGCTCAAGAGCCTCACTTACGATCCGGTCAAGGATTTCACGCCGATCGCGCGCACCGGCGATTTGCCCTTCATGCTGGTCATCAATCCGGAAGTGCCGGCCAAGACCGTCGGCGAGCTGGTCGCCTATGGCAAGGCGAATCCGGGCAAGCTGAGTTATGCCTCGGGCTCGTCCTCGGCGATCGTGTCGGGCGCGACCTTTGCGCACAATGCCGGGCTCGACCTGTTGCACGTGCCCTACAAGAGCTCGCCGCCGGCGCTCAACGACGTCATGGGCGGCCGCGTCTCGATGATGTTCGTCGACATCCTGACCGGCCTGCCGCATGTCAACGGCAACGCGCTGCGCGCGCTCGCGGTCACCACCAAGGAGCGCTCACCGCTGGTGCCGCATCTGCCCTCGATGCAGGAGGCCGGCGTGCCGGACTTCGACATCTCGTCATGGCAGGGCTATTTCGGCCCGGCCGGCATGCCGAAGGAGATCGTGACGCGGCTCAACGCCGAGATCAGGAAGATCGTCGAGAATCCGGAGATCAAGGCCAAGCTCGCCACCCTCGGCATGGACGCCTTCTCCGGCACGCCGGAGCAGCTTGGCAGCTTCGTGAACGAGCAGCTCGTGCTGTGGGAAAAGCTGATCACGAACGCGAAGATCGAGAAGCAGTAGGCAGTCTCGTAGGGTGGGCAAAGCGTAGCGTGTGCCCACCATTAGGTCGTCGCAAAAAAGAAGAAGGTGGGCACGACGCTTCGCGTCTTTGCCCACCCTACGCATTTCGCACCTATGACTACGCCGCGCGGACCTTGGCGAGGAACCCGTCGACGGCGCTGCGCAGCGCGCCGGACTGGTTGTCCAGCTCGCGGGCGTTGGTGAGCACGTCGGTGGCCGCACTGCCGGTCGCTTCCGCGGCCGAGGTGACGCTGCCGATATGGGCGTTGATCTCGCTCGAGCCGGCCGCGACCGACTGGATGTTGCGGGCGATCTCGCGGGTCGCTTCGCCCTGCTGCTCGATCGATGCGGAAATGCCGGCGGTGATCTCGCTCATCTCGGCGATGGTCTGGGTGATGCCGGAGATGGCCGTGACCGCGTCGCTGGTCGAGGTCTGCATCGCCGCGACCTGCGCGGAGATCTCCTCGGTCGCCTTCGCGGTCTGGTTGGCGAGCGCCTTGACCTCGGAGGCGACGACCGCGAAACCGCGGCCGGATTCACCGGCGCGTGCCGCCTCGATGGTGGCGTTGAGCGCGAGCAGGTTGGTCTGCGCGGCGATCGAATGGATCAGCTTGACGACCTCGCCGATCTTCTCGGCGCCGGTCGAGAGCACCTGCACGGTGGCGTTGGTCCGCTCGGCATCGCTGACGGCGCGGCTCGCGACTTCGGTCGAGCGGGTGACCTGGCGGGAGATTTCCGCAACCGAGCTCGACAGCTCTTCGGCGGCCGCGGCAACCGTGCCGACATTGCCGGAGGCCTTTTGCGAGGCAGCGCCGACCGTTGCGGCACGCGAGGAGGCGTCGCTCGCGGTCGCGGTCATCGACTGCGCCGTGCTCTGCATGCCGGCCGCGGCCGAGGAGACCGAGCGGACGATGCCATTGACGCTGCGTTCGAAGTCGTTGGCGATGTCTTCCATCGCGTTGCGACGTTCCGCCGCGGCACGCTCCTTGGCATCGGCCTCGGTCTTTTCGAGGTCGCGGATGCGAACCGCGTTGTCCTTGAAGATCTGCACGGTCGAAGCCATCGCGCCGACCTCGTCACCACGGCCGACACCCGGGATGTCGCCCTCGAGCTTGCCGTCGGCCAGCTCCTTCATGCGGGTCCCGAGCAGCGCCAGCGGGCGGCTGATGCTACGGCCGATCAGCCAGGCGACGCTGCCGGCGACGATGACGATGCCGAGCATGGCGAAGCCGAGCAGCCAATAGACCGGGCCCATCTTCTCGTCGATGTCCTCGAGATAGGCGCCGGTGCCGAGATACATCTCGAAGCCGGGCACTGCGACGGCGTAGCCGAGCTTGCGGATCGGCTTGGCCTGACCGGGCTTCACATATTCGTAGAACAGCAGGATCTCGCCGTTCGCCTTGACCCCATCCATGATCTCGCGGGACAGCTTCCGACCGTTGGTCTCCACATCCATGCGGTTGGCGCCGATCTGCTTCGGATCGGGCGCGAGCTGCGTGATGCCATCATAGGTGGTGCCGAACAGATAGCCGGAGCCCTTGTCGTAGGTCATCGCATTGCCGTAGCGGCGCAGCTCGGCGAGCGCGGCGTCCTTGGTCAGCTCGCCGGCATTGATCCGCTTCACCAGCGTGGCCGCGTAGTTGCGGGCCAGCTCGACGATCGCCTTGGTCTGGTCGATGCGCGCGTTCACCATCTCGCGCTTCATCAGGTAGCCGGCGAGGACACCGGAGATGCACAGGCCGAACAAGGTGACGCCGACGAGAATGCCGAGCTTGGGGGCGATCTTCAGATTGCTCAATTTCACGGGATAGCTCCGGCAATAATGGGATACGGGCACGCGACCAGATCGATCAAAATCGAATCAACTTTTATGTGTGAGGCCTTATCAAGTTACTTACGGGCCTCCGTAGAAGCCCGTACGCAGCCGCAAAGACCGGCAATTTATCTCCACACCGGCAACCGGGAATTGTACGCGACCGCATCGATTTCGCGTAAAAGACGCAAAGGCCAGCCACGAAGGCGGGTCACAACAAGAAACCACATCGGGAGCAGAAAATGCCGAAATACAGGGTGGTGACGCCGAAGGGCGCGAGCTTCACGGTCGCGGGCAGCGATTATTCCTATGAGCGCGAGGCGCTCGATCCGATCGATGCCGAGATCGTCGAAGCCCCGGCCGACGAGGCCGGCTTCATCGCCGCCGCGAAGAACGCCGACGCCATCTATGCCAAGGGCATTCCGATCACCAAGACCATCATCGACGCGTTGGAGAGCTGCAAGGTCATCACGCTCGGCTCGGTCGGCGTCGACAGCGTCGACGTCAAGGCCGCCACCGCCCGCGGCATTCCCGTCACCAACATCCCCGACACCTTCATCGAGGAGGTCGCCGACCACGCCATGATGCTGCTGCTCGCCGGCTTCCGCCGCCTGGTCGAGCAGGACCGCATGGTGCGCGACGGCCGCTGGGCCGAGGGCCGGCCGGCGCTGCTCAAGATCCCGAGGCTAATGGGCCAGACGCTCGGCTTCATCTCGTTCGGCCGCGTCGCGCGTGCGGTTGCGAAACGCGCAGCCCCGTTCGGCCTGCGCATGATGGCCTATGATCCCTTCATTCAGGAAACGCTGATGTACGACCACGGCGTGATCCCGGCAACGCTGAACGAGGTGCTGTCGCAATCCGACTTCGTCTCGATGCATGCCCCCGCCCGGCCTGAGGTGCATCATATGCTGACCGAGAAGCATTTCCGGCAGATGAAGAAGGGCTCGATCTTCATCAACACCGGCCGCGGTGCCACGGTAGACGAGGAGAGCCTGATCAAGGCGCTGCAAGAAGGCTGGATCGCGCATGCCGCCCTCGACGTGCTGGAGAAGGAACCGCCCTCGCACAACAATCCGCTGCTCGGCATGGAGAACGTAACCCTGACCGCCCACGTCGCGTCGGCCTCGGCACGGTTCGACGAGGCGCGCAAGCGCCGTGTGGGCTACGAATTGTCACTGGTGCTTCAGGGCATGTGGCCGGTAAGCTGCGTCAATCCGTCGGTGCTGCAAAGCACCGCGCTCCGCCGCTGGCAGCCTGTCAGCATGGATCGCGGACCGAACAGCTAGGCGGACGGCGCAAAAGGCGCCGGTAACCGGAACGACCCTTCACCGGCGATCAACGCCGGGAAGGGAGACATTTAGGGAGGAACTGATGAGGAACGACATCACGCGTCGTGATGCCTTGGCGCTGGGCCTGTCCGCTGCAACGCTCGCGGCCACTGGTGCTGCAGCGCAAACAACGCAATCCAACATCAAGGCTGCCGATGTGGCGGCGCCCAAGCGCGACATCGAGAAAGGCGCATCCTTGCGCATGCTGCGCCCGGTGCGTTTCGTCCAGGCCGACGAGGACGTGTTCCGCGCCAATGCGGCAAAATTCACCAAGGAGACCGGGGTCGAGGTCAAGGTCGACTTCGTCGGCTGGGAAGACATCAACCAGCAGACCGCGGTGACCTCGAATTCCGGCGCCGGCCCCGACATCATCATCGGCTTCTCCGATGCTCCGCACATCTATATCGACAAGCTGATCGAGCTGACTGATGTCGCCGATTATCTCGGCAAGCGTTATGGCGGCTGGCTGCCGCTGGCGCAGCGCTACGGCAAGAAGAACAAGAGCGACGCCTGGATCGGGCTGCCGTTCGGCGCCACCGCCGGTCCCCTGATCTACCGCAAGTCGATTCTGCAATCGGTCGGCTTCGACAAGGTGCCGGAAGACCATGCCGGAATCGTCGACCTGTGCCAGAAGCTGCACAAGGCCGGCAAGCCGGCCGGCTTCGCGCTCGGCAACGCCAAGGGCGACGGCAACGGTTTTGCGAACTGGGCGCTGTGGTCGCACAACGGCTCCCTGCTCGACGAGGACGGCAACGTCGTCATCAACAGCAAGGAGACGATTGCCGCGCTGAACTGGGTCAAGCAGCTCTACCCGACCTTCATCGCCGGCACGACATCGTGGAACGACGTCAGCAACAACCGCGCCTACTCCTCGCAGGAGATTTCCCTGACCGCCAACGGCGTCTCGCTGTACTTCTCGTTGAAGAACGACCCGGCGACCAAGGCGATCGCCGAGGACAGTGAACATCAGTTGCTGCCGAAGGGCCTCGCCAAGGTCTCGCCGATGGCGGGCCTGACGCTGAACGCCATGGTGTTCAAGCACAGCCAGTACCCCAACGCGGCAAAGGCATTCCTGCAATACATGCTTGAAAAAGACCAGTACGAGCCGTGGCTCAATGCCAACTCCGGCTATTGGTCACAGCCGCTGGCCGCCTATGCCGAGGCCGCCGTGTGGTCGCAGGATCCCAAGGTGAAGCTGTTCAAGGACACCATGAACAGCACCTACTATGACGGCTACAAGGGCCCGATCTCGACCGCGACGGGTGCCGTCAGCGCAGACTACGTGCTGATCCAGATGTTCTCGTCCGTAGCCACCGGCGCTGCCACGCCGGAGGCCGCTGCCGCAGAAGCCGAGCAACGCTGCAAGCGGTACTTCCGGCGGCAGAGCCGGTAACGGGCGACGACAAAGCGGCCGTCATTGCGAGGAGCACTTGCGACGAAGCAATCCAGACTATCTCCGCGGAGACAGACTGGATTGCTTCGCTTCGCTCGCAATGACGGTGGAGTGACTTTCACAGACGGGACAACAAACTGATGTCCGTGACCACCCTCTCCTCCCCCGCCCTGGCGCAGCGGCAGCCGAACTGGCTGGTACGCCTGTTCGACTATAAGCCGTTCCTGATCGCGATGTGTCTGGCGCCTGCGATCGGGCTGCTCGCGGTCTTCCTGACCTATCCGCTCGGCCTCGGCGTCTGGCTCGCCTTCACCGACACCACGATCGGCCGGCGTGGCATCTACGTCGGCTTCGAAAATTTCCAGTATCTGCTCACCGATTCGCTGTGGTGGAACGCGGTGTTCTACAGCGTGGTCTACACGGGCATCGCGACGTTCGGGAAATTCGCACTCGGCTTCTGGCTCGCGCTGCTGCTCAACAACCATTTTCCTTTCAAGAGCGTGCTGCGTGCGATCATCCTGCTGCCCTGGATCGTGCCGACCGTGCTGTCGGCGCTGGCGTTCTGGTGGATCTACGATCCCCAATTCTCGATCATCTCCTACCTGCTGGTCGACGTGCTGCATTGGCGCAGCGACAACATCGACTTCCTCGGCTCGCCCTGGCCGGCGCGCTTCTCGCTGATCGCCGCCAATATCTGGCGCGGCATTCCCTTCGTCGCGATCTCGCTGCTGGCGGGGCTTCAGACCATCTCGCCGTCGCTCTACGAGGCTGCGATGCTCGACGGCGCCAGCGCCTGGCAGCGCTTCCGCTACATCACCTTCCCGATGATGATGCCGATCCTCGCCATCGTCATGACCTTCTCGATCATCTTCACCTTCACCGACTTCCAGTTGGTCTACGCCATCACCCGTGGCGGGCCCGGCAACTCGACCCATCTGCTGGCGACGCTGGCCTTCCAGCGCGGCATCGCCGGCGGCGAGCTCGGCGAAGGTGCCGCGATCGCGGTGTCGATGATCCCGTTCCTGGTGTTCGCGACGCTGTTCTCCTATTTCGGCCTGGCGCGCCGCAAATGGCAGCAGGGAGAGAGCAATGACTGATACTGTCGCCCAACCGGCTGTCGCCGACGCGAAGGCAGCGCCCGACACGATGGCCTGGGATTCCGGGCTGCGGCGGCTGATGATGATCTATCTGCCGCTCGGCTGCTTCGTGCTCATCCTGCTGTTCCCGTTCTACTGGATGGCGATCACCTCGTTCAAGCCGAACGCGGAGCTGATGAATTACAAGGAGCACAATCCGTTCTGGATCTCCTCGCCGACGCTGGCGCATATCAAGCACCTCTTGTTCAACACCGCCTATCCGCATTGGCTGTGGACGACGATGTTGGTGGCAATCGGCTCGACCACGCTGTCGCTGATCGCGAGCACGCTGGCCGCCTACGCCATCGAACGCCTGCGCTTCCGCGGCAGCCCCTATGTCGGCCTCGGCATCTATCTGGCGTATCTGGTGCCGCCGTCGATCCTGTTCATTCCGCTCGCCACCGTCGTCGTGCAGTTCGGCCTGTTCGACTCACCGTTGGCACTGATCCTGGTCTATCCGACCTTCCTGGTGCCGTTCTGCACCTGGCTCCTGATCGGCTATTTCAAGTCGATCCCCTACGAGCTCGAGGAATGTGCGCTGGTCGACGGCGCCACGCGGCTCCAGATCCTGCGGCGGATCACGCTGCCGCTCGCCGTGCCCGGCCTGATCTCGGCCGGCATCTTCTCCTTCACGCTGTCCTGGAACGAGTTCATCTATGCGCTCGCCTTCATCCAGAGCGGCGCCAACAAGACCGTGCCGGTCGCGATCCTGACCGAGCTCGTCACCGGCGACGTCTATCAGTGGGGTGCGCTGATGGCGGGCTCGCTGCTCGGCTCGCTGCCGGTTGCGATCTTCTACTCGCTGTTCGTGGATTATTACGTGTCGTCGCTGACGGGCGCGGTCAAGGAGTAGACGGCCGCTGCGGCCTTTGGCCCGGCTTCACAAAACTGCAACGTGCTGTCCGCATAAGGCGTGCGTCCGCCAACAGGAGACGCACATGCGCGCGACTTTTCTCAGCACCGTCGCAACGATCATCCTCACCGCGAGCGCAGCGCTCGCGCAGAGCGAAGGTGAATTCCCGGCCAAGCTCGCCGGCCACGTGGTGATGCCGGCCGCCACGTTCATCGACGCGCCGGCCGATGCCCCCGCCGATCTCAAGACCTCGGGCAAATACACCACAGGCAAGCGCGTCGACGCGATCGGCACCGTGATGGGCAAGTCCTATGAGCGGGCGACCGGCGTGTCGCTGCCGTTCAAGGGCCAGCCGCTCCAGGGGCATTCCGGCATCAAGACCATGCCCGACGGCACGTTCTGGGTGATCACCGACAACGGCATGGGCGCGCGCGCGAACTCGCCGGATTCGATGCTGTATCTGAACCGCTACAAGATGGATTGGGCGGGCGGCAAGATCGAGCGGCTCGAGACCATCTTCCTGCACGATCCCGACAAGAAGGTGCCCTTCCGCATCGTGCACGAGGACACGCAGAAGCGTTACCTCACCGGCTCGGACTTCGACACCGAGGGTTTCCAGATCATCGGCGACATCTTCTGGATCGGCGACGAGTTCGGCCCCTACATCCTGAAGGCCGACAAGACCGGCAAGATCCTCGGCGTGTTCGAGACGGTCGCCGACGGCAAGCCGGTGCGCTCGCCCGACAACTGGGCGGTGGGAACGCCGGGCGCGCCGGGCGCGACCTACACCAACGTCAACCTCCGCCGCTCCAAGGGCTTTGAAGGCTTTGCGTCATCGAAGGACGGCAAATTCCTCTACGGGCTGCTCGAAGGACCGCTGTGGGACGCCGACAAGAAGGATTGGGAGAAGGTCGACGGCAAGGAAGCCTCCCGCATCCTCGAGTTCGACGTCGCCGCCGAGAAGTTCACCGGCCGCTACTGGCAGTATGTCTTCGAGCAGAACGGCAACGCCATCGGCGACTTCAACATGATCGATCAGGCCTCCGGCCTCGTCATCGAGCGCGACAACGGCGAAGGCACCGCCGACAAGGCCTGCCCGCAGGGCACCCGCGGCGAGAACTGCTTTCCGGACCTCGCCAAGTTCAAGCGCATCTACAAGATCGAGCTCACCGACGCCAATGTCGGCAAGCCCGTGCGCAAGATCGGCTATATCGATCTCATGAAGATCAGGGACCCCGACAAAAAGGCGAGGAAGCCGCTCAATGACGGCGTCTACACCTTCCCGTTCTTCACCATCGAGAACGTCGATCGCGTCGACGACACCCACATCATTGTCGGGAACGACAACAATCTGCCGTTCTCGTCCAGCCGCGATCCCAACAAGGCCGACGACGATGAGTTCATGCTGCTCGAGGTCGCGGATTTCCTGAAGGCGAAGTAAGGCCCTGCTCTCTCAACACGGTCATCGCCCGGCTTGACCGGGCGATCCAGTACGCCAGCGATTGGATCGTTAGGCCTCGGCGTACTGGATGCCCCGCCCCCGTGCGCAATTGCGCACTAGGCGGGGCATGACAACGGAGGATTTATCGCACCGTGAACTCCCTACCCCGCCGGCACGATCACCATGCCCTTGTCCTTCGGCCAGCGGATGCGCCAGGCGAAGCTGATGTCGCGGGCCTCGCCGGGCTTGGCGTCGAATGTCCATTCCAGCACGCCGCGCTTGTCGCGGATATTGCTCGCGGTGGGCGGCGTGGTCGCGGGCAGCATCTCGACCACGATGTCCTCGTTCTCGCTGACCGGCAATTGATCCTCGATCGCAACCTTGATCGGGAAATCGTGACCATTGCGGATCGTCGTCTTGAATGAACGCTCGTCGGTCTTCGACGTCGTGACCAGCAGACCCGCCGAACCTTCGTTGCGCTTGAGCACTGCGCGCTCGATCTTGATCTTGTCGTCGGCGCCGAAGCCGAGCCGCACGATGTCGTCCTTGGTCGACGCCGTGATCTTGCCGCGGCCGACGAAGACGCCGTCGCGGTAGATCGCGACCTTGCCAGGCAGCAATGTCGTATCGTCGGTCTGCTTGAAGCTGGCCTCGAGGAAGGCGGTCGGGTCCAGCACCGGCGCGGCGCGAACCGCGAGATCGGCAGGCACGGTCATCGCGGCGATGCGCAGGCTCTTGGCGCCCTCGGCAGCGCCGAGGCTGACACGTCCGGGAATCCTGAACGTGGCCTGGAAGTCGCCGATTTCGGCAACCGCCTGCTGTTCGTCGGCGCGTTCACGCGGCTCGGCCGTTTCGGCCATCTTCGAAAGATGGGGTTGCATCTGACGCGCGACCGGGGCGGGCCGCGCCAGATCGGAGGCCGTGCCAAGCGCCAGCGGCTTCGGCACCTGCGGATATTGCGCCACCAGCGAATTCAGCTCCGGGGCGCTGCCGCCGCGGCCGATGCGCACCGTGGAGACGCCGAGTGTGACGTTGGACCAGTCTTCGCCGGTCGATTGCGTGATCTCGGCACGGCGGACCAGCTCGAGCTGCGGCTTGCGGTCCTTGGCGCCGGTGTCGAGCCGGGCGTCGTAGAGCGGCAGCCAGCGGGCGTTGCGCACGGCATAGGTCACCCGCAGCGTCGCCTTGGTCGCGGCGGCCGAGGCGACGTCGATCCGCACCTCCAGCTTGCTCGGCGGCTTGGCCGAACGCTCGGCTTCCAATTGTGCGATCTGGCGATCGATCTCGCGCTGTTTTCGCGTGGCCTCGCGGATCGCATTGTCCGCCGTCGCGGTCTCTTCAGCCACCGCCGCAAAGGCCGCGCGCCATTCGGTGATCGGCCGCGCTTCGCCCTTGTCGCCGAGGCCGGCGGGCGAAGCTTCGGCGAAGTGCTGCGCGAACTGACGCCGTGCGGTGGCCGAGTCGATCGCACCTTGCAGGTCCGCCCGCTGATCCCTGAGCGCCTCGATGCGCTTGTCGAGCTCGGGCAGATTCACGGGCGGCGCCGCACGCGGCGGCCGCGCGTCGATCGTGCCGATGGTCAGCTTGGCGCCAGCCTCGCCTTCGACGCGGAGGGAGGACGGATCGAGCGAGAGCGGAAAATCCTTGGCGACCAGCGTCGAGTCACCCGAGGCGAGATCCAACGAAATGACGCGGGTCACGGTGGCGCCATCGGGATAGACGGTGACCGTGTCGATCGCGGATTTGGCGTCCACGTCGGCTGCCCATGACGGCACCGCGACGGCCGAGGTCACCAGGACCAGGCTCGTGGTTGCCAAATATTTCGCGATGATGCGCATAAATCCCTCCTGCCGGTATCGCCGCGCCGCCAGCCGGACGCGTGCGATCAGATGCCTCGCCATCGTGATGAGACGCGGCAGGGAAGGAACTGGTTCGATTGGGGTTTCCGTGGGGCGCTGCGACGGCGGCACCGTGGCCGCGGAACGCCTTATGGCCCGCCAGGCCTCAGATCTGGATTGGCGAGCCCTGGCCGAAGATGCGGCGGAGCAGATCGGTCACGTTGCGGGCGCCAGCCTTCTTCAGGATGCTGGCGCGGTAGCCCTCGACCGTCCGCGCGCTCAGATGCATGCGCCGGGCGATTTCCTTGTTGGTCAGGCCCGCAGTGAGATGCTCGAGCACGGCGCCTTCGCGCGCGGTCAGCGGTTCGCGGCCGGGCAGCCAGCGCTGCGAGCCGGGCTGCGCGAACTCGTCGATCGCAGCATCGATCCGATCGACGATGTCACGGCTGCGGAACGGCTTTTCGATGAAGTCGGCCGCGCCGCTCTTGATGGCGTCGACCGCCATGGAAATGCTGCCGTTTGCCGAGGTCACCAGCACCGGCGCCATGCAGTTTTCCTCGCGCAGCCGCTTGAGCACGTCGAGGCCGGAGCGGTCCGGCGGCATCTCCAGCAGCACGCAGGCCGGCATCCGCGCTCTCGCCTCCGACAGCAGCGAGGCGCCATCGGCGAAGCAGATCACGTCATAGGCGCTCTGTTGAAGCGCGGTCGAAAGCTGCTCGCGGGAGACCGCGTCAGTTTCAATGACGAACACCTCACCCTTGGAAACCATGTTTCCCGGCATCATCCCGATCCAGCAATGTCTTGGTCAAATGGCCCGAGACGGCAGCGGGCCCCGTCGCCACCGCGCCGTCGTGAGCACGGCATTCACGCCAGTGCTTCGGTTTCCCCCTTTGTATGTTCCAACCCGGTCTCGGATTTGACGGATGGGGACATAAACTTTACATTTCGGGACATCCCTCGGGAATGGCGGAACGGGTCGCATGACCGACCTCATTCGCAGCGCGGGCTTGAGCTATTATCCGGAGGTCGCCCGGTCGGTCGGACTCGACCCCAGGCAAATGATGCGCAAGGTCCGACTGCCGCTGGCCTGCCTCGACAAGCCCGACACGCCGATCGCCGTCGCCGGCCTGCGCCGCCTGCTCGAATTGTCGGCCGAGGCATCCGGCGCCGAAGATTTCGGCTTGCGCCTTGCCGAGCGGGGCGGCCTGACCAATTTCGGCGCGGTCGGTTTGATCGTGCGCGAACAGGCGACAGTCGGCGAGGCCATCGCAGCATTCTCACGCTTCATTCATGTCCATCACGAGGGCATGCGGCTCGATGTTGCGCGCGACAAGCACACCGTGACCGTCACGCTGCATCTGCGCGGCCGGCAGCCGAGCGCGCCGCGCCAGGCCATCGACATGGCGCTCGGCAGCGTCCACCGCATCATCCAGTCGCTGTTCAGCAGCGATTGGCGGCCACTGGAGGTGCAACTGCATTATCCGCCGCCGCACGACCGCAAGCGCTATCGCGAGTTCTTCGGCTGCCGCGTCACCTTCAATGCGGATGACGATGCGATCCTGTTGTCGGCGCACGACATGGAGCGCTGGATCCCGAGCGCGCATCCGCTGATCGCGAATTATCTGCGCAAGCGAATCGAGGGGATCGAGACGCGCCCCGCAAGCTGGGAGGCAAAGGTCGACGAGGTCGTGCGTAGCCTGCTCGCCAGCGGCGATTGCACCGTCGAGCGCGTGGCCGAGCATCTCGCCTGCACCCGGCGCACCATCCACCGGCGCCTTGCTGCATCAGGCACCAGCTTCTCGGCCATCCTCGATGCACAGCGCGCCTATCTCGTGATCCAACTGATCGACAACACGCGCCGGCCGCTGGCTGACGTCGCCGTGCAGCTCGGCTTCTCCGCGCAGAGCGCCATGGCGCGCTGGTTCCGCGGCCGTTTCGGCTGTACCGTCACCGAATGGCGCAAGGGCATGCGGGGCGAGGTGCCCTCGGAGACGGCGGCGTAAGCTCAGCGTGCCGGGACCGGCACGCCCATGATGGCAAGCGCGCGCCGGCGGCTGCCGGCGAGCAGCGGGCCGAACGCAATGGCAAATCCGAGGAATGCGACGACCCAGCCGCAGGCGGCAATGTGCAGTAGCGCGTCACTGTGCGCAGGCAGTACCACCGCGGCGACCCGCGCCAGCGCCGCGACGATGATCGCGACGTAGATCCCCTGTGTCGCGGGCGAAGCCGTCAGCGCCTGCCCGGTGTGACCGAGGCTCGCGCGCGTCATCACCGCGAGCGTCATGGTTCCGGCCGCCCCGGCCATCCAGGCGTGAATGCCCGCACTCGGCGGCAGCGCGCCGAAGGCAGCCAGCGCATGCAGGATGAAGCCGAGCGGCACGAAAAAATAGCCGACGTGGAGGATCAAGAGCAGCCGTTCGCGGAACGTGCGGTCGCCGGCCCAGCGCGCGAGCCGCACCAGGTGCAGCACGCCGACGAGCGCCATCGCGACGCCGGTGACGGCATTCAATGGCGCCACGATCCACGAGATGAGCGCGAGTGCGCTGCATCCGATCACCGCGCCGTCGAAGCGTCCGAACGGCACCGGCAGGCGGCCGGGATTGAACTTGACCAGCCAGTTGCGGGTGAAGCTCGGAATGATGCGGCCGCCAATCAGCGTGATCAGCAGCACGACCACGCCGATGCCGACGCGGACGCCGATATCGGCCGTGCCTTCGAAGTGCGTTTCGAGATGAAAGGCGATGTTGCCGGCAAGCAGCACCAGCACGAGCGCCACCACCGGCAGGTTGCGCCAGTTACCGCCTGCCATGATCTCGCGCGCCGCGGCTGCGACGACCAGCGCCAGGAAGGCGGCATCGATGAGCAGCGCGAACACCCAGCCCGTGTCGGCCGACAGCATCACCGCAATGCGACCGGCGAACCAGACCACCAGCAGTGCCCCCAGCGAGGTACCCTGGATCGGCAGCCGCCCGGTCCAGTTCGGGATCGCCGTGAACAGGAATCCGGTGATCACCGCAGGCAGGAAGCCGTAGAGCATCTCGTGGACATGCCAGTCACGCGGGGCGAAGGCTGATGTCACCGACAGCTCGCCATAGAACATCGGCAGCCAGACCAGGATCGACACGGCGGCCTGGATCGCGGCGAACAGGAAAAAGGGCCGAAAGCTGTTCGCAAACAGCGGCCAGCCCTCAAAGTTGCGGGATCGGGCGCCAGCCATGGGGTCAACTCCTGGAAATTCAAACCGGTGTCTGGAAAAATACTGCCGCCCGGCCGGCCCGTTTTGCGCTATCGCAAACTGTTGGACGATTGCAGGTGCCATCACACTCCCCAGCGCCAAGGAGACAGAATGGCCAAGGTCGACACATCGCTGGTTGCGCATTTGCCGCTGTTTGGGGGCGTCAAGCCGGAGGACCTCGAGGAAATCCTGCGCGAGGCCCGCTCGGCGCGTTACCCCAAGAACAGCACCATCTTCGAGCAGGGGGCGGACGCGCAGTCCTTCTTCCTGCTGCTGCACGGCCACGTCCGGGCCGCCAAGACCACGCCGACCGGCGAGCAGATCGTGGTGCGCTATGTCGCGCCCGGCGAAACGTTCGGCCTCGCGATGGCGATCGGAGCCGCGCACTATCCGGCGACGGCGATGGCGGTCGACGACAGCGTGGTGCTAATCTGGCCGACGTCGGCCTGGCCGCGGCTGATCGAGCGGTTTCCCTCGCTCGCCGCCAACACGCTCCAGACGGTCGGCACGCGCCTCCAGGAGAGCCACACCCGCATCCTGGAAATGTCGACCCAACAGGTCGAGCAGCGCGTCGCGCATGTGCTGCTGCGCCTCGCCAAGCAATCCGGCAAGAAGCTCGATCATGGCATCGAGATCGACTTCCCGATCAGCCGCCAGGACATCGCGCAAATGACCGGCACCACGCTGCACACCGTCAGCCGCATCTTGAGTGGCTGGGAGAGTCAGGGTCTCGTCGAGAGCGGCCGCCAGCGCATAATCCTGCGCGAACCGCACAGGATCGTCGTGCTGGCGGAGCGGAGCCCCGACAGCGGCGCGGCGTGAGAGCCGCGCCAGGGCGTTTTTCCTGGCTGCTCCTCTGCCTGAGATAGGAGCGAGGGGCGATTCCGCTTACGGCGAAAGCGCGCCCTCACCCGGGAATCCGCACGCGGCCCGCGCGAATTCCGGACCACCTCACGCCGGCACGCAGTCGCAGAGCGCGGCGAGGAATTTCTCGCGGTCGATGCCATGCTCGCGGCAGGCGTCATCCACCGTGTGGAAGGTCGCGATCGGGCAGCCGACGCAGGCCATCCTGAAGGCGAGAAACACACGGATCGTGTGCGGCGCCGTGCGCATGATGTCATCGACCAGATCGTCGGATCGGAAAGACATGGACAACTCCGTTCCGAAACGACGATAGCGGAGCGGGGCGGAGTTTCTTTGTTGAAGCGCAAGCTGTTGCCAGTTCACCAGCTTGTCATTCCGGGGCGCGCGCAGCACGAGCCCGGAATCCATTGTGCAGCGCGTGATGTGGAACAATGGATTCCGGGCTCGCGCCAAAGAGGAGCGCCCCGGAATGACGGAGAGAGCATCTAAACCGCCCGGCTGTGCAGCTGCTTTCCCGGATCCAGATGCGCGTCGAACGCCGCCGCGACGCTGCGGACCAGGAAGCGCGAATCCCTTGCGACCGCGAGCTTGTCGCCGTCCAGCCTCACGACACCGTCAGAGATCAGCGGCTTCAGACGCGACGCCGACTTCAGCATCGCCTCGGGCTCTGCGCCATGACGCGCGCAGATGTCGCCGAGATCGGCGCCGAATTCGCACATGATGCGCTCGATGATGTCGGCGCGCAGCCGGTCGTCATCGGTGAGCCCATAACCCTTCGCGGTGGCGAGACGGCCAGCGCCGATGCATTGCGCGTAGGCGCCGATCTGCACCTCGTTCTGGACGTAACCTTGCGGCAGGTGTCCGATCGCGCTCGCGCCGAAACCGAGCAGCACCTCGGCCTTGTCGGTGGTGTAGCCCTGGAAATTGCGCCGCAGCGTCCGCTCCTCGAAGGCCACGGCCATGGAATCGTCGGGTCGCGCGAAATGGTCGAGCCCGATCTGCACGTAGCCAGCCTCCTTCAGCGCATTCGCGATTGCGCAAGCCTGGTCGTGACGCGCAGGGCCATCGGGCAGGACGGCCTCGTTGATCATGCGCTGATGCTTCTTGAAATCAGGCACATGGGCATAGCCGAACACCGAGAAACGGTCGGGCGCGAGCGCGAGCGCGCGCCGGACCGTGTCCAGGCACGAGGCGACGGTCTGGTGCGGCAGCCCGTAGATCAGGTCGAAATTGACTCCCGCGATATCGGCGCGCCTGAGCATGTCGACGACGCAGGCCGTCTGCTCGAAACTCTGCACGCGGTTGATCGCGCGTTGCACGACGGGATCGAAACTCTGAACCCCGAGGCTCGCGCGGTTGACGCCGGAGAGCCGCATCGCCTCCACCATGTCGGCGGTCAGCGTCCGAGGATCGATCTCGACCGCGATCTCGGCCGTGGGCAGCACGAAGAATGCCTGGCGCATCGTTGCCATCAACTCGGCGAAAGCTTCCGGCGCCATGATCGTCGGCGTGCCGCCGCCGAAATGAATATGCTCGACCTTGATGCGGCGGCCGATGGTGTCGGCCACTTGCACGATCTCGCTGCGCAATGTCCGCTGATAGGCCGCGATCAACTCGTCGCGGCGGACGATCTGGGTATGGCAGCCGCAATACCAGCACATCTCGCGGCAAAACGGCACGTGCAGATAGAGCGACGCGCTGGCGCCCGCCGGGAGCTCGGCAAGCCACCCGGCGTAGGTGTCTCCGCCGATCGCAGGCGAGAAGTGCGGTGCGGTCGGGTAGCTCGTGTAGCGCGGCAACCGTTCGTCGCCGTAGCTCACCGCGAGATCAGCTCTCATATCTTACCCATTCGTAAATTCGGCCGCTTGCTGACGCCGCGGCGAGTCACGGAACGCATTCAGTTAGCCCGGATTGGCGACGGCGACCTTGCGCTCGCGCAAAGTCCGGACGGAGCGGCGAAGGCAAACATTGCGCTCGCGCAAAGCGCAATGACCGGTTCCGCGCCATGCTTATGGTCGATCGCACGGCCATCCGGAGCGTTTGCCATGAGGCTTCTCGCACTCGAATTGATCCTCTCCCTGCTCGATGTCCGCGGCCATATCCCGCGCTTCGACGACTTCCGCCCCGTCCCGGCAGCTCCAGCGACGGGCCCTGTCGGCATCGCGCGCGCTCTGGCCGCCGCAATCGCGGTCTTCATCGTGCTGTCGCTGGCGATCTGGGCAACGGTCTGGCTCGCCATACAGCTGCTCTAGTCGCATCTTCGCGAAGGCCTCGATCATGATCTCATCCAGACGCATCCTCGCCGGCGCGGTCGCCTTGTCGTGCCTTGCCGGGCCGCCCGCCTTCGCCGCCGACACGACCCGTGGCGATCTCGTCATCACCGCAGCATGGAGCCGGGCAACGCCTGGTGGCGCCAGAGTCGCCGGCGGCTATCTCACGATCGAGAACAGAGGCCTCGCACCGGAGCGGTTGAAGACCGCATCGACCGCGCATGCGCTGAGAACCGAAATCCACGAGGTGGCCGTCAACGACGGCGTCATGACCATGCGTCCCTTGGACAATGGACTCGTCATCGCGCCCGGCCAATCCCTCTCGCTCGCACCCGGCGGTGGACACCTGATGTTCATCGGGCTCGACGCACCGCTGCGCGTGGGCGACGAGGTGCCGGTGACGCTGTCGTTCGAACATGCCGGCGACGTGACGGTGATGCTCGACGTGCAGGCCATCGGCGCACAGGCGCCGGACAAAGCCGGCAGCAAGCAGGCCGCCGAGCCCGCGCCGCAGCCGAAACAAACGATGTCGGCGCCGCCCGCGGCAACGTCCGAGGCGGACGAGAGCTTCTTCGCCCATCTTCACGCAGAGAAGGCCATGGCGAACGTCACCGTCTCGCCCGGTCGCGCCGGGCCGGTCGAGATCGCGATCCAGCTCGAAGATGCGAACGAGTTGCCGCTGGGCGCCGACGCAGTGGCGGTCACGCTCGGCAATCCCGAGCATGGCGTGGCGCCGGTGACGGCAAACGCCGAACGTGTCGGCCACGATCAGTGGCGCGTCACAATGTCGGCGCCGTTGTCGGGCCGCTGGTCGCTCGGCCTCGACATCCGCATCACGTCCTCGGACGCGGTCAACGTCGTGTCGCCAATACTACTCCGGTAAGCGACCTAAGTACTGTCGCGGAGGCAAATCCGGCTGAAGGTTGTTGCAGCGCAAATCATCTTGCTGTGATCGGCGCACACTGCATCCGTCATCAAAACCATTTCAGATGAAGGATGCTTCCGATGTTCACCCGCAGAGCTGCACTGATCGGCGCCGCCGCGACTGCGCTGATGTTGGCGACCCCCGCTTTGGCCGCTGACGATCTCAAACTGCCCCGGCAGAAGGTCGAGCTGGTCGCTCCGCCTTTCGTGCATGCGCACGAGCAAGCGACCAAGCAGGGCCCCAAGATCATCGAGTTCAAGCTCACCATCGAGGAGAAGAAGGTCGTCATCGACGAGAAAGGCACCACCTTCCAGGCGATGACCTTCAACGGCTCGATGCCGGGACCGCTGATGGTCGTGCATGAGGGCGACTACGTCGAGACGACGCTGGTCAATCCCGCCACCAACACCATGCCGCACAACATCGACTTCCATTCCGCGACCGGTGCGCTCGGCGGCGGTGCGCTCACACTGGTCAATCCCGGCGAGCAGGTCGTGCTGCGCTGGAAGGCGACCAAGACCGGCGTATTCGTCTATCACTGCGCGCCGGGCGGCCCGATGATCCCCTGGCATGTCGTCTCCGGCATGAACGGCGCCGTGATGGTGCTGCCGCGCGACGGACTGAACGACGGCAAGGGCCACGCGCTGAAATACGACAAGGTCTACTATATCGGCGAGCAGGACATGTACGTGCCGCGCGACGAGAAGGGCAATTTCAAGTCCTACGATTCGCCCGGTGAAGCCTTCACCGAGACCGAAGAGGTGATGAAGAAGCTGACGCCGACCCATGTCGTGTTCAACGGCAAGGCCGGCGCGCTGACCGGCAAGAACGCGCTGACCGCCAATGTCGGCGAAAACGTGCTGATCGTGCATTCGCAGGCCAACCGCGACAGCCGTCCGCACCTGATCGGCGGCCATGGCGACTATGTCTGGGAGACCGGCAAATTCGGCAATGCCCCCGAAGTCGGGCTCGAGACCTGGTTCATCCGCGGCGGTTCTGCGGGCGCAGCGCTGTACAAATTCCAGCAGCCCGGCATCTACGCCTATGTCACGCATAACCTGATCGAGGCCGCAGATCTCGGCGCCACAGCGCACTTCAAGGTCGAAGGCAAATGGAACGATGATCTGATGACGCAGGTGAAAGCGCCGGCCGAAATTCCGGCGCAGACGCAGGGCGCGCTGGAGACCGGCCGCAAGACCAACTGACAAACAGAGGGGCCGGCAAGTCGCCGGCCCCTTTTTCTTTGCGGGGATCACCATGCTGATCGCATTCAAGCTGAAGTTGGCGCTGGCCTGCGCGGCCGGACTCGCGGGACCGCTGGCGGTCGCGCCTCTGGTCTCCGAGATGGCGACGCCGCGCGCGGGCGGCGAGCCGGCGATCGTCGAGATCGCCGCCGGCAGCTTGGTCTATCGCGAGGCCGGTGATTTCACGCGCGCCGGGCAGCAGGCCGAAGCGCCGCTGCGAAAGCTGCGGTTCAACAGACCGCTTCACATCATGCGCGAACAGGTCTCCTCCGCCGACTTTCAGCTCTGCGTGCAGGATGGCGCATGCCGCGCGCTGGGCCGCGACGTCGTCGTCGCGCCCGATCGCCCTGCGGTCCAGGTGAGCTGGTACGACGCCGAAGCCTATGCGGGCTGGCTGTCGCGCAAGACCGGCAGGCATTATCGCCTGCCGAGCGACGAAGAATGGGCATTTGCCGCCGGCAGCCGTTTTAAGGATGACGGCGTGCCGGTCGACGCAAGCGATCCTTCGAGGCGCTGGATCAGCCGCTACGAGCGTGAGTCCGAGCGCGACCTCGCCGACACCACCGCCTATCCGTTCGGCAAGTTCGGCCTCAACGAGCACGGTCTCGAAGACATCTCCGGCAACGTCTGGGAATGGACCTCGACCTGCTTCGTGCGCTCGCGGGTCGACGAGACCGGCAATGCCATCCGCCCGACCGTGAATTGCGGCGTGCGCGTCGCGGAGGGCGCGCACCGCGCCTATGTCACCGATTTCATCCGCGACGCCCGCGCCGGCGGCTGCGCGCAAGGCGTGCCGCCCGCCAATCTCGGCTTCCGCCTGGTGCGGGAGCAGACGTCGTGGGTCGCGAGCGTGTCGGCGCGCTGGGGCAAGGTGTGGTCGGCGAGGTCGTAGCGCCCCTCCTGCTGTCATTGCCCGCGAAGGCGGGCAATCCAGTATTCCAGAGACGACAGCGATAGAATCGAAAGGCGACGGCGTACTGGATGCCCCGCCTTCGCGGGGCATGACAGTTCAAAATGCCAACACAGGGCCGATCAAATCGCCCGAGCAAACATGCGAAAGCCCGGCGCGCCGATGATCGCCTCGAACGTGGGATCGCGCTTCTCTTCCGCAAAGGCAAAACCCGCCTTGGCATAGGCGCGTTCGGCAGGTTCGTTGCCGATCAAAAACGAAATTGTCGCCCGGCCAAATCCAGCCGCCCGCCCTTTATCCAGTGCGTGCCCGATCAGCGCCTGCACCAGGCCGCGACCGCGATAGCCGGGATCGGTTGCGATATACTCTATCATCCAGTCGCCCTCCCCGCCCTGAACCCAGCAGGCGCGCGTATAGGCGCCACGTTGACGGATAGCTTCCAGCTCCGGCGCGGCGAGCCCGGTCGCGACCGCGACTTCCTCGATCGCGCGCCAGGCCGCAGGTCCGGTGCCGGCCGCCGGCAGCGCGCACAACGCGGCGGCAGGCTTGCCATCGACCTCGGCGACCAGGAATTGCGAGACGTGCCACATCGACACGGCACGTGCGACCGCGATGCGCGCGATGAAATCGCGGCACTGCGCTTCGGGCCAGCCCAGCGCGACGTCGAACCAGCCGCGCGGCCGATAGCCGCGCTGCGCCGCAAGGATGGTTTGGACGATGAAATCGGCGTCTTCGGGACGCGCAGACCGCATCGTCATGCGCGCCCCATTGCGAAGCCTCAGCTATTCTTCAGCGCGACGCGGAATTCGGCTTCGGTCTTGGCCTTGACTTCGTCGAGCGAGACGCCGTCGGCGAGTTCGATCAGGGCCATGCCGCCGTCGCCGTGCTTGTCGATGGTGAAGACGGCAAGATCGGTGACCACCATGTCGACCACGCGCTCGCCGGTGAGCGGCAGATTGCACTGCTTCAGGAGCTTCGGACCGTCCTTGGCGGAATGCTCCATCACCACGACGACGCGCTTGACGCCGGCGACGAGGTCCATCGCGCCGCCCATGCCCTTGACCATCTTGCCGGGGATCATCCAGTTGGCGAGATCGCCGTTCTGGGCCACCTGCATCGCGCCGAGGATCGAAAGATCCATGTGGCCGCCGCGAATCATGCCGAAGGAATCGGCGCTCGAGAAATAGGACGTCGAGGGCAGCTCGCTCACGGTCTGCTTGCCGGCGTTGATCAGGTCCGCATCCACCTCGTCTTCATAGGGGAACGGGCCCATGCCGAGCATGCCGTTCTCGCTCTGGAGGCTGACGTCCATGCCGTGGGGGATGTAGTTCGAGACCAGCGTCGGAATGCCGATGCCGAGATTGACGTAATAGCCGTCGCGCAGTTCCTTCGCGGCGCGCGCGGCCATCTGTTCACGGGTCCAGGCCATCGTTGTGCTCCTGTCGATTCTTTAGTGGCGCATGATCTGATCGGAAAACCGGCTTCCACTTTTCCGGATCATGCGCTGGTGCGCGGGCGGGTGTTGCGGAATTCGATGCGCTTCTTGGCCGTGCCGACCTCGACGATGCGCTTCACGAAAATGCCGGGCGTGTGAATGTGGTCGGGATTGAGTTCACCGGCCGGAACCAGATGCTCGACCTCGGCCACCGTGATCTTGGCGGCGGTCGCCATCATCGGGTTAAAGTTGCGCGCGGTCTTGCGGTAGATGAGGTTGCCGGCGGTGTCGCCCTTCCAGGCATGCACGATGGCGAGGTCGGCGAACAGGCCGCGCTCCATCAGATACTTCTCGCCGTCGAACTCCTTCACTTCCTTGCCTTCGGCGATCAGCGTGCCGACGCCGGTCTTGGTGTAGAAGGCCGGGATGCCTGCGCCGCCGGCGCGAATGCGCTCGGCCAGCGTGCCCTGCGGATTGAATTCGAGTTCCAGCTCGCCGGCGAGGAATTGCTGGGCGAACAGCTTGTTCTCGCCGACATAGGACGAGATCATCTTCTTGATCTGCCGGGTTTCCAACAGGCGGCTGAGCCCGATGCCGTCGACGCCGGCATTGTTGGAGACCACCGTCAGGCCCTTGACGCCGGACTCCCGGATCGCGTCCGACAGCTCCTCGGCGATGCCGCAGAGGCCGAAGCCGCCCGACATGATCATCATGTTGTCTTTGAGAATGCCGTCGAGAGCCGACTTGGCGTCGGGATAGACCTTGTTCATGCAAATGACCTTCGACTGAACCTTCGGCTTGCGGGCGTCGCGCCTTATTAGCGGCGATTATTAGGCGAAATTCTCCGAGGCCGTCAATGATACGGGGTTCTCCGTTCCGCCCCTGGGTGGTAGAAGCTGCCCACGCCGTGGGCAGAATCGCCCGCGGCCTTGAAAGCGACAAGAAAACCCATCAAGTTGCGGGGGTTGGGCGTGGGCACGCAGGTTTCCCGACCCGCCCTTCTGGCTCCAACGACCAACCCGATCAGGACATGCCATTGACCATGGCCCAAGGAATGAAGCGCCTCGGGACGCCGATCGCGGCGCTGCTCGGCGTGGCGCTGATAGCCCTGATCGCGACCTCCTGGCTCATCAACCGCGACGCGCTGCGCAAGGCGGTGGAGGCGCAGATCCGCGACGTGACCGGGCTCGAGCTCAGTGTCGCGGGCAACATCGACATTTCGGTCCTGCCGGCGAGCTACATCTCCTTCCGCGACGTCGGTCTCAAGGGCGGCGGTGCCAACGATCCCGCGCTCCATGTCGACGTGCTCACCGCCAATTTGCGGCTGCTGCCGCTGCTGCTGCAACGATTCGAGATCGCCGACCTGGCGCTGCTGCGGCCGCGCATCCATGTCAGCCTGAAGCCCGACGGCGAGAGCAACTGGACCCCCTTCATCCAGACCATTGCACGCACCATGAAGCCAGGCGCCGACAACCAGGTGTCGTTCTCCGAGATCAGAATCCAGGACGGCGTACTCAATTACGAGGACGCCGCCACGCACGCCACCGAGAAGCTCGAGGACATCGACCTGTCGCTGGCCTGGCCCTCGATCTCGCGCTCCTTTGCCGCGACAGGACAGTTCGACTGGCGCGGCGAGCGCGTCGACGGCTCGATCAGCTTTTCCGATTTCGTCGCCGCCCTCTCCGGCGAGCGGTCGGGGTTGAAGGCGCGGATCGCGAGCGCGCCGCTCAAGCTCGCCTTCGACGGCAGCGTCGCCAACCGCACCAGCCCGATGATGGAAGGCACCCTCACCATCGACAGCCCGTCCTTGCGCAACGCCCTGCGCTGGACCGGACAGCCGCAGCCGGGCAGCGGCGGCTTCGGCCGTTTCGCGCTGAAGGCGCGTGCCAACGTCGTGGGTGCCTCGATCGCGCTCACCAACGTCAATGTCGAGCTCGACGGCAATACCGCCGAGGGCGTCATGACCTACGCCAATAACGGCCGGCAGACGCTGCAGGCGACGCTCGCCGCCGACGCGCTCGACTTCACGCCTTATATCTCGACCTTCCGCCTGCTCGCGAGCGGAGCGCGCGACTGGAACAGACAGTTGTTCGATCTCAACGGATTATCGACCACCGACCTCGACATGCGCCTGTCGGCGGCAAAGCTGACGGTCGGCCCGTCGAAGCTCGGCCGCACCGCAATCGGCGCCAATTTGCGCAACGGCACGCTGGCGCTCTCGGTGGGCGAGGCCCAGATCTTTGGCGGTATCGCCAGAGGCTCGTTCGGCATCGCGCGCGCCGACAGCGTCGCCGACATCAAGGCGCAATTCCAGTTCACCGATGTCGATCTGCAGGCCTGCGCCACCGAGCTG
This sequence comes from Bradyrhizobium sp. Rc2d, assembly GCF_900099855.1. Classification (NCBI taxonomy): domain Bacteria; kingdom Pseudomonadati; phylum Pseudomonadota; class Alphaproteobacteria; order Hyphomicrobiales; family Nitrobacteraceae; genus Bradyrhizobium; species Bradyrhizobium sp. Rc2d. Next base: position 53,543 of record NZ_FNCU01000014.1, on the reverse strand, counting down.
TTCGGCATCAGCAAGCTCTCGGGGCGCGGCAACATCAACGTCTCTCTGCTCGCCTCCGGCTCGAGTCCGTTCGGTCTCGTGCAGTCGCTCGACGGGACAGCTACCGTGACCGGGCATGACGGCGCGATCGCGGGCTTCAACGCCGAGCAACTGCTGAAGCGTCTGGAGCGGCGGCCGCTGTCCGGCGGCGGCAATTTCCGCAACGGCTCGACCCCATATAACAATCTCACCATCGCGGTGAAATTCGCCGACGGGATCGCGACCGCCGAGGACATCCGCATCGAAGGGCCCGCGGCGAAGATCACGATGACCGGCACCGCCTCGGTGCCGACGCGCGAATACGACATGAAGGGCGTGGCGAGCCTCAACACGACGTCCGGCTTTCAATTGCCCTTCATGGTGCAGGGGCCCTGGGACGATCCCCTGATTTTCCCCGACCCCGAAAGCTTGATCCGCCAGTCGCCAGCGGCGTCTCCCTTCCTCGATCTCCTGAAGCAGCGCATCACCGGGGGCGGAAAGCGCCCCGCGCAGGATGGATCGCCGACGGCGGAGAATGCGAAGGACAGCGCCAAATCCAACTAGAGTGATCAACGTCGCTCTCTTAGGGGTCGGCAGCCTGCGGGCCACGGGCTCGATTTGCCAAGCTGAATACTGCGACCGATTTCATGCAAACGCTGCGTCATGCGGCGGATTGCGTCGTCGAAATCCAGCTCTTGTCCTCCCGCACCAGTGCCGCCTCCCCGATCTTCGTCCCGGGCGCGGCCGTGACAGTGCCACTCTGCCCCAGTTCACGGGCCAGCACCTCGCGGTCACAGGCGTCCTCCCACAGCGAAACGGTGATGGACGCGACACAGTTGCTGATCATGCTGGTCAGCGCCCGCGCCTCCGACATGAAGCGGTCGATGCCGACAAGCAGCGCCACGCCGGTCACGGGCAAATCCGGCATGACCGAGAGGGTCGCGACAAGCGCGACGAAGCCGCTGCCGGTGACGCCGGCCGCCCCCTTGGACGTCAGCAGCATCAGTCCGAGCATCGCCGCGATCTGACCCCATGACAGGTGAATGTCACAGGCCTGCGCAATGAAGATGGAGGCCAAGGTGAGATAAATGGCGCTGCCGTCCAGATTGAAAGAGTAGCCCATCGGCAACACGAGCCCTGACACGCCTTTCCGGCATCCGAGCTGCTCCAGCTTGCGCAGCGCGCCGGGCAACGCGGGCTCCGACGACGACGTGCCGAGCACGATCAGCAATTCTTCCCTGAAGTAGCGGACGGTCTTCCACAGGCTGAAGCCGTTCAGCCGCGCCAGCGTACCAAGCACGACGACCACGAAGACGGAGCAGGCGATATAGAATGTCAGGATCAGCAGTCCGAGCGAACCAATCGAGCGGATGCCGTAGCGGCCCACTGTGAACGCCATGGCGCCAAAGGCGCCGAGCGGCGCGAGCTTCATGATGAAGCCGAAGGATACAAACAGCACGTGTGAGAACGAGGCGACTGCCTTTGTCACCACGACACCCCCATCGCCGGCACGGCTTAGACCGAAGGCGATCAGGATGGAGATCAGCAGGACCGGCAGCACTTCGCCATCGGCAAACGCTCCAAAGAACGAATGCGGGATGATGTGCAGCATGAAGTCCGCAAATCCGGTCGCACCTGCCTGCTTGGTGAATTTCGCAGCCACCGACGGGTCCAGCGTATTGACGGAAACATGCATGCCCGCGCCCGGCTGGATCAGCGATACGGCGATCAGCCCGGCCAGCAGCGCGAGCACGGTCAGCAGGTAGAACAGCGCCATGGATTTCACCAGCGTGCGGCCGACCTCGCGGGAATCGCTGATGCTGTTGATGCCGCTGACGATGGTGCAGAACACGATCGGCGCGATCATCATCTTGACCAGCTTGACGAAGCCATCTCCGAAGGGCTTCAGCGCCGCACCAAATTCAGGCCAGAAATGGCCCGTGAGGACGCCCAGCAGGAGACCGATCAGCACCTGGACGTAGAGAATCCGGTAGAATGGCTTCCGCGCCTCGGTGTTCGGGTGTCCAACCAGCGCTTGCTTGTGCATTCTCGTTTCTCCCATGGCTCTGATTTTCTTGATGGCTGCGGAGGCGGCGGGCTTCAGGCCGCCAAGACCGAATGAGGCACATGCGACCGGCGGGCGAAGACGTGGCCCTCGAAGATCCGCCGGGCTGTCCGCTGCACCCGGGCGACCGGACCGGGCTCCAGCCGAACCACGAGCTGGCCGGAGGGATGGGCGAGCGTGATCGGCACCGGCGGCGCCAGAGGTCCCACCATCTCTGCGGCGATCGTTCCGGGCGTGAGGCACGCAGTCGCGATCGCGACAGCGCCGGTCACGGCCAGCGCGCCATGGCAGTCATGCGGCATGAAGTATCGGGTGTTCAACGTCGCCTCGCCCGCAGACGCAATCAGAACCGGCTTCGGGATCACCATTGTCGCGGAATTTGGAAAACCCATCCGGCGGCCGGCCTCGATGCGCAAGTTCTCGAGACGCGCGCGGAAGCCGCTGTCGGCGAACTCCGAAGGTGTCTCACGGCCGGTCCATCCCAGATCCGACGCGCGGACCAGCATGACCGGCATCGCCGCGTCGATGCAGGTCACATCGATTCCTTCGATGCGGTCGATCGGACGTCCCGTCGGCAGCAGGCGACCGGTGCGTGCGCCGGCCGCGTTAGGGAATGACAGTTCGATGGGCGCGGCCGTTCCCGGTACGCCGTCGATCCGCGCCTCGCCCTCGTAAGTCACCCGCCCTCCGGGGGTGGCAACGGTCGCATCAATCAGCTTGCCGGTGTTGACATTGTGGATGCGGACATGGGTGCGATCTGCGGTCGCGGCGACCAGGCCGGCCTCGATTGCGAACGGTCCCACCGCCGCCAGCATGTTTCCGCAGTTCGGCGAGGTATCGACGATCCCTTCACGAACACGTACCTGGGCAAACAGGTAGTCAACGTCGGCGCCGGGCACCGTTGCCGGTCCGATGATCGCGACCTTGTTGATAACGGCATTACCGCCGCCGATTCCATCGATTCCAAGATCGTGCCCACCTCCCATCACAGACAACAGGACCGCGTCGCGCGACCTGGGGTCGGCCGGAAGATCGCGGGCCAGGAAAAACGGCCCGCGCGAGGTGCCGCCGCGCATGACCACACAGGGAATGGCAATCTGATCGTTCATGGAGTTCTTCCGTTCGGCGTCATCTTCGCCCGAACCGGAGCATCCTCCCTCTGAACTCTTTTGTGAAATGCAAATATCTGAGGTATTATTTCGTTTACAGAAATAATGGAGTCCTGCCATGAACGCAGAACTGCTCGACCTCAGGGCGTTCATCACCGTCGCGGAGACGGGAAGCTTTGTCCGGACCGCCAAGGCGCTGAACCTGTCTCAACCAGCGCTCAGCCGACGCATTCAGAAGCTGGAAGAAAGCCTCGGCGCGCCGTTGCTCGAGCGGTCGACACGTCACGTCAATCTCACCATGACCGGCCGCGACTTCCTGCCGAAGGTGCGCCGCCTCATCGACGAGTTTGAGACGTCGGTGCTCGCCATCCAGGATATCGGCGCGCGAAGTTCAGGCTTGGTCTCGGTGGCTGCGGTGCCGACAGCAGTGTTCTATTTCCTGCCGCGAGCGATCGGCCGGTTTGCCGAAGCGTATCCGCGCATTCGCATCCGGATTCTGGACATCGGTGCCAATGAGGGATTGGAAGCGGTGGCGCGCGGCGAAGCCGACTTCGGCATCAATTTCATTGGTGCATCACATGCCGAAATTGAATTTGAGAAACTGGTTGAGGATCCTTTCGTCCTGGCCTGCCGTCATGACCATCCGTTGGCATCGCGCAAACAGGTAAGCTGGTCGGAGATCGTGCCGCACCGGGTCATCACCGTCGGTCGCAACAGCGGCAATCGCGCGTTGATCGACAATGCGCTGGCGCGACACGGCCTGCAGCTGAACTGGTCCTATGAAGTCGCGCATCTCTCCGGTTCGCTTGGCCTGGTCGAAGCGGGACTCGGAATCGCCGTGCTACCGAAGCTCGCGACGCCAGCCGCCGGCCATCCGATCATTCACACCATTCGGTTGATCGAGCCGGAAGTGTCGCGGACGATCGGAATCGTGCGCAGGCGCGGGGCGACACTATCCCCTCATGCCAGCCAATTTCTCAAGATGCTGCTCGAGGCATGGCGCTCTCCTTTCCGGACAAGCGGGCAAGGCAAGCCGCGGTCCCGATCCGCCGAGGCAAGTTCGAACACAGCAGCGACGGGTCTGAAGCGGAAACGCTGATAGCTCGCCGGCAGAGAGGGGCAAGACGTTCCCTGTCGAACCGGAGTTCCTCGGATCAATCCGCCCGTTTCACAGAGACATTTTTGGCCCTGCAGCCAGAGCACCGCTGCCTTGCGAGCGGGTTGCGTTGCGTTCAGTCCTCATACTGCTTAAAACGCCTTTCGCTGGCGGCGAGCAGCTGCGCATTGTCAGGCCGAGCCAGAACGCACAAGGCGAATTGATTGCCGCGAATTGATGCGGCGATTGGATCGATGCGCGCATTAAGCATCTCCGCGAGGCTCCATCCCCACGACATTGGTCTGACAAGATGGCGCTAGATCAGACTTCCGCCATGCGCTAGTGTTTTATACGACCGGTTAAAAACACCGGCCGTTTGAGGGAGAAAAACGTGAGATCCAAGGTTATTGGCGCAGTATCATTGGCGGTCGCTGCGGTTGGGCTGTTTGCGGCCACTGCACCCGCCTTTGCGCAGCAGAAGACGATTACGGTCTGGTGGGGCAAGGGCTTCTATCGCTCCGAAGACGACGCGTTGATCGACACGATCAAGAAGTTCGAAGCCAAGACCGGCATCAAGGTCGAATTGTCGCAGTACGCGATCCAGGACATGATTCCGAAGACGGTCGCCGCGCTCGATGCCGGCACCGTGCCCGATGTCGCCTATTCCGACTCTTATGACGTGCAAGCACAGGGCAAGTGGGCTTACGAGGGCAAGCTCGAGGACCTCACGGATGTCATGGAGCCGATCAAGGGCCGGTTCGTGCAGAACACGCTGGACGCGTCGATCCTCTACAACGACGTGACCAAGAAGAAGGCTTATTACGGCTTCCCGCTGAAGCAGCAGAGCATGCACGTCCAGATCTGGAACGACATGCTGGAGAAGGCCGGCTTCAAGCAGAGCGACATTCCGACCGACTGGACGGGCTATTGGACGTTCTGGTGCGACAAGGTGCAGCCGGCGATCCGCAAGGCGACCGGCCAGCGCATCTATGCCGTCGGCCAGCCGATGGGCGTGGAATCCACTGACGCCTTCCAGTCGTTCTACACCTTCATGGACGCCTACCACGTCAAGCTGGTTGACGACGACGGCAAGCTGCTGGTCGATGATCCCAAGGTCCGCGAGAACCTGATCAAGGCGATGAAGGACTACACCGACACCTACATCAAGGGTTGCACGCCGCCCTCCTCGACGACCTGGAAGGATCCTGACAACAACGTCGCCTTCCACAACAAGACCATCGTGATGACCCACAACTTCACGATCTCGATCGCGGCGAAATGGTTCGAGGACTCGCAGAACCAGGCCCTTACCCAGGAGCAGCGCGACGCCGGCAAGAAGGCCTATGAACAGGACATCATCACGGCGTCCTTCCCCAAGGCGCCCGATGGTTCGACCATCCGCTACCGCTCCGACGTCAAGACCGGGCTGGTCTTCACCGCGGCCAAGAACAAGGCCGAGGCGAAGCAGTTCATCAGCTTCCTGCTCCAGGAAGAGAACGTCCGTCCCTATATCGAGGGCGCACTCGGCCGCTGGTTCCCGGTGACGAAGGAAAGCCAGGAAAGCCCGTTCTGGCAGGCTGACAAGCACCGCAAGGCGGTCTACACGCAGTTCAAGGGCGGCACCGCCGCGTTCGACTTCACCAAGAACTGGAAGTTCACGATCCTCAACAACGAGAACGTGTGGGCGAAGGCGATGAACCGGGTGGTGAGCGAGAAGGTTCCGGTCGACAAGGCCGTCGACGAACTGATCGCCCGCATCAAGCAGGTCGCAGGTTAAGTCATCCGCCCCTCTCCCCGCGTTGCGGGGAAAGGTATAAGAACAACACCGGCCGCGTTTCGCGGCCGGCTTCTCTTTGAAGAGACCGAAAAGAATGGCGATCACGCTCTCTGGCGATCAGGCAATCCCCGGCCCGCCCCTGTCGTCGCGGCTGACCCCGGCGCAGGTCTGGGGCATCGTACTGCTAGCGCCCTATTTGCTCGTTTTCCTCGCCTTCGTCGTCTATCCCGTCGGCTACGGGCTTTGGCTGGCGCGCGCCCCGACGAACTATGTCGCGCTGTACAACGACCCGATCTTCGCGCGCGCCGCGGTCAACACGCTGATCTTCCTGGTCATCGGCATCAACATCAAGATGCTGATCGCGCTGTTCCTGTCCGGCTTCTTCGCCCAGCAGCGCACCTGGATCAAATGGCTCTCGGTGATCTTCATCCTGCCCTGGGCGGTGCCGTCGATCCCGACCATTTTGTCGGTGCGCTTCATGCTCAATCCCGAATGGGGCATGATCAACCACTTCATCTTCACCCTCACCGGCGACGACGGCCCGAACTGGCTGAACGATCCGACCGTGGCGCTGACCATGGCGATCGCCGTGCACATCTGGAAGTCGCTGCCGTTCTGGACGCTGATCCTGATCACCGGCCGTCTTGCGATCTCCCACGATCTGTTCGAGGCCGCCGAGGTCGACGGCGCGAGCTGGTGGCAGAAATTCCGCTACATCACCTGGCCGTCGATGCAGACGCTCTACGTCACCTGCACGCTGCTCTCGATGATCTGGACGCTCGGCGACTTCAACAGCGTCTATCTGCTCACCGGCGGTGGTCCGGCCGACCTCACGCATGTGCTGTCGACGCTCGGCATCCGCTATCTCCGGCTCGACCAGCTCTCGCTGGCCATGGCGTCGATCGTCTGCGCGATGCCGTTCGTCCTGCCGCTCGTGTACTTCATGATGAAACGGTTGTCGCGATGAAGCTCCCCTCCTTGCGCGAAGTCGCGATCGAAGCGCGGCTGCTGCTGATCGGTATCCCCGTCTTCCTGTGGACGATGATCCCGATCTATCACATGTTCCTGTTCGCGATCTCCCCGAAGGAGGACGCGTTCTCGGGCAAGCTGTGGCCGGATCATCCAACGCTGCACAACTTCGAGATCGTGTTCAAGCAGCAGCATTATTTCCTGCGCGACTTCTACGTCCAGTTCTGGAATTCGACGCTGATCGCGGCGTCCGTCGGCGTGCTGACCCTGTTCATTGCGACCGCGGCGGCGTTCTCGATCTCGCGGCTGAAAGTGCCGGGCGGACGCATGGTGTTGAACCTCGCGCTCTTCACCTATTTCATCCCCGCGGCGTTCCTCGCCGTGCCGATGTATCGCACCATGGGCAATTACGGCCTGCTCAACAATCACTGGTCGCTGATCCTGGCCATGGTGACGATCGCCAGTCCCTACGCGATCTGGGTGCTCAAGCAGGCCTCCGACAAACTGCCGGTCGAGCTGGACGAAGCCGCCGTCATGGACGGCGCGACGACGCTCCAGATCTTCCGCCTGGTCTATCTGCCGTTGATGATGCCTTCGCTGGTCGCGATCGGCACCTATGCGGTGCTGCTGGCCTGGAACGAATATCTCTACGCGTTCCTGCTGCTCTCGAACGATCGCGAGATCACCCTCCCCGTCGCACTCGGCAACTTCCTTGCCGCCGACGATTCGCCCTGGGAGCTGCTGATGACCACCGGCTTCATCTATGCGCTGCCGCCGGCCGCGGTCTACTACGCCTTCCGTCGTTACATGGTGGGCGGGCTCACGGCAGGTGCGGTGAAGTCGTAACAGCCCTTCGTCGTTGCGAGGAGCGTAGCGACGAAGCAATCCAGAGTGCTTCCGCGGGGGCATTTCTGGATTGCTTCGCTTCGCTCGCAGTGACGATCGGCTCACAGCGGCGCCGCGCTCTCGCCCTGCGAGCTCGACAGCTTCGAGGCGAGCGAGGCGATGACGATCACCACCGCGATCAGGGCGATCACCAGCGTGCAGATCGCGTTGATCTCCGGCTTCACCCCCAACCGCACCTCCGAGTAGATCCGGATCGGCAGGGTGGCCGAGCCAGGGCCGGTGGTGAAGCTCGCGATCACGAGATCGTCCAGCGACAGCGTGAAAGCCAGCATCCAGCCGGCGACGATTGCCGGCGCAATCAGCGGCAGCGTGACGGCCACGAAGGCGCGGACAGGATCGCAGCCGAGATCCATCGCGGCCTCCTCCAGCGAACGATCGAGCGAGCCGAGACGGGACTGCACGACCACGGCGACGAAGCACATCGTCAGCGTTGTGTGGGCGATCGTCACCGTCCAGAAGCCGCGCTCGGCATTGAGCGCGACGAACAGCAGCAGCAGCGACAATCCGGTGATCACCTCCGGCATCACCAGCGGCGCATAGAGCATGCCGGAGAACAGCGTCCGGCCGCCGAAGCGTTCACCACGCGACAGTGCGACCGCGGCGAGCGTGCCGAGCAGCGTGGCAATGGTCGCGGATGAGACCGCAACCCGCAGGCTCATCCAGGCCGCCTCGATCATGGCGCGGTCGTTGAAGAACTCGTGATACCAGCGCAGCGACCAGCCACCCCACACCGTCACCAGGCGCGAGGCGTTGAAGGAGTAGATGACGAGGATGAGGATCGGCAGATAAAGGAACGCCAGCCCCAGCGCGAGCGAGGCGATGTTGAAGCGGGAGAGACGGGAGAGCTTGCGCATCGTCTCAGCGCCCCTGTTCCAGCTGCCGCTTCTGAAGCCGCTCGTACAGCAGCAGCGGCACCAGCAGGACCACCAGCAGCACGATGGCCGCCGCGGACGCGACCGGCCAGTCCTTGTTGGTGAAGAATTCGAGCCAGAGGGTCTGGCCGATCATCAGCGCGTTGGAGCCCGCGAGAAGGTCCGGAATGACGAACTCGCCGACGATGGGAATGAAGCACAAGAGCACGCCGGCGCCGACGCCGGGCAGCGACAGCGGGAAGGTGACGAGCCAGAACACCTGCCAGGGCGGCGCGCCGAGATCGCCGGCCGCCTCCTCCAGCGCCGGCTCCATCTTGGCGAGCGTGGCGTAGAGCGGCAGGATCATGAACGGCAGATAGGAATAGACGATGCCGATATACATTGCGCTGTCGGTGGAGAGCCACACGACGGGCTGGCTGACCAGATGCAGTGCCAGCAGGATCTGGTTGAGCAAGCCGTCGTGCTGGAGGATGTTGATCCAGGCATAGATGCGGATCAGGAAAGAGGTCCAGAACGGCACGATCACCAGCACCATCGCCACCGCCTGCCAGCGCTTGGGCAGCCGCGCCATGCCATAGGCGATGGGGTAGCCGATCAGGAGCAGGAGCACGGTCGCTGTGACGGCGACGGTGAGGCTGCGCACATAAGCGAATACATAAATGTCGTCGGAGATCAGCAGCCTGAAATTATCGATCGACAACGCAGCAAGGGCCGTCTTCAGTGCTTCCCATCCCGCCGTCAGGTCGAACACAGGCTCGTAAGGCGGCTGCGCAATCGCAGTCTGCGATAGGCTGATCTTCAGCACGAAGGCGAACGGCACCAGGAAGAACAGCACCATCCAGACGTAAGGCGCGATGGCAGCAAAACGCGCCGGCCGCGCGAAGATGCGGCGTCCGCTCATGACGGCAACACCACGCAGTCGTCGGGCGTGAACCAGGCGACGACGTTCTGGTTCACGCTGTAGGCGTCGACGTCGAGACGCGCGCTGTTGACGACTGAAGCTTGCACCATTCCGCCCTCGTCGAGCTTCACCTTATAGGTGGTGATGCCGCCGAGATAGCAGATGTCGGCGATCACACCGTCCAGACTGTTGATCGCCGTTTCACGACCGGCCTCAAACACCGGGCCGCGGCGCGAGAGCTTGACCTTCTCGGGCCGGATCGCGACCGACAATTTCGCCTCGCTCACCCGCTCGCGCGGCTCGGCCGCAACCAAAGTCCCGGCCTCGCGCGTGGCAATGACGAGGCGATGACCGTCGCGCAATTTGAACTCGCCCTCGAACAAATTGACGTCGCCGACGAATTCCGCGATCCAGCGCGAGCGCGGCGCCTCGTAAAGTTCGCGCGGGCTCGCGACCTGCGCCAGCTTGCCGGCATTCATCACGCCGATCCGGCTCGCCATCGTCATCGCCTCCTCCTGGTCGTGGGTGACGATGATGAAGGTCATGCCGAGCCGGCGCTGCAGCTCCATCAGCTCGGCTTGCGTGCTCTCGCGCAGCTTCTTGTCCAGCGCTGCGAGCGGCTCATCGAGCAGCAAGAGCTGCGGTCGGCGGGCCAGCGCACGGGCCAGCGCCACGCGCTGGCGCTGGCCGCCGGAGAGCTGGTCGGGCTTGCGCTTCTCAAGTCCCTCGAGCTTCACCAGTGCGACCATCTCCGCCACGCGCGAGGCGATGTCGGCGCGCGCCATGCCGGCACGCTTCAGGCCGAAGGCGATGTTGTCGCGCACCGACAGATGCGGAAACAGCGCGTAGCTCTGGAACATCATGTTGATCGGACGCTCGTGCGGCAAGGCCTGCGCGATATCCTGACCCCCGAGCAGGATGCGCCCCTCGTCCGGCGCCTCGAAGCCGGCGAGCATGCGCAAAAGCGTGGTCTTGCCGCAGCCGCTCGGACCAAGCAGCGCGAAAAACTCGCCGGCCCTGATGTCGAGCGACACGCCGTCCACGGCACGGAACGTCCCGAACGTCTTGGCGACGCCCTCGATGCGCAGCAACGGCTGCCCGGCCGCCGGATGTTGATCTCCGCTGGTCGCATTGGCCGCGGCGTTTGTTCTGGGCAACTCGTCCGTCATGTTCCCTGCCAACCCCAATTCCGCCGCACGCTAGCGGCCGATCGTCCCTAGCTCAACCGGTTCGGGACTGATCGTTCACATCCGACATGAACGAGGCCAGCGCGTCGCGATCCGCCGCGGGCATGGTCAGGCCGAGCTTGGAACGGCGCCACAGGATGTCGTCGGAGAAGCGCGCCCATTCATGGTTCATCAGGTAACGTACTTCGGCGCCGGTCAGTTCGGGACCGAAGGCGGGGCCAAGTTCTTCACGGGTCTTCGCCTCGCCGAGCACCGCCGGCAGGCGCGAGCCATAGGCCGCGACCAGGCGCTGGGCCTGCGGCTCCGAAAGAAAGCGCCAGCGGTCTCGCGCGAGGTCGACCTCGGTGTCGAAACGATCCCAGGCAAAGTCCCCGCCCGGTAGCGCCGCGCCGGCGGTCCAACGCGGCGACATCGGATAGAACGGCGTCAGCTTCGTTATCGCTCGCTCCGCGCGCAGGCGCGACGTCGTGACATCGCCGCCGAACATGGTGATCAGCGGCGCCTTGCGCCGGCGCGCGTGGAACAGGGTCGTGCCATCGCGTTGCCGCACGGACGCCAGCGTCAGATTGACACCGGAGACCGTCCGGACCACGTCGCTCGGGGTCACGCGCTCGCGGAAATAGCGGCTGGCCGCCTCGCAGAGATAGCTGATGTCGGCTCCCGGCATCGCCACGATCGCGGGATCGCCGGTGAAGTCGTGCGTCACCGTGCCGATCAGGGTGAAGTCGCGCTCGAAGGGCTGGGCAAAGATCAGTCGTCCATCGTTGTTCTGGAAAACGTAGACGTTATCGGAATAGAACAGCCGCGGCACGATGATCTGGCTCATCTGCGTGGCGGCCATGGCGGGCTGCGGCTGCCGCAGCACGGTCTCCGCCACCATAGGCGTCCAGGCGCCGGTGGCGTTGGCCAAGGCCCGTGCCGTGATCGTGCGGCGGTGGCCACGATCGACCACCGCAAGCCGCCAGGTGTCGGTTCGGTCGGCGCGGACACAGCGCGCCCCGGTCCGGATCACCGCACCACGTTCGGCGGCATCGAGCGCCGTGAGCACCACCAGGCGGGAATCATCGACGACGCAGTCCGAATATTCGAACGCCGTGCCGAACGGACGCTTCAGCGCGTTGCCGACCGGATGATGCGTGATGTCGAGGGTCGTCGCGACAGGCAGCCCACTCCCGCTGGAGAGGCTGTCATAAAGCAACAGGCCGGCACGCAGCAGCCATGGCGGGCGTTCCTCGGAATGGGCGGGGATGACGAAGTGCATCGGCCGGACCAGATGCGGCGCGATCCTGAGCCAAGTCCGGCGCTCCGCCAGCGCCCGCCGCACCCGCCAGAACCCGCGCCGTTCCAGAACCGACAGATCGCCATGAACGAGCCGCGGCGTCGCCGACGACGCGCCGGCGCCGAGATCGCCCTGCTCGAACAGAATGACCCGCAGGCCACGGCCAGCCGCATCGCGCGCGAGGCTGACACCGTTCAAGCCGCCGCCGATGATCGCAAGGTCGTAATCCGCCATGAGGCCGTCGAGAAGGAGCGAAGCGCCCCATCATTAGCCCGTCTTGAGCGCAAGCTCCATGACCTCAGCGCGGCCGACGAGGCCTGCATATTTCCCGATCGGCAGAGGCTTGCCGAGCAGGTAGCCCTGCACGCCGTCGCAGCCCTCCTTGGCAAGGAAGGCGAGCTGGTCGAGGGTCTCGACGCCCTCGGCGATGATCGACATTTCGAGGCCGTGGCCGAGATCGATCACCGCGCGCACGATCGCCGCCGATTGCGGGTTGCGGCCGAGATTGATGATGAAGGCACGGTCGATCTTGATCTTGTCGAACGGGAACGCCTGGAGATAGCTCAGCGAGGAATAGCCGCTGCCGAAATCGTCCATGGAGATCCGCACGCCGAGTGCCTTCAGCCGGCGCAGCAGCGCAAGGCCGCGGTCAAAGTCCTCGATCAGCACACCCTCGGTGATCTCGAGCTCGAGCCGGCCGGGCGCGAGGCCCGTCTCGATCAGGATCGAATGGACCAGCCCGACCACGTCACCATGCATGAACTGCGCCGGCGACAGATTGACCGCGACCTGGAGCGGTTTTGGCCAGGACGCCGCCTCGCGGCAGGCCTCACGCAGAATCCACTCGCCCATCTCGACGATCAGGCCGCTCTCTTCCGCGATCGGGATGAAATCGGCCGGCGAGACCTGGCCACGCACCGGATGCTGCCAGCGCGCCAATGCTTCGAAGCCGATGATCTCGCTCTCGGCGACGCTGTGGCCGGCGGCGCCCTGCGGCTGGAAGGCGAGCGAGAGCTCGCCATTCTTGATCGCCATCGAGAGGTCCTGGTGCAGCACGCGGCGGTCGCGGATCTGCTGGTCCATCTCCGGCTGGTAGAGGCTGATCGTGCCGCGCGACTTCTGCTTGGCGCGGAACAGCGCCGCGCCGGCATTGGCAAGCAGCGAGGCGCCATCAGCGCCATTGTGGGGGAAGATCGACATGCCGGTGGTGGCGCCAGCACGGACCGGTCGGCCGTCGATCTGGAATTCCCGGGCGACGGCCTCACCGAGCTGCTGCGCCAGCGCCAGACCCGCCTCCGGCTGCTTGCCATCGATGATGAGGCCGAACTCGTCGCCGGACAGGCGCGCCACCACGCCGCCGCGTGCCGAATCCTGGAGCCGCTGCGCCACCTCGATCAGGAGCTTGTCGCCGAGCGCATGACCGAAGACGTCGTTGACCTCCTTGAGGCCGTCGAGATCGACGCACAGGACGGCGAACTCCTCGCCGGTGCCTTCGCAGGCCTCGATCATCTGGGTCAGCGCCTGGAGGAAGGCGGCGCGGTTCGGCAGGTCGGTGAGGCCGTCGTGATAGGCCATATGCGCCATGCGCGACTCGGTCTGCCGGCGATCGGTGACGTCCTCGTGGGTCTTGATCAGATATTGCGGCTCGCCGGCATCGCTGAGCACGGTGGCACGGCGGGTCAGGAACAGCCGCAGGCCGTCCTTGGTGGAGATCGGATGCTCCTCGGTGATCATCCCGCGCTTCTTGATCGCGGCCTCGTCGCGCGCGATGATCAGCTTGGCTTCCTTGGGATTGAAGATATCGGCGGCGGTCAGGCCCGTGGCCTCCTCGCGCCTGCGGTTGAGAATCGTCTCGGCGCTGCGGTTGGCGAGCAGATAGCGGCCATCCTTGACCTGCTCGACGATCAGCGCCACCGGGATGTTGTCGACCACGAGCTCGAGGAACTTCTTGGTGCTCTCCAGCTCCTGCGACAGTGAGCGGCGGTCGGTGATGTCCTCGAACACCAGCAGCAGGAATCCGGGCCGATTGCTTTCATTGCGGACCGCGATCCGGATCGAGGCGACCATGCGCCGCTCCCCGCTACGCTCGACCTCGAATTCGTTGCGGAACTGGCCGTCCAGCGAATTGAGCGCGGCCTGGTCGGCCGCCTCGATGCTGGCCGCCGAGGCGGGCGCAAACAGCTCGCGCGCATTCTTGCCGACGACGTGATCCCGCGAGAAGCCCCAGAAGCGCTCATAGGCGGTGTTCGCGAAGATGTAGCAGCCGTCCTCGATGTTCTTTGCGGCAACACAGGCCGGCACGTTGTCCAGCACCGTTTCCAGGAACTGCTTGGTGGAGGCGAGCTGCTGCGACAGCCTGCGCTGTTCGCTGACGTCGAGATGCGTCGCCACCGAGCCGCCGTTCGGCAGCACGTGAAATTTCACCAGGATGGCCCGTCCATCCGGCAATTCGGTGATCAAACCGTTGCTGCTTGCCGCCTTCTCGTAGAACTCGTCGTCGGAGGCGCCGCCGAGCACCCCGCGCTTGCGTCGCAGCGCGAGGAGTTCGTAGCCGTTCATGTTGGCCCGGACATCCGACCGCGTCAGGCCATAGATATCGAGATAGCGGTCGTTGCAGAAGATGACGCGCCGCTGCGCGTCCGTCATCACCACGCCCTGGTTGAGATTGTTCATGGCGGAGGAGACGAAGGCATTGCGCCGCAGCTGCAAGCGCCTGGTCCGGCGCAGCGAGGAATGGATCCACAGCGCGATCGCGGCGAGGAACGAGCAGACGACGATGCCCGCGATCAGGACTTCCCAGATCACGCTGGGATCGAGCTTGGCGAGATCACCTGGAGCGGTGAAGCTGTCCGACAGCGCAAAGGCGCGTGCGGGCGCGACCGCGCCGGCCAGGCACAGGACGGCCTGCACAGCGATCGGAAGCGTGCTGCCCACGTGCCAGTTCTTCTCAGCCATCAGCCACCCGCGATTTCAACGTCGGATTGTCTGGCTTCACGGGTTTGGATCGGGTAAACGCCTGTATGTGCAACGGAAAAATTTGACGCGAAATACGGCAATTGCCCTGACATGATAAATGCTTCCTTAACGGAGAACGGCCGCGCGCCCTCGATTCCAGAGCCGCGGCCACCGGCTCTTCCAGCGGACGTCCTGCACGACCATGGATAAAGTCGATTGCGTCGTCATCGGAGCCGGCGTGGTCGGGCTCGCGGTGGCTCGGCGGCTCGCGCAGGCCGGACGCGAGGTCATCGTGCTCGAGGAAGCCGAGGCCATCGGCACCATCACCTCCTCACGCAACAGCGAGGTGATCCATGCCGGCATCTACTACCGCGCCGGCAGCTGGATGGCGCGCATGTGCGTCGGCGGCAAGCACGCGCTCTACCGCTACTGCGCCGAGCGCGGCATCCCGCACAAAAATTGCGGCAAGCTGATCGTCGCGACCAGCGCGAAAGAGACGGAGAAGCTGCAATCGATCAAGGCACATGCCGAGGCCAACGGCGTACTCGACATGCAGCTGCTTTCGGGCGAGGCCGCACGCGCGCTGGAGCCGGCGCTCGCCTGTGACGCCGCGCTGCTGTCGCCGTCGACCGGCATCATCGACAGCCACGCCTACATGCTCTCGCTGCGCGGCGAAGCCGAGGAGGCCGGCGCGGCCTTCGCGTTCCACACGCCACTGATCCGTGCCAAGGCAGCCGCCGGCGGTATCGAGATCGAGGCTGGCGGCGAGGCGCCGATGACGCTGCAATGCGACCTGCTCGTCAATGCTGCGGGGCTCTCGGCAACGACGGTGGCGCGCAACATCGACGGCATGCCGCTGGACCGGATTCCGCCGGCCTATCTTGCCAAGGGAAATTACTTCAGCTGCAATGCAAGGGCGCCGTTCTCGCACCTGATCTACCCGGTGCCCGAGCCCGGCGGGTTAGGGGTGCACCTGACGCTGGACATGGCAGGGCAGGCCCGCTTCGGCCCTGACGTCGAGTGGATCGAGACGATCAATTACGAGGTCGATCCGTCACGCGCGGAGCGCTTCTATCCCGCGATCCGCAAATACTGGCCGACGCTGCCCGACGGGGCGTTGATGCCGAGCTATTCAGGCATTCGCCCGAAGATCGTGCCGCCGGCGGTGGCCACGCAGGATTTTCTGATGCAGGGCCCGCGCGATCACGGCGTCGCAGGCTTGATCAACCTGTTCGGCATCGAATCGCCGGGACTGACGTCGTCGCTTGCGATCGCCGATCACGTCTCCGAACTCGCAGACATCTAGGCGCCGCGCAAATTTTGCACGACGCACATTGCAGCAGGGGTGAGCGCAAACGCACTCATCCCCGCTTGAAAGGGTATGATCAACTCTACGCTGTTACGGGGGTCACTAGTGGAGCGTGTCGACTTGCTTCAGACGCTCGATCTGGTCCTTGACCATCAACTTCCGGCGCTTCAACTCAACAATTTGCAGGTCGTCTGTTGAAAGGTGCACGAGAGCTTCGTGCAATTCGTTTTCGAGAAGTTTGTGCTTCCGTTCCAATTCAACAAGATGTGCCTGAATTGTCATTCGAAACCTCCTCGGTAGGGTTGAACCTCAGGATTCGATCCGGACGAGAGACTGTACATCACCGATTCGTTCTGTCGATGGGTATCCGTCGTCGCGGCGTCATTTTTGAAAATTCATATGTAACGAAGCGTGAGTAAGGAACCACGCGAGAAAAATCCATGATATCAATGCGCCTGCGCAGCGGCGCAGCGACTCGCAGAAATATGTTGCGGGAGATCGGCGGGCAACGGCCGCAGATCGCTTGCGGTCACGCCGCGCAAGGACGATAATTTCCACAGGGCATCCACAGCCCAGATCTCACGCCAATCGGTTTTCGGCCACCGCAGACATGACCAATGAAAACGAGCGTGAGCTCGAAGTCGAGCTCACCCGGTTGCAGCAGGAACACCGAGATCTCGATGCGGCGATCGATGCACTGCATCAATCGCCCGCCCCCGACCTGTTGCGGTTACAGCGGTTGAAGAAGCGTAAGCTCTTGTTGCGCGATCGCATCGCGTTCATCGAAGACCAGATCACGCCCGACATCATCGCCTGAGCCCTCCGCCGATCTTTCGCGGTGGCTCGCCGTATCTGAATCCGCTTGACTCAAAAAGAACAAAATAGGAACATTCAGGACGTCCCGGCTCTAGACAGGCCAGGGAAAACGCCAAGGAAAGGCAGAAGGACAACGCAGATGTCGGCAACCGCCCTTCTCGACAACAGCCATTATGAACAAGCCTGCGATCAGGCGATCGCGATGTGCGACGGCAATCTGCGCAGCACCATCAAGGCGCTGATCATGGCCAATGAATATCTGGAAGCCGAGCTGGCGGAATTGCAGGCGGCGATTTCCGCCGGCTGCATTCCGGAGACCTCGCCCAGCAAGATGCGGAGCAAGAGCAGCGCCGCCTGAGTTCAACATCGGAGCAACGCCATGTCGGATGTGACCTACTACGTTGCAATGCCCTTCCTGATCGATGCTGACGGATCGCCCGTCGCGGGCGCCGCAGAGGAGTGCCAGAGTTCGGCGGCCGCGTTGCGGCGCGCCGAAATCTTGTCGCGCGGTGCCGGTCACATCGGCGCGATCGCGTTCAGCCGCAGCGGCGATCCCATGACCGGCGAATTCGGCGACGCCACACTGCTGCGCAAGTTCGGCAATGTACCGCAAGATCTCACCACGCTGTAGGATCAGCTGCTGACGGGCCTGATCTGCCGCTCGTGGCGCCGGTGCGCCTTGCGCACATACATGGCGGCATCGGCTTCCTCGAGGGCGCGGCCCGCGTCGGACTGCGGTCCCAGCAGCGCCACGCCAGCGGAAGCGCCCGCAGCCACGTGCCGGCCCTGAAACGTGAAAGACAGTTCGTCGATCGCGTGCTCGAGGATGGCGGCCTTCGCCTTGGCGTCGGTCTCGCTGAGATTCCACAGCAACAGCGCGAACTCGTCGCCGCCAAGACGACCGACCATATCCGAGGCGCGGACCTGCCGCGTCAGCGTCGCGGCAATCGCCTTCAGCACCTCGTCGCCGGCGGCGTGTCCGAAGGAATCGTTGATCGGCTTCAGCCGATCGACGTCGAGCACGATCAGCGCCCCGCTGGCGCGGTAGCGCTTCATGTAGGCAATGGCACGGTTGAGCTCGCGCTCGAAACCGCGCCGGTTCGGAATCTCGAGCAGGAAATCGGTGTCGGCGGCCGCCTCGAGCTCCGCGACGCGCCGCTCCGCCGCCTTGAGCTTGCTCCGCAAGCCGCGGATGGTCGCCTTGATGGTTTCCGTGGCGCCATCGGCCGGCGTTTGGCGCCGCGCCGGCCTGGCCGGACGCTTGGCAGCGGCTTTGGAGTGGCTGGCGCTGGTCTTTCGGCCCGTTTTGGCCTTCGCAGCACTCGCCCTTTTTGGTTTCTTCATGGGCATCCTGCTCAATGAAGGCTTGCGGGGATTCACCAAGACAGGATAGTGCATTCCCTTCTCCTTGCCACCGCCTTGCGAGCCGCCGGCCGGAACCTTTAATCTGGCCTATCTTTCTGTTTTCCGGGCACATTTGACGTCATGACCGCGCCGATCGCCATCATCATGGGAAGCCAGTCGGACTGGGACACGATGCGGCATGCCGCCGATACGCTTGCCGCGCTCGGCGTCGCCGCCGACACCCGCATCGTTTCGGCGCACCGCACCCCCGACCGGCTGTTCGCTTTCGCCAAGGGCGCCAAGGCGGCGGGTTACAAGGTCATCATCGCCGGCGCCGGCGGCGCCGCGCACCTGCCGGGCATGGCGGCGTCGCTGACGGAACTGCCGGTGTTCGGTGTGCCCATCGAATCGAAGACGCTCAAGGGCCTCGATTCGCTGTATTCGATCGTTCAGATGCCCGCCGGCATCCCGGTCGGCACCCTCGCCATCGGCAAGGCCGGCGCGATCAATGCGGCGCTGCTGGCGGCTTCCGTGCTGGCGCTGTCCGACCCCGCCCTGTCCGGTCGCCTGGCCGCCTGGCGCAAGGCGCAGACCGAGGCGGTTGCCGAGCGTCCGGAGGACAAGGCGTGACCGACGCCAGGCAGGTGAAGCTGAAGCCCGGTGACACCATCGGAATCCTCGGCGGCGGACAACTGGGCCGGATGCTGGCCATGGCTGCGGCGCGGCTCGGGCTGCGCTGCCAGATGTTCTCGCCCGATCCGGATTCGCCGGCCTTCGACGTGGTCCTGAATGCGACCTGCGCCGAATATGCCGATGTCGAGGCGCTCGAGCTGTTCGCCAACGACGTCGACGTCATCACCTACGAATTCGAGAACGTGCCGGCGGCCGCGGCGATGGTGCTGGATGCGCGCCGCCCGGTGCTGCCCAACCGGAAGATCCTCGAGACCACCCAGGACCGGCTGGCCGAGAAGGATTTCGTGACGCGGCTCGGCATCGGCACCGCCGCCTATGCCGACGTCACCTCGGTCTCTTCGCTGCGCGAGGCGATCGTGCGAATCGGTCTTCCGGCCGTCCTGAAGACCCGCCGCTTCGGTTATGACGGCAAGGGCCAGGCCATCATCCGCGAGGGCGACGACATCGCCAAGGTGTGGACCAGTCTCGCCACCAAATCGGCGATCCTGGAGGCCTTCGTGCCGTTCGAGCGCGAGATCTCCGTGATCGCCGCGCGCTCGGCCGCGGGTCAGGTCGAATGTTTCGACGTCACCGAAAACGAGCACCGCGACCACATTCTGAAGATATCGCGCGCGCCCGCGCCGATCCCGGATTCTCTCGCCGAGGAAGCGCGCAGCGTCGCCGGCAAGATCGCGACCGCGCTCGACTATGTCGGCGTGCTCGCCGTCGAGATGTTCGTGCTCGCCAACGGCACCGGACCGAAGGTGCTGGTCAACGAGATCGCGCCGCGCGTGCACAATTCCGGACACTGGACGCTGGACGGCGCATCCATCTCGCAGTTCGAGCAGCACATCCGCGCCATCGCCGGCTGGCCGCTCGGCAAGCCCGTGCGCCACGGCGAAGTCGTCACCATGACCAATCTGATCGGCGACGAGATCAAGGACTACGACAAGTGGCTGACCGTTCCCGGCGCCACGGTGCACATCTACGGCAAGGGCACGCCGCGCCCCGGCCGCAAGATGGGACACATCACCGAAGTCAGGCCGACGAAAGGCACCTGAGGGGACCGCAGCAATCGCTGCGATCCCCCTAAAGCGCGATGAGATCAGGATGAATCGTCATCGCGCTTTAGGTTATTGGTTGAGCATGATCTTTCCGGAAAACCGCTGCACACTTTTCCGGATTATGCTCTAGCGATTACGCGGTCTTCACGCCTGCGACGATGCCTGTGGGCTCCTCGCTGAGCCAGCGGTAAATCACCCCGCCCAGCGCGCCGCCGATCAATGGCGCGACCCAGAACAGCCAGAGCTGCGACAGTGCCCAGCCGCCGACGAACAGCGCGGGACCGGTGCTGCGCGCCGGGTTCACTGAGGTGTTGGTGACGGGGATGCTGACGAGATGGATCATCACCAGCGCGAGCCCGATCGCGAGCGGCGCGAAGCCCGCGGGCGCGCGGCCATGGGTGGTGCCCATGATGATGAACAGGAACATCATGGTCATCACCACCTCGGTGAGGAAGCACACGATCATGCTGTACTGGCCGGGCGAATGCGCGTCATAGCCGTTGGACGCGAAGCCCTTGGTGACGTCGAATCCGGGCGCCCCGCTCGCGATGACATAGAGCAGCCACGCGGCCACGATCGCGCCCGCCACCTGGGCGATCACATAGGGCAGGATCTGGCCGGCCGGAAAACGCCCGCCGGCGGCAAGGCCGACCGTGACGGCCGGATTGAGATGGCAACCCGAGATGTGGCCGATCGCATAGGCCATGGTGACGACGCTCAACCCGAACTCCAGGGACACACCGACGAGACCGATGCCGACCTGGGGAAAGCCGGCGGCAATGACGGCGCTGCCGCAGCCTGCGAATGTGAGCCAGAAGGTGCCGATGGCTTCCGCGGCGTATTTTTTCATATCCATGTGTGGTCCCCTGATTTCAAGTTTCCGGAGCAAAGCTCCGGAAACGGCCCCGTCATTGGCACCGAATCGCCCAAATCGGGGCCGCACAGAGGTATTTTCGCCGCATTTAATGGCCGAACTTGGCCCAAAATCCTCCTTGGCCGGTGGACATCTGCAGTTTTGTCTGATACATCCGCGCGCTCAAGGTTAAGGGCCTGCGCGTTTCGCCATCCCCTTTGACTTATCAGAATTCAAATCCGACCCACCTGAAGAGGATGCCGCGTGCAGGTTCTCGTTCGCGATAACAATGTCGATCAAGCCCTCAAGGCGCTGAAGAAGAAGATGCAGCGCGAGGGAATTTTCCGCGAGATGAAGCTCCGCGGCCATTACGAGAAGCCCTCCGAGAAGAAGGCCCGCGAAAAGGCCGAAGCCGTGCGCCGCGCGCGCAAGCTGGCCCGCAAGAAGCTGCAGCGCGAAGGCCTGCTGCCGATGAAGCCGAAGCCGGTGTTCGGCGCAGGTCCCGGCGGTGATCGCGGTGGTCGTGGCGGCCCCGGTGCAGGTCCGCGCGGACCGCGCTGATCTACCGGATCTTGCAAGACTTCAGTTTTCGATGACGCGGGCCCCTGGCCCGCGTTATTGTTTTGAGAGCGGCGCCTTCGCTGGGACGGGGGCACTACCGATGCGGCACCAGCGCGAGCGAACCGTAGATGGCCTCCCCTTTCCCCGAGCGCAGCTTGGCGCGGCTGCGCCAGATCTGGCAGCGGCCGTTCGTGCTGGCTTTGATGGGGATTGCGCTGTGCAGCTGCTCCTTCGATCTGGGATCGCTGATGCCGGAGAAGGAGAAGCCTCAGGAGGCGCCGAAGGCGACCGCGGCCGCCGAAAGCGCGGTGAGCGCCGTCAATGTCAGCGAAGCCCAGGCCCACACGGCAAAGGCCCAATCCCTGGCGAAGTCAGGCGAGAGCGCAGCGGCGCTCGACGAGTTCAATCGTGCGGTCGGGCTCGATCCCTACAATGCGCAGGCGCTCTATGGCCGTGCCTTGATCTATCAGAGCACTAACCAACACGATTTCGCCATCGCCGATTTCAGTGCTGCGAGCGGGCTCAACCCGCAGAAGGCCGAGCCGCTACTCGGCCGCGCCACCAGCTATCTCGCGCTCGGCAAGGTCAAGGAGGCCGCAGCCGATCTGGACGAGGCTTCCGAGGCCGATCCGCACAACGCCCAGGTCTGGACCACCCGCGGACAGGCCTATGAGCGGCTGGGTGACAGGGCCAAGGCAGCGGCGTCCTACACCAAGGCGGTCTCGCTTCGCCCACGCGACGATGCCGCCCGCAGCGGCCTCGCCCGCGTCGGCGGCTGACAGCGCGGCTCAGATGCCGTCCTAATCGGGGGTGGCGGGCTTCGGCAGAACAGCGTGGAACATCGACTTCATGCCGGACAGCATTTCATCGGCGACATTGGTTTTCGGCCGCTGCATGGTCGTGGTCGCGCCGGCGTCGGCACGCAGATCGAGCGGGGGTGCGATCACCGGCACGGGAATATCAGCCGGCGGCGTCACCCGATTCGGGTCGTCATTGCCGACCGAGGCCGTATAAGGCGGGTTGACCGGCGACGAGCCGCCATTGCCATAGGCCTCGGATGACGGCGTCGACACTGTGATCGGCGGCGGCAGCGGACGGACCGTGGACGGCTCCGCAGTGATCACACGCGGGGCCTCCGGGATGCGGGCGGCTTCTCTCAACCCAGGCTCCGCCGGCCTTTCAGCGGACTTGGTTTCCGAAGACTTGGTCTCGGCCGATTTGGCCTCAGCGGCTTTGCCCTCAGGCGATTTGCGCAGACGCTCGATCGCGGCGCGCACGAGGTCGTTGGCGTCGGGGCTCGCGGCTGGGGAAGCCGCAGCCGGCGCCGAATTGGCCTCCACCACCGGGGCGGTGGCGGGAGCCGCGGCAGCCGGAGCGGTGGCCGCAGGGGCGGACTTGGCGACCGCCTTCTCGCGCGCGGGGGTGCGGCCGCGCGGGCTGGTCTCGGCGGGAGCCACGTCTGCGGCCTTGGTCTCGGCAGCCGGCTGATGATGATCGGCAGCCTTGTCCGTCACGTTCTTCTCGGAAACGCTCTTCTCGGAGACCCCCTTGGCCTTGACGCCGGGTGCGGGAAGGTTGGCGGTGTCCGCCGGCTTGCGCTCACTGCCAGTCTGGGCAGGCGCCACCACGGTCGCAGGAGCATCAGGCGCGGGCTTGGCATTGATGTAGTGATTAACGATGTAGGCCCCGATGATCGTCGCGAGCACCGAGGGGAAGATATCCATCGAGATTTTAGCGAGGTATTTCAGCATTTCTCGGCCACTCCCCGCGCGATCTGATGCGGGAACTTTGGGGCATTGTGAGGGATCAACTGCGACGGATCGATGGCAAACAGTAACGCCAACTTACGGTTTTAGCTCGATTTCAAGGAACACGATCTCGGTTGAGGTTTCGTTAAGTACGTCATGCTGGACGCCGGCTTTGCGGAAATAGGATTTGCCGGCCGCAAGCTGCGCCTTGGACCTCTCGCCGCCGGGCGCCACGATGGTCATTTCCCCCGCCACTACGGGAACAATCACATAGTCCATGCCGTGGGTGTGATGCCCGGTGGCACTCCCCGGCGCAAGCCGCCACTCGGTCACACGAACCTGCTCGTTGTCGACCTGAATCTCGGACTTAGCGGCAAGCATCGGGAACTCTCCTTATCGCGCCTCAGGGCACGAAGACCATGAACACGTAGACGGCAAATACCACCATATGGACCAGTCCGAACAGGACGTTGGTCCTGCCCGTGCCGAAGGTCAGCATGCTCAGGAAGAAGGTCAGGAGCAAAAGCACGCTGCCCTGGGCGTTGAGTCCGAGCTCGAGCTCCTTGTCGAGCGCGTAGGTGGCAACGCCGACGGCCGGGATGGTCAGCCCGATGGTGGCCAGCGACGACCCGAGCGCAAGGTTGATGCTCTTCTGGAGGTCGTTCCTGCGGGCCGCCGAAACGGCCGCGACGCCTTCCGGCATCAGGATCAGGAGGGCGACCAGAAGTCCGGTAAAGGCCGGCGGCGCACCGATCTTGGCCGCGACGGCGTCGACCACCAGCGAAAACTTCTTGGCGAGCAGCACGACCGCCAGCAGCGCAATCAGCAGCAGCACGACGCTGAGCACCAACATCCGGCCCGATAGATGCGCCCCGCCGCTGCCGCCGTCCGCCCGTTCGTGAACGAAGTAGTCCTTGTGCAAGACGGTCTGGGTGTAGAGAAACACCCCGTACAGCGCGAGCGTGACCACGTCGACGAAGCCAAGCTGAATCGACGAATAGACCGGCCCGGGCGTGGTGGTGGTGTAGTTCGGCAGGATCAGCGTGATGGTCGCAAGGGCGAACAGCACGCTGAGATAGACGTTGGCGCCGGAGAGCTGAAACCCCTGCTCGCGATAGCGCAGGCCGCCGATGAAGATGCAGAGCCCGACGAGGCCATTGCAGACGATCATGACCACGGCGAACACGGTGTCGCGCGCCAGTTCCGGCGCGGGCTTGTCGCCCAGCATGATCGTGGTGATCAGCGCCACCTCGATGATGGTCACCGACAGCGTTAGCACCAGCGTGCCATAGGGTTCGCCGACCCGCTCCGCGATCACCTCGGCATGATGAACCGCGGCGAATACCGTGCCGAACAGGATGACCAGAAGGACGATGGCGAAGACGAGCCCGCCCAGCGACAGCGTGAACACGTAGTCCGTCGCGCTGACGGCCGCGAACAACAACACCGCCAGCGCCGGGAAGATCCAGGCCGACCGGGGCATCGGACTATGCGCGCTCATCCACCGCTTCCATTTGCTCGAATGAGCAGTAGCAAATCAGGCGCGAGATTCAATGCCAGTGCAGGATCGGCGCGACCGGCAGCAGTGTCAGCAGCAGGAACAGCGGGATCAGCACGGCGCCGGCGCGCAAGAGATAGCCGAAGAAGCTCGGCATCTCGACGCCGTTCTCGCTGGCGATGCTGCTCACCATGAAGTTCGGCGCGTTGCCGATATAGGTGAGCGCGCCCATGTAGACCGCGCCCATGGAGATCGAGGCGAGCGTGCCCGAGAGCTCATGCATCAGCGCTTGCGGGTCGCCGCCGGCGAGCTCGAAGAACAACAGATAGGTCGGCGCATTGTCGAGGAACGCGGACATCAGGCCGGTGAACCAGAAATAGGCGACCTCGCGCGGCACACCGTCCGGCGCCGTCACAGCCGACAACAGCCAGGCGAAGGCGCCGTGATGGCCAGCATTGAGCATGGCAATGACCGGGATGATCGCGACAAAGATTCCCGCGAACAGTTTTGCGACCTCGCGGATCGGCTCCCAGGTGAAGCCGTTGGCCAGCCTGTGCTCGTCCGGCGTCAGCCACACCGACAGCGCCGCAATGGCCAGCAGCACCGAATTGCGGACGACGTCCTCCAGGTCCAGCTTGGTGCCGAGAATGTCGAACGCCACGCCGGGCTTCCA
Organism: Bradyrhizobium sp. Rc2d; assembly: GCF_900099855.1. Lineage (NCBI taxonomy): Bacteria > Pseudomonadati > Pseudomonadota > Alphaproteobacteria > Hyphomicrobiales > Nitrobacteraceae > Bradyrhizobium > Bradyrhizobium sp. Rc2d. The sequence continues at coordinate 27,871 of NZ_FNCU01000014.1, read as the reverse complement.
CATCGCCGACGCCAGCAGGCTCACGACGATGGCCGCGATCAGCACCAAATTGACGAGACCGCGGATGCGCGGCGGCTCCCCGCGGCCGGCTTCGCCGAGCGGCGGCTCGCTACGAAAGCGCCAGACATCAATGACGACGAAGATCGCGAGCAGCAGTCCGGCGACGATTGCGGTCTGCAACCAGATGGTCCGCGTGGTCCAGAAGAAGTCGACGCCGTGCAGGAAACCGACGAAGAGCGGGGGATCACCGAGTGGGCTCAACGCGCCGCCGACATTGGCGACCAGGATGATGAAGAAGATGATGACATGGGCGTTGTGACGCCGCAGCCGATTGGCGCGGATCAAGGGACGGATCAGGATCATCGCGGCACCCGTGGTGCCGACAATGCTCGCACCCAACGTGCCGAGCGCGAGGATGCCGACATTGGTCGCCGGCGTCGCCTTGATGTCGCCTGTGATGAGGATGCCGCCGGCCACGACATAGAGCGAGAAAAGGAGCACGATGAAGCCGAGATATTCGGCGAGCATGGCGTGGACGAGCGCCGCCAGTGTTGCCATGCTGCCGGCAAACACGACAAGCGCGGCGAGTGCCAGCAGCGACCAGGCCGCGGCGATCTTGCCGTAGTGATGATGCCAGAATTTTGGAAACAGCAGCGGCCCCAATGCGATCGACAGCAACAGGCCGGCAAAGGGCAGCGCATAGGGCCAGCGCATCGCAGCACCATCGAGCCCGGTCGCGGCCCATGCGTGTTGCGGCGACAGCGTGAGGATCGCGGCGAAGGCCAGGCTCCAGGGCCACGTGACGAGCCGTTTAGGATTCAATGAAGCGCCTTGCCGTTTCGATCGCACCAAAAGCATCGAGATTGTCGTGTCCGCCGCCCGCGAAGCGAACGAACTGCTTCGGTTCATGTGCGAGCGCGAACAGACGCTCTCCGAACACGATCGAAATGGCAAGGTCATTGGTGCCATGCATCACCAGGAGCGGCACCGTGACGCGCGTGATGCGCTGGTCCGAATGGAACGGATCGCGCATCAGCAGGCGCACCGGAACGAACCAGAATGACGACGCTGCGACGTCGACCGTCGACGTATAGGGGGCTTCCAGGATGAGTTTTCCGACACGATGTTCCGAGGCGAGCGCAACCGCCGCGCCCGTCCCGAGCGAAAAGCCCCAGGCGATGATTCGTTCCGCCGCGTAGCGCGCGATCGTGAAGGCGTAGGCGGCTGCGGCATCGCGCAGCAGGCCTTCTTCGCTCGGCGCACCGCTCGAGCCGGCATAGCCGCGATAGGACAGCGCGACGAGGCCGGTGCCGTCAGCCGTCATCGCCCTGAAGCGGCTGACGCGGCCGGCGAGAAAATCGCCATTGCCTGGAAAATACAGGATCACGGGACGGCCGGGCTTCGCCGGCACGTGCCAGACGATGACCTTCTCACCGTCCGACGTGGTCAGAATGTGCTCTTCCGCCTCGGGAAGGCCCGCGGCATCGGGGGCGGTGCGACCGACGGGCGGGATCGGAAACAGCATCTCGCGCTGCCGGACATACAGCACGAGGAGACCGACGCAATAGACGGTCGCGAGCAGGATGGCGATCCACTTGACGATGGTCATGATGCGCGGCCGGCCTTTCGGCTCAGGGCTTGCGACGGCTCCGCAGCAATTTCATGACATCGGGCCGGAGGCTGGCCGGAACATCGCGGCAGCCGCACGCCGCCTTGTGGGCGGCATGCCAGGCAACGCGCTGCGCGCGCGTCGCTTTGGGCGGCATGCGATGGGACCGGTGCCATTCCTTGTTGATGGCCACGGTCCGTTTACTTCCGCACTACATCGCCTTGACGATGTTCTCGGTGACCTTCTTGGCGTCGCCGAGCAGCATCATGGTGTTGTCGCGATAGAACAGCGGATTGTCGATGCCGGCATAGCCGGAGGCGAGCGAGCGCTTGATGAACATCACGGTGCCGGCCTTCCAGACCTGGAGCACCGGCATGCCGTAGATCGGCGAGGTCTTGTCCTCTTCCGCCGCCGGATTGGTGACGTCGTTGGCGCCGATCACGAAGGCGATGTCGGCCTGCGCGAATTCGGAGTTGATGTCCTCGAGCTCGAACACCTCGTCATAGGGCACGTTGGCTTCGGCGAGGAGCACGTTCATGTGGCCGGGCATGCGGCCGGCGACCGGGTGAATGGCGTATTTCACCTCGACGCCTTCCTTCTTCAGCATGTCCGCCATCTCGCGCAGCGCGTGCTGGGCCTGCGCCACCGCCATGCCGTAACCGGGCACGATGATGACTTTGGAGGCGTTCTTCATGATGAAGGCAGCATCGTCGGCCGAGCCGAGCTTGGCGGGCTTCTGTTCGCCTGTAGCCCCGCCGGCGGCCGCGGTCTCGCCGCCGAAGCCGCCGAGGATGACCGAGATGAACGACCGGTTCATCGCGTGGCACATGATGTAGGACAGGATCGCGCCCGACGAGCCGACCAGCGCGCCGGTGATGATCAGCGCGGAGTTGCCGAGCGTGAAGCCGATGCCGGCCGCGGCCCAGCCGGAGTAGGAGTTCAGCATCGAGATCACGACCGGCATGTCGGCGCCGCCGATCGGGATGATCATGAGCACGCCGAGCAAGAGTGCCAGGATGACGTTCAGCCAGAAGAACACCGGGCTGCCGGTCATCACGAGGCCGACGATGCACACGACGAGCGCAATCGCGAGCGCGATGTTGATGAGGTGCCGCGCCGGCAGGATGATCGGCGCGCCGCTCATGCGGGCCGACAGCTTCAGGAACGCGATCACCGAGCCGGTGAAGGTCAGCGCGCCGATGGCGACGCCGAGCGACATCTCGACCAGGCTCTGGGTGTGGATGTGACCGGGCGTGCCGATATCGAAGGCTTCGGGCGCATAATATGCTCCCGCCGCGACCAGCACCGCGGCCATGCCGACCAGCGAATGGAAGGCGGCGACCAGCTCCGGCATCGAGGTCATCGGCACGCGACGGGCGATCACCGCGCCGATGCCGCCGCCGATCGCGACGGCGAGGATCACGAGCACCCAGGCCACGCCGTCGGCTGGCGGATGGCTCGCGAGCGTGGTGCCGACCGCGATCGCCATGCCGATCATGCCGAACAGATTGCCCTGGCGCGACGATGCCGGGCTCGACAGCCCGCGCAGCGACAGGATGAACAGCACCCCCGCCACGAGATACAAGAATGCAGAGAGATTGGCGCTCATCTCAGGTCCCCATTAATCCCTTCAGCCCGAGGTGGCCGCTTACTTCGACTTCTTCTTGTACATCGCCAGCATGCGCTGGGTGACAAGGAAGCCGCCAAAGATGTTCACGCAGGCGAAGATGAGCGCGACGAAGCCGAAGCCGCGCGCCCAGCCCGAGCCGCTCGAAACCATGCCGACGCCGACCGCGAGCAGCGCGCCGACCACGATCACCGAGGAGATCGCGTTGGTCACGCTCATCAGCGGCGTGTGCAGCGCCGGCGTCACCGACCACACCACGAAATAGCCGACGAAGACAGCGAGAACGAAGATCGACAGCCGAAAGATGAAGGGGTCGACGACCTGTGCAACATGCTCCATGGCGGCTCTCCTTAAACCTTCGGCTGGAAGTTCGGATGGATCACCGCGCCGTCCTTGGTGAGCGCGGTGGCCTTGACGAGTTCGTCGTCCCAGTTGACGGCGAGCTTCTGCTCCTTCTTGTCGACCATGGTCTCGATGAAGGAGAACAGATTGCGTGCGTAGAGGCTGGAGGCCGAGGCCGCGACGCGCCCGGCGACGTTGGTGTAGCCGACGATCTTGATGCCATCGAGGTCGACGACCTCGCCGGCCTTGGCACCCTCGACATTGCCGCCGCGCTCGACGGCGAGGTCGACCAGCACCGAGCCCGGCTTCATCGACTTGACCATGTCAGCGCTGACGAGCTTCGGCGCCGGCCGGCCCGGGATCAGCGCGGTGGTGATCACGATGTCCTGCTTCTTGATGTGCTCGGCGGTGAGCGCGGCCTGCTTGGCCTGATATTCCTTGGACATCTCCTTGGCGTAGCCGCCGGCGGTCTGCGCGTTCTTGAACTCCTCGTCCTCGACGGCGAGGAATTTCGCACCGAGCGACTCGACCTGCTCCTTGGTGGCGGGCCGCACGTCGGTCGCGGTCACGACGGCGCCGAGACGGCGCGCGGTCGCGATCGCCTGGAGGCCGGCGACGCCGACGCCCATCACGAACACCTTCGCCGCGGGCACGGTGCCGGCCGCCGTCATCATCATCGGGAAGGCGCGGCCGAAGGCCTCGGCGCCCTCGATCACGGCGCGATAGCCGGCAAGGTTGGCCTGCGAGGACAGCACGTCCATCACCTGCGCGCGCGTGATGCGCGGCATCAATTCCATCGCGAAGGCGGAGACGCCGGCATCGGCCATCGTCTTCAGCGAGGCCTCGTTGCCGTAGGGATCCATGATGGCGATGACGAGCGCACCGCGCTTGTATTGTGAAAGCTCCGACGCCTCGGGACGCTTCACCTTGATGATGATATCGGCGTCCTTGAGCGCATCGGCGCTGACAGTGGCGCCCACGGCGGTGAATTCGGAATCCGGCAGGCCTGACTTGATGCCGGCGCCCGGCTCGACGGCGATCTCGGCACCGAGCGCCTTAAACTTCTTCACCGTATCAGGCGAAGCGGCGACCCGCGGCTCTGACGGATCGATTTCCTTGGCAACGGCGATCTTCATAGGTCCTCCGGCGGCGCGGGACAGCGCACGCGCAAACTAAGCGTAACTCCCGCAGCGTTCGATACCGGTTCTGGGACCGGTTTGTATGCAAGTATTCTGGGCAGCTGCTGCCGCTGGCGTGTGCAGCTACCGAAGACGGATCAGGTGAGGAAAATCGCCATCAGGATCACGATGAGCGCGACCGAGGCCGTGCCGTACTTCACCAGCTTGATGAAGCCCTCATAGGTCTGCTCGTGCGCAACGTAGTCGTTGCCGTCGGCGGTGGTGTACGCCACTTCGCTATGGTCAGCCATGGATTGTCCCCAGTCGAAAGTCGAATTCTGGGGCTGGGATACCGCAAAGTTTCGGGCAGGGCAACGGCACGCGGGCGCGGTTTTTCCGCAAATCAGGTCATTTGGAATTCCAATTGTCGCGGATCCAGCGCGTGAGGCCCTGCTCGCTGACTTCGCCCGCAGCGAGCGAGAGGATAATCGCGGCCGCTTCCGCCTCGGGCACGATGAAGTCGATGCTGTTCACGCCGAGAAATGTGTACAGCGCAAGGAGTGACATGCGCTTGTTGCCGTCAACGAAGGGACGGTTGCGTGCGATGCCGAAAGCGTAAGCGGCCGCCAACTCAGCGAGATCGGCGTTCTCAGAAGACCATTTGTTCCTCGGCCGATCGAGCGCAGGGTCCAGCATACCCTCATCTCGCAAGCCACTTGCGCCGCCATGGATCACGAGCTGCTCGTCGTGGATCGCAATGATCATTCGACGCGTCAGCCAGAACGGCTCGCTCATTTGGCCAGCTCGGCGAGGGCGTTGTGATAACGCTTGATGCCTCGCCGCGCGACTTCCATCGCTTTTTCAAAATCAGGATCATGAGGCGTCAGCAAGACGCCACCGTCCGGTTGCTCGACCGGGAACAGTTTGTCGCCCTCTCTGAGATTCAGACGAGCAGCAAGCTCCTTCGGCAGGATAACGCCGATCGAATTTCCGATCTTGCGCACCTGAAGCACGGTGGAGGCGCTCTTCAAATCCTTCGGATCCGCGTTCTCGCCCATAGCCGCACCTCATTACTCGTTATACGTTTGTATAACGTCTTTGCGACCCACCGTTCAACAAATGTTTTATGCCTTCCTTGCCTACAAATGAGGCAGGCTCGCCCCTTCAGCCCATCGCCTCCAGCTCGTCGATCATCCCGGCGATGACGCTGAGCCCGCCGTCCCAGAACTTCGGGTCCTTCGCGTCGAGCCCGAATGGCCGCAGCAGCTCGGAATAGTGCTTGGTGCCGCCCGCGGCGAGCATGTCGAGATAGCGCTCGGCAAAGCCCTCGGCCGCATGCTCGTAGACCGCATAAAGCGAGTTCACGAGACAATCGCCGAACGCATAGGCGTAGACATAGAACGGCGAGTGGATGAAGTGCGGGATGTACATCCAGTAGTTCTCGTAGCCTGCCTTGATCTCGATCGCGGGCCCGAGGCTCTCGCCCTGCACCGACAGCCAGATCTCGCCGAGCCGCGTTGCGGTGAGCTCGCCGTTCTTGCGCTCGGTGTGGACCGCGCGTTCGAACGAATAGAACGCGATCTGCCGCACCACGGTATTGATCATGTCCTCGACCTTGCCGGCGAGCAGCGCCTGGCGCTGCTTTGCGTTCTTGGTCTGGGCAAGGAGCCGCTTGAACGTGAGCATCTCGCCGAACACGCTCGCGGTCTCCGCCAGCGTCAGCGGCGTCGGCGCCATCAGCGCTCCGTTCTTCGCGGCGAGCACCTGATGCACGCCATGGCCGAGCTCATGGGCAAGCGTCATCACGTCGCGCGGCTTGCCCTGATAGTTCATCAGCACGTAAGGATGCGCCGACGGCGTGGTCGGATGCGAGAACGCGCCGGGCACCTTGCCCGGACGCACCGGCGCGTCGATCCAGCGGTCGGTGAAGAAGCGCTCCGCGATGTCGGCCATCTTAGGCGAGAAGCCGCGATAGGCCGTCAGCACCATGTTCCGTGCATCGGGCCAGCCAATGACGTCGGTCGCGGCAAAGGGCAGCGGCGCGTTGCGGTCCCAATAAGCCAGCCGCTTCTTGCCGAACCACTTCGCCTTCAGCGCGTAGTAGCGATGCGACAGCTTTGGATAAGCCGCGTGCACGGAAGCGACCAGGGCGTCCACCACCTCGCGCTCGACGCGGTTGTTGAGGTGGCGGGAATCCGCAACGTCCTGAAAACCTCGCCAGCGGTCGGAGATATCCTTGTCCTTCGCGAGCGTGTTGGTGATCAGCGCAAAGGTGCGCTCATTGGCCTTGAAGGTTTTGGCCAGCGCCTCCGCTGCGCTCTTGCGCTTGGCGCCGTCGCGGTCCTGCAGGAGATTCAGCGTCGGCTCGATCGCGAGCTCTTTGGCGCCGACCTTGAAGCGCAGGCCCGAGATGGTCTGGTCGAACAGCCTGTTGAAGGCGGAATAGCCGGTCTGCGCCTTCTCCAGGAAGAGCTGCTCGAGCTTGTCGTCGAGCTGGTACGGCTTCTCCTTGCGCAAATCCTCGATCCAGGGACGATAGTGCGCGAGCTCGGCGGCCTGCATCGCGCGGTTCAAAATATCGTCATCGATCCGGTTGAGCTCGAGCGCGAAGAACAGAAGATGCGTCGACGCCGCCGTCAGGCGCTCGGACACGTCGCCGTAAAACTTTGAAATCGCAGGGTCCACGCTGTCGCCGGCATGGACCAGGCCGGCATAGGAGCCGAGGCGGCCGGCGAGATCATCGATTGCCTCATAGCGTCGCACGGCTTCCGCGAGCCATTTTCCGCCATCTTCGTTTGCTGTCCCTGTCGCGAGCTTGCCCTTGTAGTCGGTCTCGAACGCGACGCAATCGGCATCCATCTTTTCGAGATCGCGCGCCACTTCCGGCGCATCGATCCCGGAATAGAGATCGGCCAGGTTCCACTCGGGAAGCTTGCCGGTCTTGCTCGCAGGCTTTGCAGGTGAAGGCTTTGCGGGTGAAGATTTGGCGAGTGAAGGCCTGGAGGACTTTGCCTTGACGGCGGATTTCCTGGTGCTCGGCTTGCGAGGAGCGGGCTTGCTGGAAGCGGCCTTCTTGAGAGCAGACTTTTTGAGAGCGGGCTTGGAGCGCGAATTCATTGTGTGGGAAACCTGTGTTCAACAGTCGCGACGGCGGGCGTGGGCATCAAGGTTTAAGAGTGCGTTAATCGGCTTCGGCCAGAGTGCCCCGATTCGAGACAGATAGTTGTAGCGTGCAGGGAACACCATGGCTGCCAGTATTTTGATCGCCGACGACGACGCTGTAGCCCGCCGGCTGGTCGAAAACATGGTGCAGAAATGCGGCTATGAGACGATCGTCGTGGAGTCCGGCGACGCTGCGATCGCCGCGCTCACCGCACCCGACGCCCCGGCCATCGACGGCGTCATCCTCGATCTCGTGATGCCCGGCCTCGACGGCATGGGTGTGCTGGCGAAAATCCGCGAAGCCGGCCTCAGCATCCCCGTCATCGTGCAGACCGCGCATGGCGGCATCGACAACGTGATCTCGGCGATGCGCGCCGGCGCGGCCGATTTCGTCGTCAAGCCGGTCGGCCTCGAGCGACTTCAGGTTTCGCTGCGCAACGCGCTCAACGCCTCCGCGCTCAAGGGCGAATTGCAGCGCATCCGTCACAGCCGCGAGGGCCGGCTGACCTTCTCCGACATCATCACCCGCTCCGAGGCAATGGCGGGCGTGATGCGCGCCGCGCAGAAGGCGGCGAACTCCTCGATTCCCGTGCTGATCGAGGGCGAGTCCGGCGTCGGCAAGGAGATGTTCGCGCGCGCCATCCATGGCAGCGGCGAGCGCAAGGCAAAACCTTTTGTCGCCGTGAATTGCGGCGCGATTCCCGACAACCTCGTCGAGTCCATCCTGTTCGGCCACGAGAAAGGCGCCTTCACCGGCGCCACCGAGCGGCACATGGGCAAGTTCGTCGAGGCTCATGGCGGCACGCTGTTCCTGGACGAGGTCAGCGAGTTGCCGCTGACCGCGCAGGTCAAGTTGTTGCGCGCGCTTCAGGAAGGCGCGGTCGAGGCGGTCGGCGGCCGCAAGCCCGTCAAGGTCGACGTGCGCATCATCTCCGCGACCAACCGCAAGCTCCTGGAGCGGGTGAAACAGGGACACTTCCGGGAAGATCTGTTCTATCGCCTGCACGTGCTGCCGCTGACGATCCCGTCGCTGCGCACCCGGCGCGAGGACATTCCGCATCTGCTGCGGCATTTCCTCGCGCGCTTTGCCGCCGAGGAGAACCGCCCCATCACCGGCATCAGCGGCGAGGCGGTGGCGCACCTCGCCCAGCTCGACTGGCCCGGCAACATCCGCCAGCTCGAAAACGCGGTCTACCGCGCGGTGGTGATGAGCGACGGCGACCAGCTTGGCCTCGGCGATTTCCCCCTGCTCGCCTCGCAGCCGCATCCCGCAGCCGACATTCCGACTGCGCCATTGCTGCTCGAGCCGATCGCGGCGCCTTCCTTGGTATCAGGTAACGAAATACCGATCGCTCCCTTCCCGTCAGCGGGAACTCTCTCCATGCTGACCGCGAGCGGCGATGTCCGCCCGCTGGAGGACATGGAGAACGAAATCATCCGCTTCGCGATCTCGCATTATCGCGGGCAGATGTCCGAAGTCGCCCGCCGCCTCAAAATCGGTCGGTCCACGCTCTACCGCAAACTCGACGAAGCAGGCGTGCCTGGCCATGGCGGAAAAAGCGACGAGGAGACGCACTGAGCCGTATCTGAACAGCGGCTTGGCCGATGTTGCGACGAAGCCGCAAGCCCTTCGCATCACGGCGAAATTTGGCCGCGACGTGAACCGTGACCTGGAAGTGACAGACACAGGGAAAAGCGCGTGGGGCAAGCGCATAATCCGTTGCCAAAGAGGCTGCCTTGACGTCAGTTTGTCGTGAGTTGTCCCGGGTAGCGCTGGCCGCAAAAGCGGGGCCTGTATATCGTCTGCGTATGAATCGTTGCGTGCAGGCGTGCGACATTCGAGAGGCCGGCGCGGTTTAGCCGAAGATTTAGAGACGATAACGAAGCTGTTCCACGAGGGACAGTTCACCCGAGGGGTGTGACACAATGCGTGACTGTTTGAACCACCGTGCAGGCTTTGACCGTGTCTTGATGACGGTCGCGGCGACCTTCCTCACGGTGTCGGCCAGCTCAGCCCTGGCGCAGGATCAGACGCGCAGCAGCGCCGCCGAGCTCGCGATCGAAGCCGCGATCCCGCGCCCCGAGCCGGCCAACGTCCCGCCTCCGACCGCTTCCGACATCAAGCTCGACACCACCGCCACCATCCCGGACTCTGCGAAAGAGCCCGTGAAGGCCGAAGTCGCACCGGCGCCCGACAAGGTCGAGACCAAGCCTTCCGACGTTGCCACCTCGCCCGCCACCGAGGCGCCGAAGAACGAGACGGCCAAGACCGAACCCGCGAAGACCGAACCCGCGAACACAGAACCCGCCAAGGCCGACACTGCGACGGCACCTGCTGCGACTCCGGCCGCCGAGCCGGTGAAGGCCGCGAGCAACGTTCCCGCTGCCGACCAGCCGGTCGCCGACAAGCTCAGGGACATCATCGGCGCCAAGACCTCGCGCAATTTCGACCGCAAGAACGAGCGCGCCGCGATCGAGAAGTTTTACGCTGCGCGCGATTTCGCGCCGGTCTGGACACAAGGCGGCAGCCTGACCGCTGCGGCCAAGGGCGTCATCGCGCGGCTGAAGGATGCAGCCTCCGACGGCCTCAACCCCGCCGACTATCCGGTGCCGGATTTCGCCACCGCCACCACGCCCGATGCGCTCGCCGATGCCGAGCTGAAGCTCACCGCCAGCATGTTTGACTATGCGCGGCAGGCCCAGAGTGGCCGCATGCACTGGTCGCAGGTCAGCGGCGACATCCTCTATCCCGAACATCCGGTCGACCCGAACGAGGTGCTCGCCAAGGTCACGACCGCGACGGACGCCTCCGCGGCGCTCGACAGCTACAATCCGCCGCACAAGCTCTACAAGGAGCTGAAGGCCAAGCTCGCGGAACTGCGCGGCCAGGGCAACGGACCCGTGATCGAGATCGCCGACGGTCCGGCGCTGAAATACACGCCGGCCGGCAAGAAGCAGGCCGAGATCGTCGTGGAAGATCCGCGCGTGCCACAGCTGCGCGCCAAGCTCGGCATCACCGAGAACGCGAATGACCCCCGCTATGATGCGGCGGTCGCCGATGCCGTGCGCAAATTCCAGAGCGGCGTCGAGATGAAGGCGACCGGCATCCTCGACGACAAGACCGTCAAGGCGCTCAACACGCCCAAGCGCGACAAGCAGATCGACGTGGTGCTGGTGAACATGGAGCGCTGGCGCTGGCTGCCGCGCGACCTCGGCGCGCCCGCGCTGCGCGATGCCTATGTCATCCTCAACATTCCCGACTACACGCTGAAGGTGATGCAGCGCGGCCAGCAGGTCTGGACCACCCGCGTCGTCACCGGCAAGCCTGGCACGCATGCCACCCCGCTGCTCAGCGAGACGATGAAGTACATCACGGTCAATCCGACCTGGAACGTGCCGCCGTCGATCGTCTACAACGAATATCTGCCGGCGCTTCAGCAGGACCCGACCGTGCTTCAGCGCATGGGCCTCAAGCTCGAGCAGAACCGCGACGGCTCGGTGCACATCTCGCAGCCGCCGGGTGAAGCCAACGCGCTCGGCCGCATCCGCTTCAATTTCCCGAACAAGTTCCTGGTCTATCAGCACGACACGCCGGACAAGCATCTGTTCGCCAAGGAAGATCGCGCCTTCAGCCATGGCTGCATGCGCGTGCAGAACCCGGATCAGTACGCGTCCGTGCTGCTCAACATCACCATGCCAAGCGACAAGTACACGCCGGAGCGCGTGCGCAGCATGTACGGCAAGAGCGAGATCGACCTGAAATTCCCGACCCCGATCCCGGTCAACATCACCTATCAGACCGCGTTCGTGGATGACGCCGGCAAGCTGCAATTCCGCAAGGACGTCTATGGCCGCGACGCAACCATGATCAACATCCTGAAGAACAATCGCGGCAAGGACCTCGAGGCTATCGTGGCGCATTCCCAGCCGAGCTATTCGCGCCCGGCGACGACGCTCCCCTCCGGCGTGGCGGTGGCCAACAATGGCGGCGGCTTCGGCTCGTCTGGGCCAAACTTCTTCGAGCGGCTGTTCGGAGCGCCGGCCCCGACCCAGCCGCCTGCGCCAGTCGGCCGTCGTCTGCAGCGGGTGTTTACCCGCTGAGCCCGGCTGAGCGCCTAGTCCACAAGAATTCTGCAATGAAATCAGCGGCCCCGTCCTCTGGATGGGGACGCTTGACGTTAACCGTTCTCCAGCCGGGCCCCAGAGAGCGGGCGTTTTTTTGCCACAGTCAACCGTTTAGGATCATATTCTGACTTGGTTTGGGGGCGGGAAGGTCAACCTCGAATTAACCTTCTCGCTTTAAGAAAGCGTTCACCCTCTTTCGCGCTGCTAACGGGGTTGGCGGGAGAGTCCATTTTGAACGCTCGTCGACTGGGTGGGCTCATACGTGCTGACTGGTCTCGCACGCCAATTCGCTGTGCTGTCGTTGTCCCATGCGGGAGTGAAGGCCGGATCCCGGATCGGCCTCGCTTCCGTATTGCTGCTTGCCGCCGCAGGTTCGGTTCATGACGCCGCCGCGCTGAACGAAACCAAGACGCTCTCCTTCCATCACACCCATTCCGGCGAAGACCTCACCGTCACCTTCAAGCGCGACGGCCGCTATGACGAAGCCGCGCTGAAGCAGCTCAACCACTTCCTGCGCGACTGGCGCACCCAGGACGAGACGGTGATGGACCGTCGCCTGTTCGACATCCTCTGGGAAGTCTATCGCGACGTCGACGGCAAGCAGCCGATCCAGATCATCTCCTCCTACCGCTCCCCCGCCACCAACGCCATGCTCCGCCGCCGTTCCTCCGGTGTGGCGCGCTTCAGCCAACACATGCTGGGCCATGCGATGGACTTCTATATCCCCGGCGTGCCGCTGGAGCAGATCCGCTTCGCCGGCCTGCGCCTCCAGCGCGGCGGCGTCGGCTTCTATCCGACCTCCGGCTCGCCCTTCGTGCACCTCGACACCGGCAGCATCCGGCACTGGCCGCGCATGACGCATGACCAGCTCGCCCGTGTCTTCCCCGACGGAAAAACGGTGCATCTGCCGACCGATGGCGTTCCGCTGAAGGGCTACGAGCTCGCCAGGGCCGAGATCGAGCGGCGCGGTAGCGGCGACGATTCCGGCAGCAAGACGAATTTCTTCGCCGCCTTGTTCAAGGGCAAGTCGGCGGCTCCGGCCGCCAGCAGCGACGAGGATGACGAGGGCGCACCGGCCGCGGCCGCGAAACCGTCCGCGCCGACCGTGGTCGCCGCCGCGGCCAAACCCGCCGAGCCGGTGCCGACGCCGCGCGCCAAGCCGCAAATCGCCGCCACGCTCCAGCTTGCCTCGGCCGATGCGCAGATCGTTGCGCCGCCCAAGCCGAAGCCCGCGCCCGTGGCTGACAAGCCGGCGGCCGGCAAGCCCGAGACCCCCGCCGACATCATCAATGCCCGCGGCTTCTGGGATGATATCCCGGCTGCGCCGCAGCAGGCGACACCGGCGCAGGTCGCCGCGTTGAAGGCGCGCCAGGCGCTCGCCGCCGCCACCGATCCGCAAGCCACCGCGAGCATCTCCAGCGCGGCCTATCAGGCGCTGGCCTTTGCGCCGGCATCCGCCTCGCCGGTCGATCGGGCCAACGTCGTCGCCGCCTCCGCGCCGATCCCGCGCTCCGCTCGTCCCGCTTCCGCGACGCGCAGCCTCGCTCAGGCGACGGAGATCAACACGGTGGTCGGCAAGAGTATCGACGGTAGGATCGCAACCGCGACCCGACTCTCCGCGGCCAAGGGCGACAGCATCTGGCTCAAGATCGTGATGCTGTCACCGAGCGCCAGTCGTGCGATGTCGGTGACGCTGATGGGCGAGCTCGATACGGCGGCGCTGCGCCGCTTTTTCGTCAAGCCGCAGGCCGTGATCGCGATGGGTTTTGTCGAGGACCCGATGCAGGGCCTGTCCTGCGACAGCTTCTCGGGCAGCGCGACCGCAAAGCTCCAGACGACGTCCTTCGTCGTGCGTACCGCCGCGCTGCGCTGAGAGCCGCGGCCCGGCAAAGCTCTCCCCTGCCCCGTTCTTCCTCGCGCGCATCGATCATGCCGGCAGGCCAGCCCTGACGAGGCCGGATTCGTGACGCTCGCGATCGATCTCGCGCTTGTAGTGCAGGGTTGCAAGATAGGTTGCCACCGAGAACCCGGGTTCGCGCTTCAGGACCTCCGCGGCGTGAGCGCCAGCCGCGACGGCATTGTTCATCTGCGCGAATATCGCTGCAAGGAATGCGTGATGGGTATAGTCGGGCCGCGTGATCCTTGAAAACGCCTCGGCGGCCTCGGCGTATTTCTCCGCACAATAATACGCCCGACCGAGATGGCTCCAAAATCGCTCGGGATGATGAGGGTTGAGGCGCATCGCTTTCCTGATCCAGTCGATGCCCTCCTCAGGCAAGCCCAGCCAGGTCAGGAGCTCTCCCTGCTGCACGACGATCAGATCGTAGTTCGGGTTGAGGGCCAGCGCACGCTCCTGATGATAGGTGGCCTTTTCATAGTCGTGGCGCGTCAGATTGAGCGCGGCGAGGATCCGGTGCACGTCCGCATCGTTGTCGTCGAGCGCCAATGCGATCTCGAGTTCAGAAGCCACCTGCTCGAAGGTCGCGTCGCGGTCAGCGCACCAGCCATAGATCCAGCACTGGCCGAGCACACACGCCTTCCAGGCGTGAGCGTGGGCGTAATTCGGATCCATTGCCAGCGCCCGGTTGAGCAGGGTCTGCGCCTGCGCGTTGTCCTCGCGTGTTGAACGGTGATGCAGCAGCTTTGCAGCCAGCACGCATTCGTAAGCGCGCATGTTCTCGGTCGGCTTCCGCTTGGTGCGGTCATGCGCTGCCGCTTCCACGCGACCAGGCAACGTCGCGACGATTGCGCGGGTCATCTCGTCCTGGATGGCGAAAATATCCTCGAGCTCGCGATCGTAACGTTCGGCCCAGATATGGCGGTCGGTTTCCGCGTCGATCAGCTGCACGGTGACGCGGACGCGCCCCCCGGCCTTCCGCACGCTGCCCTCGATGACATAGTCGACGCCGAACTCGCGGCCGATGTCCTGGACCTTTACAGCCTTGCCCTTGTAAACGAAGGTTGAGTTTCGCGAGATGACGAGCAAGTCGTGGAAGCGCGAGAGCTCGGTGATGATGTCTTCCGTGAGACCGTCGGCGAAGAACTCCTGTTCCGGATCGCCGCTCATATTGGCGAACGGCAGCACGGCGATGGACGGCTTCTTTGAGACAACCGGTGACGTAACAGCCTTGGTCGCGTCGGGCAGGCTTGCAGGCCCCTCCGCCAGCCGAATGCGGAAGACTCGGATCGGACGCGTGATGTTCTTGACGCTCTGCTCGCCGAGATCGTCGAATTGAACTCCGTCGAGCCGGTCGCCAACCTGATCGCGCACCGCGCCTGAAACGCAGATCCCTCCAGGCTCGGCCAGCGTTTCCAGTCGCGCCGCGACGTTGACCCCGTCACCGAAAATGTCGTCTTGATCGACGATGACATCGCCGAGATTGATGCCGATGCGGAATTGTATCCATCGCGGCGGCGGGACGTCGGCATTGCGCCGCGCCATGCGGCGCTGAACCTCGGCGGCGCACAGCACGGCATCGACGACGCTGTGGAATTCGGCGAGCATGCCGTCGCCAGTCGTCTTGATGATGATGCCGCGATTTTTGGCAATGGCCGGATCGATGAGCTCGACCCGGTGGGTCTTGAGGCGCGCAAGGGTACCCGCCTCGTCGACTTCCATGAGCCGGCTAAAGCCGACCATGTCGGCGGCGAGGACCGCGGCAAGCCTGCGCTCTGGTCCCGGCACATCCATCGCTCGGTCCCTTCACCGAGCACTCTAGCAGATGAAGGGACTTCGCCCAAGCTTGGTGCGCTGCAACGCCTACCAGGCGAAACGCCTCAGAGCATTCCCAGCGCCTGCATGTAGGTCTCGAGAATGGTCTCGGCCTCGGCGCGCTCGTTGGGGTCCTGCTTGCGCAGGCGCACGATGGTGCGCAGCGCCTTGACGTCGTAGCCGTTGCCCTTGCTCTCGGCGTAGACGTCGCGGATGTCGTCGGAGATCGCCTTCTTCTCTTCCTCCAGCCGCTCGATGCGCTCGATGATGGATTTGAGCTGGTCCTTGGCAAATTTCGTCGCGGGCTCGTCGTCGCGGACGGCGGCGGAGGTGGCCATCTTGGTACTCCCAATGGAACTGGCAAAACGAGGTGACGCCGGCATCCTCACCGCGCGTGCTGGGTAGACCCTTAGGGTTGGCGCCCTCCGCGTTCAAGGCAGCATCGCGCTCGTCCACAGCGCGCCCACACCTTCCTGCAGCGAGGCGAAGAAAGCTGTTGTGTGGCGCGACTCAGCAGGCCGCAGGCTGCCGTTCAGTGCCCGTGGGGATGGACCTTCTTCATCGCCTCGATCTGCTCGGGCGTGGCCGTGCCCTGGTATTTCGACTTCCAGGTCTCGTAGGGCATGCCGTAGACGGCTTCACGGCTCTCGTCCTTGCTTAAAGCGGCGCCTTGGGCGTCGGCGGCGTCCTTGAGCCAGTTGGACAGGCAGTTGCGGCAGAAGCCGGCCAGATTCATCAGGTCGATATTCTGGACGTCCGTCCGCGTCCTCAAATGATCGACCAGGCGGCGGAAAGCGGCCGCCTCGAGCTCCGTTCTGGTTTTGTCGTCGATTGCCATAACTGGATTCCTTAAGACCTGCCCCGATGGCGGTCACCCTTACGGGATCAGGTGGGTCCTGTCACAGATTTTGCCATATCACAGCGCAAACGGGCCGAAACCCCGGCCTTGGGTCAGTTCCCGGCCCCTACGCCAAATCGTCAATGATCTGATATAGCTTCTCGCGACTATGATCGCCGAATCTCCCCGCTCCCTCCTTCGCATGCTCGCCCGGTTGGTCCCGGTGCTGGCGGTCGCGCTGCTGTGCCTCTGGACCAGCCCGGCGTCCGCCGATTTCCGCCTCTGCAACAACACGTCGAGCCGGGTCGGGATTGCGCTGGGCTACAAGGACGCCGAGGGCTGGACCACCGAGGGCTGGTGGAACATCTCGTCCCGCTCCTGCGAGACTTTGCTGCGGGGAACGTTGGTCGCCCGTTACTATTACATCTACGCCATCGACTACGACCGTGGCGGTGAATGGTCGGGTCAGGCCTTCATGTGCTCGCGCGACAAGGAGTTCACCATCCGCGGCACCGAGGATTGCCTGGCGCGCGGCTACGACCGGACCGGCTATTTCGAGGTCGATACCGGCGAGCAGCGGGCCTGGACGGTCCAGCTCACCGACGCCAACGAACAGCCGGCGCAGCAGCGCGTGCCCGGCCTGCCCGGCCCGGTCGGTCCGGGCGGGGTGCCGGGTTTGCCCAATAGCCCGCCCGGTGGTACGCCCCCCGCGCCTGGCCTCCCGCCAGGCGCTGCCCCGCCCCCGTCTGGAAGTAAGCCATGAGGCGTCTTCGCCGTATCAAGATTCTCGCGACCCTGGGACCCGCCTCTTCAGACCTCGCGATGATCCGCCGCCTGTTCGAGGCCGGCGCCGACCTGTTCCGCATCAACATGAGCCACACCCCGCACGACAAGATGCGGGAGCTGGTGGCGACGATCCGCAACGTCGAAAGCAGCTATGGCCGGCCGATCGGCATCCTGGTCGACCTCCAGGGCCCGAAGCTCAGGCTCGGCGCCTTCACTGACGGCGCGGTCCAGCTCCAGAACGGCCAGACCTTCACCCTCGATTCCGACAAGGCGCCGGGCGATGCCACGCGCGTCCACCTGCCGCATCCGGAGATCCTGGCCGCGCTCCGGCCGGGGCATGCGCTGCTGCTCGACGACGGCAAGGTGCGGCTGATCGCGGAGGAGACCTCGAAGGAGCACGCGGTGACGCGTGTCGTGGTCGGCGGCAAGATGAGCGACCGCAAGGGCGTCAGCCTGCCCGACACCGACCTGCCGGTCTCGGCCATGACGCCGAAGGACCGCGCCGACCTCGAGGCGGCGCTCGTCACCGGCGTCGACTGGATCGCGTTGTCCTTCGTGCAGCGCGCCGACGACGTGCTCGAAGCCAAGAAGATGATCCGCGGCCGCGCCGCCGTCATGGCCAAGATCGAGAAACCGCAGGCGATCGACCGCCTCGCCGACATCATCGAGGCCTCCGATGCCCTGATGGTGGCGCGCGGTGATCTCGGCGTCGAGCTGCCGCTGGAGCGGGTGCCGAGCCTGCAGAAGCAGATGACGCGGATGGCGCGCCGCGCCGGCAAGCCGGTGGTGATCGCGACCCAGATGCTGGAATCGATGATCCAGTCGCCGGTGCCGACCCGCGCCGAAGTCTCCGACGTCGCCACCGCCGTCTATGAGGGCGCCGACGCCATCATGCTGTCGGCGGAATCGGCGGCTGGCAAATTCCCGGTCGAGGCGGTCTCGACCATGAACCGCATCGGCGAGGAGGTCGAGCGCGACCCGACCTATCGCTCGGTGATCATGGCGCAGCGCCCCGCGCCGGAATCCACCGCGGGCGATGCCATCGCCGACGCCGCGCGTCAGATCGCCGAGACGCTCGACCTGCCCGCCTTGATCTGCTGGACCAGTTCGGGCTCGACCGCCGTGCGCGTCGCGCGTGAGCGGCCGAAGCCGCCGATCGTGGCGATCACGCCGAACATCTCGGCCGGCCGCCGCCTCGCCGTGGTCTGGGGCGTGCATTGCGTTGTGGCCGAGGATGCGCGCGACCAGGACGACATGGTCGGCCGCGCCGGCCAGATCGCGTTCCGGGACGGCTTCGTCCGCGCCGGCCAGCGCGTCATCATCGTCGCCGGCGTGCCGCTCGGCATCCCCGGCACCACCAACATGGTGCGCATCGCCTCGGTTGGCCCCGAGGGGGACGCCCATATCTGATGTCCGGCCGCTCAAACAAAAACTGCGAAAACAACCCCATTCACAGTAGACGGCGCATTCGGCGCCCGTGCTGCGGTTTTTCGAAAAGCCCTGTGCGACCAACGGCCTGAGCGCAATGAGGCCCCGCCCCGGGCCGCACGGCGACTTCTACGCCCCCACCAGCGCCTTCGCGGTCGGTAGCAGCGTCTGCTGCACCACCAGACCCCTGGCGCGGGCGTCCATGACGCCGACGGCGCGCAGCGCCAGCAGCGTCACGGTCTGCACCGCATCGCGCATCTTGACGGGATCTTCGAGATTGTCGGGCGCGAGCGGCCCGACCAGGGCCTCATGAAGCGCGCCGAGCAGCGCCGTGGCGGCGAGCGCGGTATCCTGCGCCGGCAGATGGCCGGCGCGCACGGCGGCATCGATCCGCGAGGCGATCTCGCCCGCGATCTCGCGCCGGCTGGCAAGACGCGAGGCGCTGACATCGACATCGACGGGCTCGGCCAGGATGCCCCAGGCCAGCCTGCGCTGCGACAGCGTATGGACCGCCACGGTGGTCACGGCAGCCGCCAGCGCCGAGGACGGCCCCGGCGCAGCGTCGGCCGCCCGCCGGATCGCCGCGAGCTCGTCGCGGGAGACCTCGGCGATCAATTCGGAGATCAGCTCGGCCTTGGAGGGGAAGTAGCGGTAGACCGTGCCGGCCGCGACATTGGCGCGGACCGCGACCGGCGCAATCTGCACCGCCGCCATCCCGCCCTCCGCCGCAGCCTCCCGCGCCGCGGCCAATATCGCACTGCGCCGGGCCGCAAGGCGCTTCACCACTTGATGCGTCCGCCGATAAACCATGGCGCGCTTCCTGTCCCACACGCCAGCCACACGCCCTGCGGCCGAACGCTTCGTCACTGCAAAGATACAAATCGCCCCGCAAAGACTGAACAACTATTCAGGGTGGATGACAAGATGCAAATGCGTGGAGCGTCACAGCGAACGGGCTGGAGCGCCAGCCGGGCCACGAAGGCGACAGCGCGATGAGATCAGGCTTGATGGCCTGCCGCACAACAACAATAGGTGCGCTGGGGTGGGTGTCCCGGCAATCAATAGCCCAAGACCCAAGAGGAGAGAGCCCTCACCCGGCGCTTCGCGCCGACCTCTCCCGCAAGCGGGAGAGGTTAAAGGAGCTTGCGGCGACCCAAGCGATTCCGCCTGAAGCCCCCGCTGTAACGCCGCGAGAAGCGACACCCAAAAGAAAAGAGCCCCGTCCAGGACGGGGCTCTCGAAATTCCTAAGTCGTCCAGTTTTACTTCAGGCTGCTCGAGATCGAGCCGAACTTGGTGTTCAGCGAGCTGCCGAGGTTGTTGACGACGGTGATGATCGCGAGCGCGATGCCGGCGGCAATCAGGCCGTATTCGATGGCGGTGGCGCCGGATTCGTCTTTCACGAAACGCGAAACGAGGTTCTTCATAGACTGCTCCAAAGATTAAACGGGGCTACAAACTGGTCTGGTCTTTTCGGCTTCCCAGCGCCGCCCGACCATGAAACCGAACCTAGAGGCAAAGAATTTCGCCGCAGTTAATTCGACTGCGGAAACACGGAGCGGTTTGCGTGTATTCGTCGATGGTAAATCGAAATTGAAAACAATCGGTTAAATTGTCGGGACATGAAATCGGCCCGGCGCCGCCGATTTACCCGAAGTTATGACCGCGCATGGTCCAATGCCGTCCGCTCGGCCTGAAGCGCGATGAGATGAATCGTTCATCGCGCTTCAGGTTATTGTTTGAGCATGACCTTCCCGGAAAACCGCGACACACTTTTCCGGATCATGCTTGGACCGACACAGGACCACGAGGCGGCATGTCCCTTTCCTTTGCCAACAGCATTGCGGTGCAGAGCCGCGCGCGCGCCCTGGTGCCGTTGTGCGTCGGTGCAGGCACCTATCTGTTCTTCCTCTTTGTCAGCGACACGCTGCTTCAGGACTCCGACTCGTTCTGGCAGATCAAGATCGGGCAATGGATCCTCGACCACGGCGCAATGCCGTACACGGACTTCTATTCCTTCACGCGGACCGGTGCGCCCTGGATTTCGACGTCGTGGCTGTCGCAGGTGATGTTTGCGTTCTCCTACACGCAATGGGGCTGGGCCGGGCCAGTGATCCTCACCGCGATCGGGATCGCGCTCTCGACCGCGATCTTCGTCTATTTGTTAGATGCGCAGATCCAGGCACCGCGCGCGGTGCTGTTTGCGATGCTGGCGCTGCTGTTGTCGCTGCATCACGTGCTGGCGCGTCCGCATATCCTGGCGCTGCCCGTCATGGTGGCGTGGGTCGGCCTCTTGATGGCGGCGGCCGACCGCAGGAGCGCGCCGTCCTGGACCTGGCTGCCGCTGATGGCGCTCTGGGCGAATTTGCACGGCGGCTTCGTGCTGGGCCTTGCGCTGATCGGTCCGATCTCGCTCGAGGCGGTCGAGCATGCCGAGAAGGGACGACGGCTCCAACTGTTCCTGCGCTGGGTGCTGTTTGGCGTCGGCGCATTGATCGCGAGCTGCTGCACGCCTTATGGCTGGCGGACGCTGATGGGCGCAACCAACATCCTCAGCCTCGGCGAGCTGCTGTCGCTCATCTTCGAATGGATGCCGGCGAACTTCGCCACGTTCACATCATTCGAGGGCGCGCTGCTCGGCCTCATCGCGCTCGGTTACTATCGCGGCGTCGTGCTCTCGGCGCCCAGGATCTTCCTGATCCTGTTCCTGACCTGGAGCGCGCTGACCCATGTCCGGAGCATCGAGGCCTTTGCCTTCCTGGTGCCGCTGGTGCTGGCCAAGCCGCTCGGCGAGATGTTTTCGCGGCCGCCGGCTGACGCCACTGGCGCCGACCACGGGCCGGCTCGCTACGTCACCGCGCTCGGCGCACTGATGATTGTCGCCGCGAGCTGGACCTCGACCTCGCTCTATATGGGGCATCACCGCTTCGGCTTCACGATGACGCAGACGCCGGTTGCAGCGGTCGACCTGCTCGAGCAGCGCAAGGTGCAACGCATCTTCAACGCCTATCAGTTCGGCGGCTATCTGATCTCGCGCGACATCCCCGTCTTCGTCGACGGCCGCGCCGAGCTCTATGGCGAGAAATTCGTTATGGACTTCTTCAAGGCGACGGAGGGCAAGAAGCCCGAGCTGCTGCCGCGCCTGCTCGACGAATACAAGATCGACGCGACGCTATTGGTCGCCGATGCGCCGGGCCCGCAGATCCTCGACCAGCTCAAGGGCTGGAAGCGGATCTATGCGGATGACATCGCAGTGATCCATGTGCGGGAGAATGACGAGCGTGGGGCCGCGACGCTGTCGAAATGAGGATGTAAGTCCAAGCCGCGCTTCCAAATGAGAGCTCCGCTTCCAGGTGTGGAGCGGACTACTGCAGGCACGGCGGCCATTTCGCCGTTTGACCCAACTCGGACGTTAAGCGGCTAGTCTGCGGCTGACTGGGGCGAATCCGCCCCTTCCGTTCCGATGGCCAAGACAGATAAGATGCCCGCTCTCGACCCAGGGGCCGGAAATGACGCGCGTGGTAAAGACGGGCAACAAGGCAGCCAAGGCGAGAGCCCGCAGGAGAAGTGCGCCAAAAGGTCGCAAATCGGCCAAGACCAAGTGCGGGATAGCCCCATCTGTCACTCGTCGCGAGGCAGTTTCGGTTGCCGATCTACAGGCGCAGCTTGAACGTCGGACTGTAGAGCTGGATCAAGCGCTGGAGCAGCAGACCGCAACTTCGGAAGTGCTGCAAGTCATATCCAGTTCGCCTGGTGAGCTTGGGCCGGTGTTCGAGGCCATGCTGGAAAATGCCGTGCGCATCTGCAGCGCCAGTTTTGGGACGCTGCTCCTATACGAAGGCGACAGGTTGCGGCGGGTGGCGCGAATGGCCGCGCAAAACGTGCCGCAATCGTATGCGCCCGACCAGGAAACGCCGCCACACTTCATCGTGCCGTTTGATGGGGCGCCTTCGCTGGGGCGCCTCGTCGAGACCAAGGCGCTGGTTCACATTGCCGATATTGCCACCGAGTATCCCGACGATCTGATCTACAAGGTCGCCGCAGCCCGCACCGTTCTGATTGTGCCGATGCTCAAGGAGAGCGAGCTTGTCGGCGCCTTTGCTGTCTACCGCAAGGAGGTGCAAGAGTTCAGCGACAAGCAGGTCAAGTTGCTAGAAAATTTTGCGGCACAAGCGGTGATCGCCATCGAGAACACGCGGCTGCTCCGCGAGCTGCGCGAGCGCACTGACGATTTGACTCGTTCCCTCGACGACCTGCGCGCCGCGCAGGATCGCCTGGTGCAGACCGAGAAGCTGGCGTCGCTCGGCCAGCTCACCGCCGGCATCGCGCACGAGATCAAGAATCCGCTCAACTTCGTCAACAATTTCTCCGCGCTCTCGGCCGAGCTCACCGACGAGCTGAACGATACGCTGAAAGCCGCCGCTCTGAACGACAAGCTCCGCGAGGAAGTCAACGAACTGACGAAGTTGCTCAAGGAGAATCTGGAAAAGATCGTGCAGCACGGCAAGCGCGCCGACTCCATCGTCAAGAACATGCTGCTGCATTCCCGCGAGGGGCCGGGTGAGCAGCGGCCCGCCGACATCAATTCGCTGGTGGATGAAAGCCTCAATCTTGCCTACCACGGCGCACGCGCCGAAAAGCCCGGCTTCAGCATCACGCTGCAGCGCGACTTCGATGCGAATGCGGGTGCGGCCGAGCTGTTTCCGCAGGAGATCACGCGAGCGTTGCTTAATCTGATCTCGAACGGTTTCTATGCCGCGACTAGGCGAAAGGCCGAAGCAGCCGACGATACCTTTGAGCCTGTCCTTAGCGCTGCCACCAAGAACCTTGGCAAGACAGTCGAAATCCGGATTCGCGACAATGGTGTCGGCATTTCGCCCGAAGTCAGAGAAAAGATTTTCGATCCCTTCTTCACCACCAAACCGGCCGGAGAAGGAACGGGGCTCGGCCTCTCAATGACCCATGACATCATTGTCAAACAACACGGCGGCAGGATCGACGTCGAGACCGAGCCTGGCGCATTTACTGAGTTTATCATTACCCTGCCGCGCGGCGACGGCACCGCATCCGGCCAGCGGCCGGAATGATTGCTTATGGCCCAAAGACGAAGATCGCGATTGCGGCCGGCACGTCAGCAGCCGGGGCCGGACCGGACGTGGTAATCACGTGGCCAAACCGACGCGAATGACCCGCAACGGACGTTAGGTGAGGAATCCCGCTTGAGAGCATTTTGGTCGGCAATGCGTGCCCTTCCAGATAAAGTGATGGATCGTGACCGCTGGAGGGCCCCATGACGCACTGCGGTCGTTCGCCGGACGCCGTGTTTCGCTGAGGTGATGCGTCGAATCGGCTCATTGCGCTCGAGCGCTCGACGTGAGCCCATTACTTCTCGGAGAGCGCACGATGAAGGCCTTGCTGCTGCTCGTGTTTGCCATGGTTGTCGTGGCCCGGGAAGCGACCGCTCAGGACGCACCAAAGGACGCGCAATGCGTCCGCGAGCGCGTCGCCATGGTCGAAACCATCCGGGCATACGCCCGATCCGCCGCCAGTGCCTTGGGACAGCAAGGCCTGTCGGAGAGTGTCCTTGAGGCCATGGAGCAAACGAAACGCCATCTATTCATCCCCGAGCAGTCTTGCTCCACCGCATACGCGGACAGACCGATGCCGATCGGTCTCGGGCAGACCATATCGCAGCCGTACATCGTGGCCTTGATGACCCAATTGGTCGAGGTCGCGCCGGATCACGTTGTGCTGGAAGTGGGGACGGGTTCGGGCTATCAGGCCGCCGTCCTTGCGCACCTGGCGCGAAAGGTCTGCACCATCGAGATCATCCCGCAATTGGCCGAGACCGCCGCGAAAACATTAAGAGACCTCGCGTATGACAACGTGAGCGTCAAGCTTGGCGACGGATACGATGGCTGGCCCGAATGCGGTCCTTTTGACGCCATCGTCGTGACTGCCGCGCTCGGGCAGCCACCGCCGCCCCTGATTGAACAGCTTAAAGTAGGTGGCCGGCTCGTTATGCCGGTGGGACCCGGTTACACCACTCAGCAGCTCACGGTCGTCGAAAAAATCGCCCCCGACAAGACGACGACGCGCGCCGTCGCCCTCGTGCGCTTTGTCCCCTTTACGCGTTCACAAAACTAGGCTCGCAAACGTCCCGTTCTTGCTGAGCCGGAATTTGTCGAGGCGGCTGGCGCCTCGCGCGAATGTCCGCCTCGGACCTCTGGTGAGGTCGGCTATCGCGCCGCTATCAGGGGTATAGCGGACCTCACCGCATACGCCCATGTTGTCGACCGCCGTGCGCAGATGTTTGACGCGCTTCTCTGGCTCGCTGAAGACGTACCGAATTTGAAGACGAATCAATTCCTCAACGTCGCCAAGGCACGCTGAAAGCGAAGTCCATCGACCATTGCGAACCGGTTTGTTGCCGGTGGGACCTAGGGCGCGCGGAACTTTGCATGGTCTATTCGATTGTCGAACAGGGACCCTCATGGCCGAAGCCGATGAGCTTCGAGTGAACTATTATGGCCAAGGAGACCACTGGATCGATAGAGACGATCGCTGCGGCCGCCGAGCCGACCGTGCCATCGGCCCGCGCCGAGGTGTTTTACACTCAGGCCTTGCGCGAGCTCGCGAAGCTGGATCTGCCGTTTCTTTTGGCCGGCACGTATGCTGTCAGCGCCTATACCGGCGTGGTGCGCGCTACCAAAGATCTCGATATCGTGTGCAAGCCGACTGACTATCCACGTGTTCTCAACCACTTCCGCAACCTCGGGTACACCGTCGCAATCGAGGACGAACGCTGGCTCGGCAAGGTCTTCCAGGACGAGCACTTTTTCGATGTGATCTTCGCTTTCTGGCATGGCATGGCTCCCGTGACCGACCAATGGTTCGAATCCGCGCCGCGCATCGAAGTGTTCGGTACGCCGATGCGCATCATCGCCCCGACGGAGTTGATCTGGTCCAAGGCCTTCGTCCAGCTGCGGCACCGTTACGATGGCCCGGATATCGCGCATCTCATTCTCAAGCAGCACGATCAGATCGACTGGCGGCGTCTGCTTGCCTACATGGAGCTGCATTGGGAGGTGCTTCTGGCACATCTACTCAACTTCCGCTGGGCCTATCCGAGCGAGCGCGATTGCCTGCCGCGCTGGCTGATGGACGAACTGGTCGCCCGCCTGAAGACCCAGTTCGAACTTCCTCCTCCGCGCGTGAAGATATGTCGGGGGCGCCTGTTTTCGCAGGTCGATTATGCCCCGGCCGTTGAGGAATGGGGCTTTGCCGACGCAGACCAGGATAGCGAGTAGCGCGATGTCCGAAAAACCCGACACGCTCACCTTCGCTGCCATTGGCGATCTCCACGTTAAGGAGGACCGCACGTTGTCCTTCCGGGAACTCTTTGCCGAGCTCTCGACCAAGGCCCGGGTGCTGGTCCTTTGCGGCGACCTCACGGACCTCGGCAAGCCGTCCGAAGCGGAACTTCTGGCGGAGGATTTGCGCGCCTGCTCCATTCCCGTTGTCGGCGTGCTCGGAAACCACGACTACGAGTCCGGGCAGACTGAAGACGTAAAGAGCATTTTGAAGGGCGCCGGAATGCACCTGCTCAACGGGCAGTCGTACGAAATCGATGGCGTCGCCTTCGTCGGCGTGAAGGGCTTCATCGGTGGGTTCGGCCGCCGCATGCTCGCTTCGTTCGGCGAGGCCGTCGTCAAGAGCCTGGTCGCCGAAGCCGTCAACGAAGCGACGCGCCTCGAAAATGCGATGCGCGCGGTGGCGAGCAAGCAGGCTGTTGTCGTCCTTCACTATGCGCCGATTCTCGATACGGTTGAAGGCGAGCCGCTGGAGATTCTTCCGTTCCTCGGCTCGTCACGCCTCGGCGAAACGATCGATCGATTTACGGTGAGTGCGGTCGTTCACGGCCATGCTCATCAGGGTCGCTATGAAGGCCGCACGCCCGGAGGCGCGCGGGTTTACAACGTGGCGCGGTCAATCGAGAAGCCCAGCGGTCGACCCTACGCCTTGATTCAGGTTTGAGGCGGGCTGCCACGGCGAAGCCCGGGGGCTCCGAGCTCTTTGACGCTATGGACCTCGATATTGGGCGTTTCGTTAATGCGCAGTGTCGAAGTTGGCCTGCTCGACGCGACCATTCTTGACCGTGATCTCGCCATAGAGCGCCGCGGTCGCGCCGAAAATGATTCCGCTCTCGGCGATAAACGCGCGCGCGGGAGCAGCAGTTTTTTGCAGGGGCGCGTGCGCAGTCATGAGTGTAAGCGAAGCGGATTGTTTCGAGGTGCTGTCCTCAAAGGGACTCACGTAGAAACAACGGCTCGGTGAGTTCGCGGCGATCATTGCGTACATTGGAGGGTCTCATGCGATTCGTTCTCCGTGTTCTCGCCGCATCCGTGGTTCTCGTCTTCTATCTTCCCGTAATCTCGGGAGTCACGCTTGCGATTGCTGATGCGACTGGCGGGTTGCCGGGCACTCTCACCGGCTGGTGGAAGTATATCGGCGATGTGATCGCCGAAGGCGCTGGCTTTTCTGCAAGCTACAAAGAGAACATGTTCACTATATGGGGCATCGCGGCGCTCCTCAGCGTCATCGGTCACACACTGCTTTCGATTTCCAGGGCGTGGATGCATCGATGAGGAATTTCGGGAAACCCCGCTGCTTGCCTGAACGCATCCGAAGGGAATGACTGCGCGGTCGTGTACCAGATCGCTCGCGGCCTGCGAGGCTGTCCGCTTCTGGCCCAGGCTGTGTGAAAAGGCTCTGTTTGCTGTGATTCGGGCGATAAGATTCCCTGCGATTTTGCGGGGCATCTGATGAAGCGCTTTGTTGAAGGGTTGGATCGGGGGCAGAGCACGCTGTTTCCGTCGTCGCTCGATGACTATGTGAGCGGGGATAATCCGGTCCGAGCGGTCGACATATTCGTCGACGGTCTCGATCTGGATAAGCTCGGCTTCGTTGGCGTCCAGCCACTCGACACGGGGCGACCCGGCTACCATCCCGGCATGATGCTCAAGATCTACATCTACGGCTACCTCAATCGCGTGCCGTCGAGCCGACGGCTGGAGCGGGAATGCCAGCGCAATATCGAGATGATCTGGTTGACCGGGCAGCTG